>NZ_CP031166.1:0-300000 GCF_003344865.1 Euzebya pacifica
GCGACCTCATCGCCGGCCAGGCCAACGCCGTCCGGGCCGCAGCGACCGGCGTCGCGCACGGCCGCAACCTCGACGTCGCCACCGCCGGCGCGTCCGCCCACCAGGTCAACGTCGTCAACGTCCCCCAACAACCACCCTCCGGACCGCCTCCCGGACCGCCTCCCGGACCGCCTCCCGGACCGCTGCGCCTGGACGCCAGCGGTTCCCCGGCAGAGCTCGAACCCGGCGCGCCTCTGGTCGCCGCCACCGAGGAGTCGGTGTTCGGGGCCCTCGAGCGACTCGGTGCGCTCCGCGACCAGGGGATCCTCACCGACGACGAGTTCACCGCAAAGAAGACCGAACTGCTCCGACGCCTCTGACCCGCACACCGGCCGCCAAGCGGGCTGTCGAAACGGTCGACGGCTTCGACGTCCACAGCAACCGCAGCCCCGCCGACGGAGGGAGTCGAACTCAACGGCTACGGGACCTCGACTTCGCCCGCTGGCACGGCACCGACCCCACCGCCCGCCGCGCCGGGCTCGACCCCCGACACGGCCCCGCCGCCGCCCACCGGCCGACCGGATCAGTCCGCGGACCGCATCGCCGCAGGTCGCACAACCGAAGACGACGTGACCACCTACACCCATCTCGACATCCGAGAGTGAAGGCTGACGAGGAGGGGGCACGACGGCAGGTGCGTTCATCGGGTGACGACAGGTGCCACCAACCTTGGGTGCCGATGTCGATTGACACCGTCACCCCTGACGGCCGGCTGGACCTCTTCGCGGTGCTCGCTGCCCCAGTGGGGCAGTGGCGTCCTCTCGGTGGCGTCCTCTCGGTGGCGTCGTCCCGGCCCGACGGCGCGCCGGTTCGGGATGTCGGCACGGCCTGTGTGGGACGTCTACCGGCATGGGTTTCACGGGAGGCGTCGTCTGGGCTGCCGTTGACCATGAGCGCCATGGCCTACGGGTGGGGGAGGACCTCGAGGAGGGAATGGGCAGCAAGCCGGAGGATCTGGGCGGCAGCGGGATGGCCGTCGCTGGTCTCCAGGAGGCCGTGGAGGCGGATGAGCGTGGTGGGGTCCTCGGTGTGGAGTGAACCGGTGCAGGGGTCGTCGAGTTCGGCCCAGTCGCAGTCGAGCTCGTGGGCGGCGGCGGCACAGATGAGGTTGTGGAGGGCGGCGCGCTCCGCAGCGATCGCCACCGCGGCCGCGTGGTCGCCGGCGCCGGCGGCATCGCAGACCTGGTCGAGGGCGACGATCAGGTCGTCCATGGCGGCGTTGATCCGGTCGAGGGGAGAGATGGTCGGGTTGGTCATCGGAGTTGGGGTCCTCGGGTTGTGCTGTTGGGACAGTCCTCAACCGTGTGGTCGTTGGCGGGGCCGAGGCAAGTACGTCCCAAGGTCGTCCTCGTGCACAGCCCGCTGCACCGGAGGGCCCGCTCGGCGTGACGCGGAAAGATGGCGCGCCCCGTGTCCGGGCCCTTGCGGAGGATCCACCGAGCCGGAAACGGGGGGAGTGGGTGTGGCGGGACGCCAAGGGGAACATGGTTGCGAGGGGGCGACGGCACTTGGCCGGCGACAGGGGATGCCCTCGACGCCGCCCCGTGGGCAACCGGAGCGAGGCCGGCCCCGACTTCTCCCGCGGATGTCCGCCGCCAGCTCATGACCGGGGTCCCATGTAGGTCCTGTCAGGTCTGACGGGCACGTGCGGCAGGATTGGAGGTCAGACGCCTACAGAAGGAGAACCTGCATGCCCAGCCCAGACGGGTCGATTGCCTACGAAGCCGATGTGGTGGACGCCGTCGCGGTCCACCTGACCGGCCTGGGCTGGGCGGAGAAGGCACGCGCAGCGACCACCGCCCATGGGGTGGACCTCCTCCTTCGCGCCGGCCGCCTCAGCGTGGCGGTGGAGGCCAAGGGCGCCGGGAGCAGCCAGGAACACACGGCACGATTCGGGCTGCCGTTCACGGGCGGGCAGGTCGCTGACCATGTGGCCATGGCGGTGGCCACCGCACTCAGGGTCGCCTCCGCCGGGGAGCACCTGGCCGCGATCGCACTGCCCGATGACGACCAGCACCGCCGGCACGTGGGGACGCTCCTGGCCGCGATCACGACGGCGGGCATCACCGTGCTGTGGGCCCGTCCCGACGGGACCGTCCGCCAGGAAGGCGCGGCCCTGCCCGACCCGACGTCGGGGCGGCAACAAACGATCGTGCTGCCCGACGGGACGGTGGAGATCGTCGAGTACGACGATGACGGGGAAGTCCTCAGGCGGACCTACGGCACTGTCGAACCGGACGACCAGACGGACGATGCCCGGCTGCTCGAGGAGTCCGCCGCGATGCATGCCGATGACTGGATCAAGACGGGCCGCTGGGACATCCGCGACTCCGACCACGAGACCGTCCAGACCGTCAGCGACCTGGCAGCCACGCTGGGCTGGGGACGCGATCAGAAGGCGGAGTTGCGTGCCTTCATGCTGCTTCCGGCGTTCCGGGCTGCGCCCGCGACGCTGCGCCACAACATCAAGGACCTGCTCGTTGGCACCCCGCCACGAACGGCACCGAGCCCGCTGGAACTCGTCGTGCTGGCACACCGCCACGACGAGGAACTGCTCGGGGCCGCCCTGCTGCGGTTCCCCTGGGCTGACGGGCCGGTCATACCGCCCTACACCGGAGGTGGCTGGGATGCCTACCTGGCGACCAACCAACCGCCGCAGGACACCCCGGGAGCGCTGGTGCGCCACGCACGGGCATGGGGTGTCCCCGACCGTGTCGTCAAGCGGATGCGGACAGCGTTCCGTGCCGCGGGCCGCAAGGTCGAGGAAGCCCACGTGATCGTGCAGACCGCGTCGGACCACGACGGCATCACCCATGCGGTTGCCGTCACTGACGACGTCGACGGATGGACGGTCCTTGTGTCGTCCAACGGGCACGAGCGGCCAGCCGTCGGGCCGCTGCCGTTCAGCAGCGGCTACCCCGGTCCACTGACCGGGAAGCCGTCATGGGCGGTGGACCCTGCCGACTCCTGGCGCGTGCTCATCGATGGCAACCCTGTCCCAACCCGATGGGACCTGCCCGCAGAACACCAGACCCACCCCGCAGACGGCTGACCCGCACCGAACCCGCCCGGGGTGGGGTGACATGTCACCCCACCCGGCCCCGACACGAGGCAGTCGTCGACCCAACCACGGGGCCCGAGCACAACCCCCAGCGCAACCAACGACCAGGGGATGGCCGGTGAACGCCGGTCCCGTTCGGGGGGCAGCAGCCGCAGAAGCGACCCAGGTGCCACGAGCACCGTCAGCGATGACGGGCACCGTCAGGCAGCCGGGACCGTCCGGCGCTGCAGTCCGGCCAGCAGCCAGCGACGGCAGCCCGCACCTCCAGCAACGACCACGGGATGCCTCCCTCGGTCATGACGAACACGGTGTCACCAACCAGTTCCGCACCGACGGGCCCGACCGAGGCGCAGGTATCGGTCCGCCACACCGAACGCCGATCGCAGCCGTCATCGAGGGTGGCCCGCAGCAGGCCCGCGTCGTCGAAGTCCGCGACCACTGCGGCACCCCCGGCGATGCCCTGGGTCACCCAATGGGTCGAGATGCATGGTTTCCGCATGATGGCGTGCGCAGGTCGTGCACGTTGAGGTAGGGTTGGGGCATGAACGACCCGGGATCGGCAATGCAGCTGCTGCGAGGCCAGTACGGCCACCTCCTGGACGCTGCACGACTCCAGTGGACCCGTCTCGCCACGGGCGAAATGACCACGTCGGCGCTGCCCTACGTCGACACGGTGACGGAGATAACCCGAACCGTTGTCCGCGTCGCCCACGTCGATGACCTGCCGAAGCCCGCGCTCGGCAACGTCATCGCCGCCACGGCACTCGCGCCGATCGCCACCCCCTCCGCACCGGTGGACGCCATCATCGGCGGGCTCACCCGCAGCCTTGCGGAGCACACCAACGACCGCCACTGGCTCGACATCGTCGAACCACCATCGACCGCCGTGCTCGACCGCACCACCGATGTCGTGCTGCCCACCCAGCAGGTGATCCTGCTGATCCAGCGGGCACTGACCGACACCGAAAGCCCCACCGACCGGATCCGCCGTGTCCTGGGTGCAACCAGCAACGACACCATCGGATCGATGATCGGCACCTCCCGCAACGTCGTTGCCAAGCTCGACTCCGGCAAGCGCCCCAACGACCAGACCGTCCTCGGCCGTCTGTCCCGCATCGACCGGATCGCCCGGTTCGTCGACGAACTCCTCGAACCAGAAGACGTCGACGCATGGCTCGACACGCCACTGGCCGACCTGGACGGCACCACACCCCGTGAAGCGCTGACCGACCCCGACCGCACCGAACGGCTCGTCGCGCTCCTCGCTGCCGTCGCCACCGGTGGGCCCGGCCCGACCCCACTGTCGGGCCAAGCCGCCTGACCACCGAACAACGACGGGGGGTGAGACAGGCATGGTCGAACCGATCCAGATGGCGCAGGGCTGGCTGGTGGCCCCAGCGCTGCACATGGAGGGACTCACCGGACCGGGGCTTGGCAGGGTCACCGACCCCGCCCGTCAGCGCTACCACGACCCCGCCAGCGGCCCCGCCACCTACGCGTGGTCCGACCCCCAGCTCGCCCGCCACGCCCACGCCAACAGCCTCCAAAGGGCCCTCGGGAGCTTCCCATCCCGACGTCGTGAGCGGCTGTGGGAAGTCGAGCTGCCCACCGAGCCGTTCGCCAACCTGGTCGACCCGGCCGCCGGTTGGTCAACCGCAACCGACCGGCCCGCCTGGATCTCCTCCTTTCGCCACCGGTTCGCCGGCGCAGTCGTCCCCCACGACCTCACACCACCCCCACCGGTGGCCGGAAGCCTCCTCGTGGTCTTCCTCGCCCACGACTACGACCACCTGACCGTGCACGACCGGGGTGGCCCATGACCACACTCCTGCACCTCCTCGCCCAGACCCCCACCCCAACGGGCACCCCAACCGCTGCCGGCGACGGCCCCGCATGGTGGGTCGAGCTACTCGCCGGTGCCCTCGTCGCGTTCGTCGCCGGCTGGGCAGGCGGCTGGCTGGCGTTCCGCCGGGCACAGGGAGCCGCCCGCGCCGACCGGACCAGGGAACGCAACGAGGCGCACCACGTGGCCCTTGGACTGCTCATCGACACCCTCCTCGGGATCGAGGCGGCACTGCGCCACGGTGGTGACGCCAACGACCTCGTGGCCAGCATCCTCCACGGGGCCACCGCAGCCCATCGGCCCGACGCCGAGGCACAACCCGTCCACGACCGGCTCGTGGCGTACCTCGCCACCGACCGAACCAACGAGGACACCCGCGACTCCCTCCTCGGCCAGCTCCAGGTGTGGCGATCGGCCCTCCACAGGGACCAAGCAGCAGTTGCGATCCGCCGCGAAGGCCCGGTCACCTGACCAGACCCGTCGCCCCACCAACCACCTGACGGCCGCTGTTCACACGCAAAGGCCCGTCAATCCACTCGCGGACCCCGTGGACACACACCCGGTCGGTCCCCTGACCTCCACCAGGCCGGCGGTTTGCTGGCAGTGACACGAAGAGTGGACCGGTGTGGACAACCCACTAGTGAATGCAGACGCTGAGTTCGTGGATGATGTACCGGCCGCCCTGCCGCAGGAACTCCGCAGTGACGGTGGCGGTTCCATCTCGTGTCGTCCCGCTGAGCGT
The DNA here is from genome assembly GCF_003344865.1 of Euzebya pacifica. Classification (GTDB taxonomy): domain Bacteria; phylum Actinomycetota; class Nitriliruptoria; order Euzebyales; family Euzebyaceae; genus Euzebya; species Euzebya pacifica. Next base: position 5,686 of record NZ_CP031166.1, read on the forward strand.
CGTGCCGTCCTCGTGGACGCTTCGCGGGTCGAGGTCGGGGGTGTGCTCGGAGACCTTCGCGGCTTCCAGGAGGGCCGTGACGGGGTCGGTCTCTCCCCCGCCCTCCTCTGGGGTGAGGAAGTGTTCCTCCCGTCCTGTGCACCTCGTGGCATCGGCTATGGCATCCCCATTCGACGTGGGCCCTGTGCCCCGGTCACCCGGCGTGTCAGCGGCGGTGCAGGCAGCCAGTGCGCTGGCGGCCAGCAGGAGCAGAAGGAAAGCAGCACGTCGCAACGTCCTGTTCGACGCCGCTGACCACGGGTGGGTTCCGCGAACCTGCGGGCTGCTCCGCCGGGGGCACGTGTGTCGCTGCCGAAGGACCTGTCCGCCAGTTCCGGAGTCCGACAAGGCCCCGCGGCCGATCCGGGGGACGATCCGCTGTCGTACGGCTGCCACGAGCCGTCCGACGGGTGCCGCATCGTGTGCAACGATGCCCCCGATGATGTCGACACGGGAACAGCAGGGGTTGACGGGATGCCGGCGACGGTCCTGACGGGCCCGCCGCTCGCGGCGGTCCGCGACCTGCTCGATGGGGCGGACCGGGCGCTCCTGGCGGTGGCCTACCTGCGCCCGGCAGGAGTTGGGCTGCTCCGGGACCGACTCGCCGGTGTGGCCGACGGCAGGTTGCTGGTGGCCACCGACCGGGTCACCACCGCCGACGGGATCGCCGCCGCACGCAGCCGACGGTTCGAGGTGCGCGGCCACACCCCGCCACGCGGGGCGTTCCACGCCAAGTCGTGGCTGGTCCACCGGCCCGGTGGGGGCTGGACGGCCCTGGTGGGGTCAGGCAACTGCACCGGAGGGCTGGCGGTCAACGACGAGGCCCACACCCTCCTGGACGGCCCCGACGTCCAGGACACCCTCGGCCGACTCGCCATGGCGTTCGAAGACCGTTGGGCAGCCGCTGACCGCCGGCCCGAGGACACCATCCCGGAGCTGCGGACCGTCGACGTGGTCCGGGCCGGGCTGTGGGGTCCGCTGGCGGCGACGCTCGAGGCCGACCCCGTGGTGGAGACCGCCACTGGTGCGGCCAACACCGTCGTGGCGTTCGACCGGACCGGGTTCTCCGTCACCACCGGGGCGTCGGCAGCCAAGGGCAGCGGGGCGCAACGGGTGGACCCATGGATGGTCGAAGTCGTCCACGACCACCTCCTCGCCCACGGGATCGTGAGCTCCAAGGTCGTACAGGGCAACAGCGGCGACGGCGGGTTGAACGTGAAGCGGTCCGCGTTCGTCCTTGGGCTCCTTGCCCGCCACCCCGACATCGAATGGGCCTCCCGGCAACGCGGGTCGGTCGCCATCCGGCTGCGCCGCTGACGCGCAAGGGCGGGCAGGGCATGGTGTCGGTGGCTGATGCTTCACTTCCGGCATCTCCACCGTCCAGACCGCTGAGACCATCAACCGCGTGGGAGACCCACCCGTACGACATCTCGTCGCCCTCGTGCTCATCCTTGGCGTCGCCGTGCTTGCTGGCGTCGGACTGCTGGGCGAAGCGCGGGAGCACCAGCGCAGGGCCGACGCCGCATGGGCAAGGGAGGCCGTCGCCTTGGCGGTGGTCAGCAGCGGTGACGTCGTCGGGACCCGTGGGGAGGCCGGTGCGCTGCGTGCCGCCGCGCAGGAGGTCTGGGCCGCCGATGGCGTGGCAGGGCAGGCGTTTCGGGCCTGGACTGCGCCGGCGGGCGACCGGGCCGCGTTGCTGGTGAGCGTCCAGGGACGTCCGCCGGCCTGCGCCGTCCCGCACGGCGCTGGGCGGATCGTCTACACCGCCGCCGGCGAGCGGATGTCACCAGCGACAGCCGACGGCCCCCACGCCGTCGACTGCGCAGCCCTGGGCTGACATCCCTGCCCGCCACCAGCCGAAGCAGACCCGCGACCCCTTCGGGCAGGACGACTGTTCGTTGCCGGCGCACTACGGCGCGGCCCGGTGTCTGGGGGCGGTGCGACACTGGCGGCATGGACGACCACACCGACGCCGTGTTCCGTGACGGGGTGGCCGCTGACCGGCTGGCCGGCCTGGCGATGCTCGACCTGCGCTGCGGCACCGGGATGTGGCGGGCCCGACGGGCCCACCGGGCCGCCGTCGACCTCGCGGCCGACCTGGGCATCGACCAGGTGTGGCTGGTCACCTCACCGGCGCGGGCAACGGTGGGGGAGTGGCCGGAGGTGTTCGGGCCCGGACGGACCGTCGCCCCAGCCGACGCCGGCCGGAACCCCGACCATGCCGTGGTCGTGGTCGACCTCACCGCACTGCGGGGTCACCGCACCGTCGGCCTCGCCGAGGCGTTGGCTGGCCGGGTCCTTGTCACCACCTCCTCGCTGGGCTCCCGACTCCACGGGCTCCCCGTGCTCTCCGAGCACGTTGCGGCCGCCGGGTCACCCACCCGACGCTGAGACCCCTCCCGTCCCGAACGCAACGACGACACGCGCGGTCGGGACGGGGCCAGCGCGCCACCGGGGTAACGTTGGGGATGCGCCCCGGTAGGCCGCGGGCGCCAACGAGCCAACGCGAAGGAACCGTGAGGCCGATGACGACGATGCTGGGAGAGGTCGAGGTGGACGGACGCGGCCGTGTGTCGCTCGGCAGGTTCGGCAAGACCGAGCGGACCCGCTACGTCGTGTCCGAGGACGACCGCGGCGTGCTCACCCTCACCCCCGTCCACAGCCTGCCCGTGACCGACCTTCCCGACTGGCTCGCCCGGTCCATGGCGCAGGCCGACCGGGGCCAGGGCGGACCCCGCCCCGAGTTCACCAAGTAACCACGGGGACTTGGCGTCGTCGGCGGTGGTTGGGCCAGGCGATTCGCTTGGCTCGCTGCGACCGGTAGGGGCGGGGGATCGAAGCTTCTCGAGCGGCAGCCAGCAACTGATTCGGGACGGGGATGACGTCCCGTCCCCTCCGCAGGATGAGTGCCACGGGCGTCGGGTGACTTGACCGTCGCCGGGTTGGCGTGGCCCTTTCTGGCGGCGTGTCGCCTGAACGGACGGTCGGCACCGGGGACTGCATGACGCCCGGGCCCACCACTGGCCGAGGGGGCTGACATGTGACCCCCGCGCCAGCGTCCGGCGACAACCATCGCTGACACGGGCAGGCGACAACCAGCGCTGACATGGTCAGGCGACAACCGGCGCTGACATGGTCAGGCGACAGCCGTGGTGACGTGGATGGTTGACGCCGTCACCCCATGTGGGTCGCCACGCGGTCGGACGGAGCGCGCAGGCACCCGCCAACGACGTAGGAACCGAGATGGGCGTGGCTGACCTGCTGAACCGACGCGACGGGCTGCGGACTGCCATCGGCAGCATCAGGCGCTGCCCGAACAACCATCCGCGAAGAGCAGTCCACCTTCTGGTTCCCGTGCCAACCGAGACCCGCACCCAGCCCCATGCACCACGGGGTTCGCTGACTCCCTCGTGTCGGTCGGGCCGGGCGGGCCCACCAGCTGCGTTGGCGGGCCCGCAACGTCCGGGTCAGCGCATCCGGACGAAGTCGACCATGAAGTCCAGCAGGACCTCATCGTCCAGCCGGAGCCACTCACCCGTCTCCTGATGTCGCTCTCCGGCGAGTTCTATGTAGGCAACTCGCCCGTCGGGTCCCTCTGCAAACAAGGCTGCTGCCCCCCACGTATTCCCGTGGGTATCGGATGGGAGATCATAGGCCCACCCATGGACAGGTATTCCGTCTACCAGCAGATCCACAGGGTGTACCTGCTCTGCCGTCGACCTGGAGAGAGAAGTCCAGCTGGTACCCCAATCCACAACGTCTGCACCGCCGAGCACCAAGGTGGTACGTGGTACGTAGCACGCGCCAGTGATACTGGTCGTGTCAAACCAGTCGATGGGATGTTCCCACGTCTGAGTGATTATCGGATCATTCCAGTACTCCTGCGGCACGTTGCCGAGGCGTTCGCACAACCAGCCGTCACCGGCCACGGGCGCGATGACGTCGCCGACGCAGTCGGCCTTCATCGCATCAGCGACCCTGGACGACACCCGGTCGGTGGGGCCGACGACGAGGATGTGTCGGTTCAGGTCGTAGCACGGTGACACGCGGGCGGCGACGGGTGCGTCGATCCGGTTGGTGTCGACCAGCATCAGGGAGGTGTTGCGGCCTCGCAGCGCCCCGGTCGTCAACGCCGCGGCCGGTAGCCCGTACACCCATCCGTCGGATGCGAACCCGTTGATCACCACGTGGTGGGACGCCCCACCGATGTCGTTGTCGTACTCGCCGTTGTACCAGGTGTCGAACACTGCAGCGGTTGCCGTCCTGGTGTTGCCTGCAACTCGGTCGACCCGGATGTTGTCGTAGGTGGACGCCACCATGTACCGGTCCACGACGGACTCGTTGACGGCGTTCTCACCACCGGCCACGACGAACCAGTGGGACCAGTCCTCCCTGAGGTAGTCCTCCACCGCAGGGTGCGGCCGGGACGTCGGGGTCAGCAGGATCGGGGCACGACCGGCCGCCCACACCGACGCCGTGATCGAGTCGGCCCAGTCATCAGACCGTGCCAGGACGACACGGCCACCCGGCGGATCCCAGTGGGCGTTGAACTCCCGCGCCACCGCAACCGACGTCTCCACACGGGACGCACCCGACAGGCGACGAACGTCATAGCCCTCGAGGGCCAACTCGACCTGTGGCGACAGCGCCGACGTGCCACCCAACAGGTACACGATCCCGCCGGCCGGCAGGACCCGGTCGACCTCTGCCGCCACCCGACCATCCAGCGCCTCCGACCCGGTCAGCAGGATCGGGCCGCGCGTGGCGAACACGGTGCCGGCGAGGCTGTCGGCGAACACGTCATCGCGGGAGATGACGACGAGCTCGGCGGTCTCGTCGGCGAACCGGACCCGCGACACCTCAACGGCAGTGCCGATCGGGTCGCCGGCGTCGATCCGCTGGACGGTCTCGGGATCGGCGTCGAACCAGGGGGCACGCGAACTCTCGGTACGCCGCGAATCGGGCACCTCGTCGGACTGCGTTCCCGTGGCGGACGCCGGCGGGACGAACACGATCATCACCAGCAGCACCAGGGCTGCGGACAGGACTCTGGACACACACGCTCCAAGGGTTGGGTGTGCGCTGCACAGCGGCCGACCGGCGGGGGGAGGGGCGACCCTGCAACTGCGCAGCGATGCACACGTTGGGGTTTAGGACGGGTCGATGCTCCACGGACGCGGCCGGTCGGCAGCGCCGCCCGGATCGCCAGTCGGGGCCATCGGCCGCAGGCAGTCGGGGGAGCGGGGCGGTCGTGGACGGGCACGTCGTTGGTGTCGTTGGGACGTTGCCGTCCACGACGCTGCTGCTGCCACTCGCTTCCACCCACCCCTGGCTCGATTGCCTTGCTCCGGTTTTCATTCGACATCAGGGCCGGTGGTTCCTGCTCCGGTTGCCGCACGACGGGCAACGTCGTCCACGGGTACCAGCACAACCTCCGCCGCCGACTGCGGTCAACCGTCGATGCGCTGCTCCGCGGGGGTGTCATCCGTCGCGGACGGCTGCTCGTGCTCGCTTCCCGCCATCGACGAGGTCCTCGGCCGACTGACCCCTGTCCCAACACGGACGCAGGTCCGCGCGCCGCCGCAGCCAGCGCAGAGGGGCACCACGGGGAGGCGGCGGCCCCCAGGACAGCCGAGGGCGAGCCCCCCGTGCGCCGGTGGCGGTTCAGTTCCGACATGCAAGGGTTGGGCGGCATGGACGACACCCTCCTCGACAGCCTGCTGACCCTCGCGACCGGCCACGACGAAGGGGCGGCCGCGCCCACCCCGGGGATGCGGGTGCTGCTTCGCCTCGGACTCCGCAACGGCCAGATCGTCGAAGGCGAACTCCTCAGCGCCCAGCAGTACCTGTACAGCCTCGATCGGGTCACCCCCGAGGACCTGCCCCCCATCGAATGGGCTGACGACGACGGACTGGTCCACCTCGACCGGGTCACCTACGGCGATGCCGGCCGCACCTACGGGCCGTCCGCCGCCCCCGGCGCGATCCAGCTGCACCGCAACGACATCGTCACCACCCAGGTCATCGGCATCGGTCCACGCTGACCACAGCCCCCAGCACAGCAACGAAGGGTGCCCCTGACATGCGCGTGGTCCACACCGACGGGTCGTGCCTGTACCCGACGCCGGCCGCACGGACCGGGCCGGGCGGCTGGGCCTGGATCACCGATGACGGCCAGCAGGGCTCCGGTGGGCAGCCCGACACCACCAACCAGCGGATGGAGCTGCATGCCGTCGCCGATGCGCTCCGCCGCATCGACGGGCCGGTGGAGGTCGTCACCGACTCCGCCTACGTCGCCAACTGCTGGGCGCAACGATGGTGGGAGGGCTGGATCGCCCGTGGCTGGAAGACCTCCGCCAAGAAGCCCGTTGCCCACCGGGACCTGTGGGAACCCGTCGTCGACAGGTTCGCCCTGGGTGACGTCACCATCCGTTGGGTGAAGGGCCACACCGGCGATCCCGGCAACGAACTCGCCGACCGGCTTGCCCGCAGCGAAGCAGAACGGATCCGCGACACGACCTGACCACACCCCGAAAGGGAAGTTGTCGGCCGCTCGGCACCCGTGACCGGTCCTGCGGCATGCTGCCCCTGCCGTTGTCCCGTCCGCCGCGGGCACGCCGTCGCCCCGTGAGGTCGGGGTTGGGGCGTGCCAGCCGGCACCATCCGACCAAAGCAGGGGAAACCCGTGACCGACCCAGCCGCCGAACCCGCCGAACCCGCCGATGGCCGCAGCAGCCTGCTCGACCTGTACCGCATCATTGCCGCGGAGGGCATCGACCCGACACGGGTCAGGGTGATGCGTCACACCCCATCGCCCGACGAGCTCGCCCGGCAGATCCGATGGATGGCAGTCGAGGACCCCGTCGCCTTCACCGCCTTCCACTGCTACCAGCTCAACCAGCAGGCCATCAGCCTCCGCAAGGCCGACTGGCTGGTCTCCACCCTGCCCGAGGGCCGCGCAGCGGTGTTCACCGGCCTGTTCGCCATCGGCGCCGAACAGCACCTCGACCAGAACGCCTGGCTGGCCAAACCCGGCAACGACCGGCTTGCCGCCGCAGGTGCCATCGGGCCCGCCGACACCGGAGCCCATGCGTGGTTCGAGCTGACCGCCGACCCGCGGCTCTCCGACCTCATCGGCCGGCTCGAGGTCGGCTGGCCACCCGCCCGCAACTGGTGCCGACGGCTGCAACCCGGCCTGTTCCCCATACTGGCCATCCACCGCGAGAACATCCTCGCGTCCCACACCCCGCGACCCAGCTGATCAGCTACACCGACCTTTGCGGCGCTGCCCACGCCCTGGTGGTCCTCGGCCGGGTCGCCCACGGCGACCCGGACTGACCCCCACCGGTCAGGGCAACCAGCGGGTACGGACGCCATCGGGCCACGGGCTCGGCGGGACCGGTTCGCCACGCTGCCCCACCCAGCGATCAAGGGCCCGTCCGGCCGCCTGCAACTGGGCAACGACATCAAGGACCTGGTCCATGTCGTCCTCCAGGTCGCCGGCACAGAAGTCCGCCACCGCGTGGTAGGCCTTCCAGAAGACCGCAGCGGGCACCTCCACCATGACGTCGTCCACGCCCGTCACCGCCCCACCCGACCGTCGGCAACGACCCCGGACCGAGACGGTGTCTCCGTGGGGATGCGGGCAACGGTGGCAGACGGGCCGCCCTTGCAGGGGATGACCGTGAGGTGCTGCTGGTCGACCAGCAGCACCGCTGGCTGGTCGAACGTCCGGCCCAGGCAGACGAGCAGGGCGATGTCGGGATCGGGGATGGCCCAGCCGACCGTCGGGCCCCCGTCGCCGGCGGTGTGGGCGGGCAGCACGGTTGCGCCGGTTCCGGTGAGGATGCGGGCCAGGTCGGCTGTGCGGATCCCGTCAGCCCCCTGGGTGCCGGCCGGTGGCCAGCCCCGGAGGATGCCGATCCGCTCCCACGGCAACACCGGTTCGCCGGTCGGTCCGGTGACCCGCATCCGGTGGGGCATCACCACGTCGACGTCCACGCGGGCCGGGTCGGGCACGGCGTCCCGGATCGGCGGGGCGGGGTCGGGTTGGCGGCCGAGCTGCCAGGTCGGGGCCGCAGGCACCGGAGGGCCCCACCGGCCGGCAGGCACCCTGCCGGCAAGCTCCCTCAGCGTGGCCCCCGGCTCGGGCATCCTGACCGGCGTGCCGTTGCACACCAGGTGGGGCGGCTGGCCAGCCGGTTGGTCCACGGCCACCGGCAGGTACGGGTCAGCGGTGGCCCAGTAGACCGCTGCTGCCGACAGCGGCCAGTCGGGATCGTCGAGGGCGTCGAGCAGGTCGGCAGCGCCACCGTGCAGCCACGCCACATGGACCTGCCGATGGTGGATGAGGCGTCGCAGCCGGTTGCCACGCCCGTTGAGGTAGTTGACCGTCGCCCCCGAGCTGCTGGACGCCGAATGGACTGGCGGGTCGATGGGGGCATCGGCTCGGGCACGCAACCAGCCGGTGAGACGGTCGGGGTTGGCGGCCAGCACCGCCAGGGTCAGCTCGTCGACACCGACATGATGGCGCAGCCAACGGAGGACACGGGTGTGGAGGTCGCCGGGGAACGGAAACGGTGAGTGCATGGGGACGGGCCTCTCTGCGGTCCGACGCGCAGGGCGGTCCCCGGATGCCGCCCCCAGCGGGGTCGGCGCTTCCTACCTCTTGCCCGAGTTCGGGCCGCATCCCCTCCAACGGAGGGAAGGCACCTTGGGGTTGGTCCAGGTTGCCCCGCGGACAGGTCCGCGGTCGTGATGCCGACGCCGTACGGCGCCGTACCTCCAAGTGTAAACGAGCGAGCCCGGTGGCCAGCGGAGGATCAGCCGATCCGTGATGCAACGAGACGGTCACACAACGGTGCCGTGGCCGTCACCGGCCGCTGGCACGGTGACGGCCGTCCCGGTTCGTCAAGCTCCGCCCGGTTGCGGTCTCGGGACACCGGCCCCCTAATCGTTCGTCGATCGGCTCCGACGCACGAGAAGGGGGCCGACTTCCGTCCGGGGGTCACATCGGCCAGACGCCGACGTCGGTGACGTCGTGGCCGGCGGCCCGGAGGTCAGCGACGACCGAGTCGAGCAGTTCCAGCGGGTAGGTGACGAACACGTTGGGGTTGACCGGGGAGGGGTCCGATTGGGTGGCCAGATCGCGGATGGATGGGGGCAGCAGCTGGTGCACCTCCCATGCGGGCGTCTCGTGGGGTGCCTCGCCGAGGAGGTTGGACGCCACCGCCTGGTCCCACACCTGGCCCGAGTCCAGCGGGGTGGCATCGGGCACCACCGCAGGGTCGGTGTCATGGAGGTCCTCGTCCAGGCCGGCCCGGTCCATGACGTCCTCGTCGACGAACGTCCAGAACAACCCGGCACGGTCCTCGCCGAGCAGCCGCCGGAGTTCCCCGACCGTGTTCACGTCCTCCCAGTCCATCCCGTTGAGCGCCTGCCTGGTCGCCCCCGGCCTGGTGATGGTGAACTCGTCGTGGAAGCGCACGACCTCCACCGGCACCGGGGATGCTGGTGCGGTCTCCTGGGCGGCCGGCACGTCGGGGTCGTCGTCCTCCACCGTCCGGTACACCTCGCTGTCTGCTGCACGCGCTGTGGCATCGCTGCGGCCATCCAGCATTGCGTCAAGGTCGGCCGTGCGGGGCAGTCGGCCAGCCCGCACGTCACCGGCAACCCGGTCCATCGCGTCGGCCCGTGCCCGGGCGAACGGGCCGGGCAACCGGTCGAGAAGCCGTCCGACCTCAGCCAACCAGCCTGCCCGCCGTCGGCCGTCGCGGTACTCAGCGACGAGCTCTGCCAACCGGTCCAACGGATCCTCCGCCGCAGCGTTTGTGCTCATGCGGCGCATGATCGCCGATCGGCCCGCTCGTGCCGATAATGCCCGGCATGCCGAACAGTCCACTTCGCCTCGTCCTCGTGACGCTCGACAACGACCGGTTCACCATCGTCAGGCACGACGAGTTCCACGGACGCCACGACGACAACGATGACGACCTCGACTACGACCTCGACGATGTCGATGATGACGATCTTGACGGGGGGCTCGAGGGGCCCGAATGGACCTACGTCCCCGGTACCGAGGACGGCATCGAAGATCATCTTCCCGACGACGTCGTGGCCCTCATGCAGGTCACCGGTGGGCTCATGGGCCCGGACCAGGTCTGGTGGCCCACCAGCTGTCTGGAGGAGGTCCGTGCGGCACTGCTCACCGCCGGCCATCCGCTGAGCACAGCCAACTGGTGACAGCCTCCCGCGGGTCCTTCCGGCCGTCGGGTCGCGTCCCAGTCCTCTACCGGTAGGCTGCACGATCATGGGGTGGTACGAGCAGCAGCACGTCGACGACGCGATCGCCTGGCTGGCACGACATGTGCCTGACCGGCCCGAGGGGACGGTGGGCTACGCCGACCTGCTTGCCGGGGTTGGGCTGCCCGGCCCCGCCGAGGTGGGTGTTGGCCAGCTTGCCCTGTTCATGGGCGACATCCATCGGGCCCAGTCCGTCCCTTGGGACAGCGTGGTCGTGAACAAGGCCACTGGGGTCCCCGGACATGGGTACTGGACGATCAACGACCGGCGCGACCCGATGCGTGATGGCTCCCAGGTCGACATGGACTTCTGGACGGCCCAGCAGCAGCAGGTCTGGGCCCATGTCGGCCACCCCAACGCCCGACGCTGACACCCGTGCCCGGCGGGGCCACGCCCTGCGTGGCTCGAGACGTTTGCGGTGTGGCGGAGGGTGGTGCTGGCGAGAGGGACCTACGCCCGTGGTGGTCCCTGTGGGTGGGGCCTACGTGGGAATGGTCCCTCTCGAAGGCTGCACGATAGAGCCTGCGGCCACCTGAGGGCGACCCCGAGGTCATCGGTGGATGCGGGAGGGCGAGGCCGTGATCGACCAGATGCCGACACAGCGGCCGCGGCTTGCAATGGCGGCGTTGCGGATGGTGTCACCCCTGGTGATCTGGTCATCGAGGAGGACGAACCGGTCGGGCATCCCATGGGTGCCGTCGCGGGTCTGGTGGGTGCGGCCGGTCAGCAGCCCGACGAGCCGGCCGAGGCGTTGGGAGGTCTGGGCAGGCCGATCAGCTGACCAGCGGTGGGCGGCGATCGACACCACGGCCACTGACGGGTCGATGACCTGCCGGGTGATGTCGGCGGCGATGCAGACGGCCGGCAGGAGCAGCAGGTGGGGGAGGGGGTGAGGGCCTGACCGGTACCAGCCGTCAGCCGTCCACCAGTTCTTGAGCCGCCACAGGGTGGTTTGCCACGTCTGGGTGTAGGGGCCGAGGGTTCGCAGCGGCCCGATGAGGTGGGGCCGGTCGTCCCACTTGTCGCGGTTGGCGACCAGTTGCGGGTCGAGGTCCAGCAGGCGGGGAAGACGATGGGTGGCGAGCCGCATTGCCGTCCACGGCCGGTGGAGGACCTCGTCGATGCGCATCAGCCGGGATGGCCAGAGGTGGCAACGTTCCCCCGTCATGCCGAGGACCCGTCCAGACGGCCAGCGCCGCTGGGTGTCGGGCAGGGCGTGGCTTGCGAGGCGGTCCTGGGCGGCGGGGCGGCTGCCCGGATGCACCCATCCGCTGGTGAGGAGCTGGTGGAGCACGTCGGGGTCGTGGACGTGGCGGATCGGTTGCCAGCCGTCACGGGGGACGGCCCAGGCCAGCGGCCCGTCTGGGTCGTCGGCGTCGTCTCCGGCGGTGACGTCGGCAGGATCGAGCACTCGGATGCCTTGGGGGAGGCGGGCGGCGAGTGGCCCGTCGGGTCGGGTGGCCACCAGTGCGACGTCAGCGGTGTGGTTCGCTGTGGCGGGGTTGATGGTGGAGGGGTCCCACACGTCGTCGATGTGGACCGCCCGGTCGTGGGCGGCGGCCCAGACGTCGCGGGGGTCGTGGTGGCGGCTGGTGCCGAGGACCCGGATGCCCGCGGCGGCGGCCGCCGCTGCAATGTGGCGCAGGCCGATGTCGAGCGGACCCGCAGGTGGCCAGGCCGGTTCAACGGGACGCAGGGGTGGACCGGGCCGGTCGACATCGATGAGGACGGCCCGTCCGGTGGTGTGCATCGTCGTCCCCCTCCCACGGTTCCTGCGGGCAGCCTACGGCCGGCAGGAACCCGTGGGTGGGGCCACCAATGTCGCCACCGGGCGGGGCAGGTTGGAAGGCGGTGCCCTCAGGGTGTCGTGCCGGAGGGTCAGGCCGGCGGGCGGGCCGCTGCCACGTCACGCGCGACTTGGTCACACACCGCTGCCTGGCCGCCAAGGGGAACGATGGTGGCCGGGTCGAGACGAATCACCTCGTCGAGGACCTGGTCGGGTACCTGGCCGCACTGGGGGACGAGCAGGACGGGGCCGCCGGTCAGCGACGCCGCTGCGATGGAGTCGGCGAACACATCGGCGCGGGACAGGTAGACGACAGCGGCGCCGTTGGGGAACTGGTAGCGGCTGATCGCAATGGCTGTGTCGAACCGGGAGGGGCCTTCGAGCCGCTGGATCGGCCGGGACGTCATCGGCGGGACCGGTGTCGGCTGGCCAGTGGGTTCGGGGTCGGGCTGTGCAGGTGGAGTGCCGCCGGCCGGCTGCGGATCCCGGTCGACGCCCTTGCGGTCGGTCACGTACAACAGGCCCTCCTGATGGGGGGCGATGTCGGGGGACGCAAGGTCGGTGCCGTCGATCAGCACCACGCTCCAGGTCGTCTCGGGAGACCCGATCAGGGCGGCATCGAAGATCGTGGCGACCGAACTGCTCGAGGGACGGAACACCTCGACGATGTCGATCAGGTCGGTACTGGTGCACGAGGCGTTGGCGAACAACCCGGCGACCAGACCTGCACCCGGGTCGTGGAAGGCGTTGGTGTTGAACTCGAACCCGTTGCAGCCGGTGTTGGGGTTGTTGTCGGCGTCGATGAAGTGCATGAACGCCCCGAGGGAGGAGTCCGCCCAGGTGTCGTAGGTGAGGCCGATGCCGCCGAGGCTGAACACGCCGTTGCCCTCGTTGCAGTAGCCCGCCCCGCCGCCGCCGAGGTCGAGGGTGCCAACGTTGCCCGACGGGCCGTTGTTGTCATCACTGGTGGAGCAGGCCGCATCGACTTCTTCCGGCGTCTGTGTCGACCGGGCCCTGCTGTCGCTGTGCGCGGTGAACCGTCCGGCGGTCAGGGTCGACGCCGTCGTGGCACTACGGGCCTCCACCCGTGTGCGGACAACTGCCTGCTGCTCCGCAGAGGTGACGTTGTCCAGCGTGGGTGTGGCACGGCGGACAGCAGCCGCATCACCCTCGAGCAGCTGGGCGGATGCCACCCCGCCGAGCAGCATCGTGGCCAGAACGACAAGGGCCACAACGGGCCCCCACGTGGTCTTCCTCATGGGTGTTTCCCCTTTCGTGGGACAGCGGACCCAAATTGCCCGTCCCGACCGTCGAGACGGGCTGTCCACCCGCCAGTGATGGTCGACGAAGACCCGCCTGACCGTCACCGCAGCGGCCGCCAAAAGGGGGGCGTCGACACCACCTGATGCGGGGTCAGTCGGGGGAGTGGTTCACCCAGATGTGGGTCCGATGCCAGTCCAGGTAACGCGCCGCCGGGGCGGCCGCCTGGGAGGGGACGATCAGCCGGTCGGCCACGGTGAAGGCCTGACCGGCGGCGGGGTCGCTGGCCGCAGCCGCCGCAAGCCGACCGGCCCGCCGGATCCGCAGGTCCGCATCGATGGTCAGCAGTCCGGTGTCGAACCCGATGTCGTGGGTGGGGCAGGCCGCCACCCCGTTGGCCGGATCGAGCCGTTCCCGGCTGGTGGAGTCCCGCCACGGCTTCACATGGCTGGCGATGGTGAGCCGATGACCCGGCAACGCCGACCCGTCCAACCCACAGAACCCGCAGCGGTTGGCGAACCGGGCAAGGACCTGCCGGGCGTAGCGGGCTTGACCGACCCGCAGATCGGCGATCGCCTGACGGACCGTGCGGCCCTCGACCATTGCAGCTTCGCGTTCGAGGTCCTCCCCCGCGAGCTCGTCGAGCCCGACGAACAACGCCTGCCATCCGCCGTTGGCGTCAGCCAAGCCGAGGAAGTCCGGCAGCACCGTCTCGTCGACCCCCGCCAGGCGTGCGCCCGCCAGGGCAACCAGGTACAGCTCGGCAAACGGGAGGTCGCCGGTCCCGAGTGCGACGTACAGCTCCGCCTCGTGGCTGCCGGCATGCGCACGGGTGCCACGCAAGTTGTGACACTTCATCGCCACCGACGACGACGTCCGCACCACCGCATCGGCGATCATCCGGATCACCTCGTGGTGACCGGACCGATCCGACCCGCCCTGTGTCGAGGGGTCCACGAGGAACATCGCCGCATACGCCAGCAGCACCTCAACCGGCTCGTACAGGCCCTGGTTGCCCTTCGGCCTCGGGGGCTGGCGGCTGCGGATGCGCCGCCACTGGGCCGCCGCCCCATCCACCGTCAACGACTCCAACGCGTCGCGAGTCACCCCAGCCATCAGCGGCAGTCTGCCAGAAGCCCACCAGGAGCTCCTGTGAGAGACGGACCTGCCGGGTGGGAGCCGCTCAGTCGCCGATGGCTGCTTCTGCGGTATCAGGAGCGGTGGCCGGCATCGTTTCGCCGTGGCTGAGGGCCTCAGTGATGAAGGTGTGGGCGTCGGCCGGCTTGCCGAGCCCGTAGCCCTGCAGCTTGTCGGCACCCAAGCGGGTGAGGAGGCGGGCGTCGCGCATGGACTCGACCCCTTCGGCGACGACCCGCATGTCGAGTGCATGGCCGAGGCCGATGAGTGCGTCAAGGACAGCCACGACCCGCGGGGATCCATGGGCACCGATGAGCATCTGCCGGTCGATCTTGAGCTCGTCGATGTCGAACCGGGCAAGGCGGCCGAGCGAGGAGTGCCCCTCGCCGACGTCGTCGATGGCGATGCGGCAACCGAGCTCGTGAAGGGTCTGCAGGGTCTCAGCGGTCGCTTCGGGGTCGACCATCGCCGACTGCTCGGTGATCTCGATGGTCAGCCACGACGGGTCGATGTCGTGGGCTTCGCAGGCACCCGTGACGAGATCGGGAAGGGTGCCGGAGGCCAGGTCGACGGCGGTGACGTTGAGGTTGACGTGCACGGCGGCGTCGTGTTCGTCGCGCCATCGGGCGATGTCGGCACAGACGGCTTGCAGCATGGCGCCCGTGAGGAAGGAATCGAGGCCCATTGAGACGAGCTTGGGCAGCCAGGCACCGGGTGGAAGCGTGCCGTCGGTGGGGTGGTTCCAGCGGGCCAGGGCTTCGGCGCCGACCATGGCTGGTTCGGGCCCCGCAGACATGATCGGCTGGTACCACGGGACGATCTCGCCGTTGCCGAGAGCGTGGCGGAGCTGGTCGGCGAGGCGGAGGTCCTTGGCGGTGCCGAGCGGCATCTTGTCGGTGAAGGACCGGACAGGGCCCGTGCCGTGATCGAGTGCGGTTTCGGCGCGGACGAGGAGATCAGCGACGCCGATCTGGACGCCGCGGTCGGTGCGGGCGGCTGTCCCGACGACAATGGAGACGGGCAGGGGAAGGTCATCGACCCGGTAGGTGCCCGACAGGCTGCGGCCGAGCGTTTCGGCGCTGGGGCCGGTGTCGTCGATGCAGACGGCGAAGCAGTCGCGGGCGACGTGTCCCTGGGGTTGGCCGATGGCCAGCTCGGTGAGGTGCTGGCCGACCTGCCGGATGATGTCGTCCGCGGCGTAGGGCCCGAGGGCCTGCTCGATCTCGCGCAGGTCGGCGATCCGCAGGACGTGGACGGCGCGGGCGGTCGCGATGCCGTGGGTCTGGTCGAGGAACGCGGGACGGGATGGCAGCCCCGAGATGTTGTCGGCGGTCACCGCTTCGGTGTGGCGTGCCAGCTTGTCAGCGGTGATGGCCCAGCCGAGCATCGGCAGGGCCAGGCTCAGCACGGCCACCGGATGGTAGGCCGCGAGGATGCAGACAACGGTGGCGGGGGCAGCAGCAACGACGAGGGCCATCGGGTGCAGTGAGGGCCGCAGCAGCGTGGGCGACCACGGTTCGCCGGTAGCGAACCGGATGAGGTGGTGCACCACGACCGCGGTGACGTAGTCGATGAGGACCGATCCGACGGTGACGGCAGCCCACATGGCGGGGGTCGCCGGGTCGGTTCCTATGGTGGTCAGGATGACCACGGCGACGCCGACCGGTGCGAGGGTGTTGAGGGCAGCGTTGCAGACAGTCTTGAAGACGTGCAGTCGTGCGGGACCGCTGGTGGGGCCGGTGCCGATGGTCCGGTGGACGACCTCACCGATGATCATGGCGGCAAGGACCATCGGGGGGCCGCCGGCGGGGGAGGTGACGGCGGCGAGGACGAAGAAGGCATTGGTCGGGCTCTGCCGGCGTGGGCCAGCGATGGATGCCACGTGGGCGGCCAGGCCGATGGTGGTCAGGGCACCCGCTGTGACGAGCGACCCGGTCGGCATGGTTGAGGTGACCATCAGCAGGGCCAAGGTGCCGGTGACGGTGAGGAGGCCGATGACGCCAATGGCGGTGGTGCCCGGCCGCGACGGCAGCCCGGTGACGGCAACGGCTGCACGGCGGAGACGGGAGCCGCCTTGGGAGGCGGGCTGGCCGGCCCTGCGGATCAGGAGGAACAGCCCAATGACGAGGGCAATGTCGCCGATGGAGAACACGTTGGACAGCGGCCAGCTGGCGGGGGTGGCGAAGATGTCGCCGAGCCACCACAGGGTGGCGTTTTCGGTGACGGCAGAGTTGGAGAATCCGGTCTCGGGGGAGAGCCCTGCCATGTTGGCGGCGGCGGCGGTCGCCGGCATGACGCCGCCGTTGGCGGCGATGACGAGGCCGTTGCTCGCAACTCCCAGAGCGATGACCGGCAGTCCCGTGACGTGCCGGTTGGCCCACGCCCACGTCAGCGCTGCTGCGTAGGACAGCAAGTGCACGAACCGGGCCGGGGTGCCGATGAGCACCTCGATGGCGATCGCCTGGACGAGGAACACCATGATGATGAAGTGGCTGTGGCGGATCGGCAGGCTGGCGGACGCCGACAGGCGTCCGCCGGTGAGCAGTCCTGCGGAGATGGCCAGGGCAGTGGCGACGAGCAGAATCATGGGACGTGGATCTCCTTGACCGCGGCGGTTGCCGGGGGGGTCAACGGCTGGTCCAGGCTGAGGCGCCCGTCGAGCCATGCCAACGTTTCGGGGAAGGACAGGGGTTTGGCGAGGCCGAACCCTTGGGCGCGTTCGATGCCGGCGCCTGCGGCTGCGTGGAGGTGTTCGGCCGTTTCGACACCCTCGACGATGAGGGGCAGCCCGAGCTCACGGCCGAACGCTCCGAGGGTCCGCAGGACCGCACGGCCGTAGTTGCTGTGGGTGGCGTCGGTCAGCAATGACTGGTCGACCTTGAGGGCCGTCAGTTGCATGGTGCGGATGCGGACCATGACTGAGTCGTTGCCGAACCCGTCGAGTGCGACGCCGACACCCGCTTCGGTGAGCCGGGCGACGGTACGGCGGGCATCGTCGGGTTGGAACCCGCTGCTGTCGGTGATTTCCAGGGTCAGCCACTTGCTGGGGAGCTGGTGGTCGTGCAGGGCGGCAAGGACGTCGTCGGCGAAGGTGGGGTCGGCGAGGTTGCGGATGGAGATGTTGACGTGCACGCCGACCCGGTGGCCTCGGTCGTGCATCTGTCTGGTCGCCTTGCAGGCGTTGCGGAGCACCCAGCGGGTCAACGGGGTGAGCAGCGCCGACGCCTCGACCAGCGGGATGAGGACGTTGGGGGCGATGGGGCCGTCGTCGGGGTGGTCCCAGCGGAGGAGGGCTTCCACCGCCAGCACGGCCTGGGTGCGGACATCCAGGATCGGCTGGAAGTGCAGGGCGAGGTTGTCGTTGGCGATCGCGTCGGCAAGGTCACGCAACCGGCGGGTGTCGGCTCCGAGTTCAGCCTCTTCGATGCGGTGACCGGTGCGCTTGGAGGCGTACATGGCGGCGTCTGCAGCCCGGAGCAGCGCCCCGACACCCTCGTCTTCGGTTGTCACCTGGGCGTAGCCCATCGATGCTTCGACCTCGACGGTGACGTCGTTGACGATCAGTTGGACAGGGAAGG
Source organism: Euzebya pacifica (assembly GCF_003344865.1). GTDB lineage: Bacteria > Actinomycetota > Nitriliruptoria > Euzebyales > Euzebyaceae > Euzebya > Euzebya pacifica. The sequence continues at coordinate 23,788 of NZ_CP031166.1, forward strand.
CATCCGCGAAGTGCTGCACCTGTGGTCGGGCGTCGGTGGTGGTGTCGGGCAGCAGCACGGCGAACTCGTCACCGCCGAGTCGTGCGACCGTGGCGCCGTGGGGCGCGCGAGCCTGCAACTGTTCGGCGACTCGTTGCAGGACGATGTCGCCCGTGGCGTGCCCGAGGGTGTCGTTGATCGGCTTGAACCCGTCGAGGTCGAGGACGACGACGGTGGGGCGCAGCCCATGCCTGATGCCACGGGCGAGTACCTGTTCGGCGTCGGCGGTGAACCGGTCGCGGTTGGCAAGGCCCGTGAGGGGATCATGGTGGGCACGGTCCTCAGCAGCGGCGAGGTGGCGGCCGGACCGGATCACCGTGCCGGTGAGGACCATGGCGAAGGGGAGCAGCAGCGGGGAGACCGCTGCGGCTCCAACGAGGACTGGGGCCTGCACCAGGAGCAGGCCATCGGTGCCGAACGCGAGGAGAAAGTCGCGTCGCATCGTTGTGACGGCACCATCACCGGTGGCCAGGCCAATGGCGATGTTAAGGGGAATGGCGGCAACGGCATACATGCTGAGCCCGGCGAGGACGATGCCGAGGACTTGTTCGGCGCTGACGTCGAGGCTGGCAACGGCATGTTGCGCGTCGAAGGTCCGGAGCGCGGCGGCGGCAGCAGCAGTGGACAGTGCGGCGGTGGCGGCGTTGAACGCCACCTTGTGACGATCGATGCGACGCGAGAGGTCACCGATGATCGATGCGGCGGCAACGATCGGGACGGCGGCCAACCCACTGAGGGACATGGTCAACGCGAAGGCGTAGGCCAGCGACACGGTGACGAAGCTGGCTTCGCGTCCCCGGATCCACCTGACCGGCTGGATCTCCGCGACGAGCAGCGCCCCCGCGAAGGTGCCGACGGCGATCCAGTTGGGACTCAGCGTCCCGTTGAGCAACTCGGCGCCGCCGATCCCCGTGGCGGCGACGCCGAGGAGGATGACGGCGGCGAGGTAGGCCCGGAGGCCAACGGAGTACGCAGGCGAGTTGCCTGCGGTCATGTCCGCTGGTCGCCTAGCCCCACTTCTGCGGGGCACCGGTGGCAAGGATGACGGCCACCAAGGCGGCAAGGTTCATGAGGGCTTTGCGTGTACGGGGACTCATCGGATTGCTCCTGATCGTGGGTGGACTGCTGCGACGGCAGACAGAGACCGCCACCGCCACCACACAACTATCGGCACGTCCGGAGAGAAACCTTAGAACTAGTTGCGCTGCAACGTCTTCGTGGCCATCAGGGGCCATGCGGACCTACGCATCGGGCCGCCCGACCACCCTGACCGAACGGCGGTCACCCGTCCGGAATCCTTCGCGGGGCCACCGGGGCGGTGGGGTCCACGACGTTGTCGTCGGCTCGTGTCACCCTAAAGGGGCACCCGGCAGATGCCGAGGTACTAGTCACCCGTACGGCTTGCCCACGCCCCGAAGGCCCGTTTCCCTTGTCCACGTCTGCTGCACGGCCAGACACCGATGGACGCAGCGACGCTGCGGTCATCACGCCTGCAGCCGATGCGGACACGACCGCCAGCGACGCTGCGGCGGACGGCCCGGACCACGTGATGCGGTACGTCTGGGCAGTCGTCGCCATGGCAGTGATCGCAGCCGTGGGCGTTCTGGTCCACTCCTCGACGCATGGCCTTTGGGGCAGTGACGATTCCATCCTTGCGCTGGTGCTGGTCGGGGCCATGCTGTGGGTGGAGATTCAGCCGCTGGATCTGTTGAAGAGCCGCGACTCGAGTGTGCACACGCTGTCGGCCGCCTACATCGTGGCACTGCTGCTCGTCGTGCCCGGCTACACCGCGGCCCTGCTCGTTGCGGCAGCGTCCCTTGCTGCGGACCTGCTGAAGACCGACCCGATCAAGTCGGTGTTCAACGCCGCGATGCTGCTGCTCTCCTCGATTGCGGCGCTTGCCGTTTTTCGTGCAGTCGACGCCCAGATGCTTGGTGCAGGTGCCGACGCCGATCCGGTGCTGGTCGTCGGGCTCATCGGGGCGTCGTGGGTGTTCAACATCGTCAACGTCGTCCTGATGTCGGGGCTCCTGGCGATCCTCCAGGAAATGTCGTTCGTGGCGGTGTTCCGCCGTGACGTGTTCGAGACGTGGACCACCGACTGGATGCTGGTGCTGCTCGGCCCCGTCATGGTCGTCATCGGCCGCACCCAGCCGTTGCTGCTGCCCATGGCGATGCTGCTCACCTGGGTGGTTCACCACTCTGCCAAGGTTGCCCTTGCCCGCGAACTCGACGCCATCCAGGACCCCCTGACGGGCCTGCTGAACCGACGGGCTTTCGACGAGCAGGCCGAAGCCATCATCGAGCGGGCCGGCCGGACCAGCGGCCGGGTGGCGCTGTACCTGATCGACCTCAACGACTTCAAGACCATCAACGACACACTCGGCCACCAGATCGGCGACGAGGTCCTGGTCCAGATCGCCAAGCGACTCACCGACGCCACCCCGGAGGGCGGCCTGGTCGCCCGGCTCGGTGGCGACGAGTTCGCCGTGCTGCTGCCATCAGTCGCCGGGCTCGACGCCGCAGGAGACCAAGCCGGAGTATTGGCTGACGCCATGGCCGGTGACCTGCCCGTCACCGATCCGGCCGTGGAGACCGTCACCACAAGCGGATCGGTGGGCGTGGCCGTCACCGGACCGAACTGGCGGACCCTCGGTGAGGCCTTCCGAGCCGCCGACGCCGCCATGTACACCGCCAAGCGGTCCGCAGACCGATGGACCATGGCCGACCCCGACCTTGCCGACCCCACCCACCACCTCGAGTCGCTCCGGGAGGCCATCAACAGCCCGGAGATGTCGTTGGTGTACCAGCCGATGATCGACACCCGAACGGGACTGGTCATGGGGTTCGAGGCGCTAGCCCGCTGGGACAGCCCGTTGCATGGCCCCATCGCACCATCGGAGTTCGTCCGCGACATCGAAGCCGCCGGGTCGCTCGTCGGCCCCTTCACCCGCCGAGTCCTCCACGATGCCCTGTCGGCCCAACCCCAGCTCGAAGCCGAGAACTCCGGCCCCATCATCGTCCATGTCAACGTGTCGCGGCGCAGCCTCACCGACCCAGCGTTCGCCAGCATGGTCCTGCAAGCACTCACACAGCACAACGTCCCGGCTGACCGTCTCGCCATCGAGATCACCGAAACCGCCGCGATCAAGGAAACCGAGGCCAGCGTCCGCGTCCTGGGTGAACTCCGCCACCTCGGCGTCCGGATCGCGCTGGACGACTTCGGGACAGGCAACTCCTCCCTTGCGGTGCTGCAGCACCTGCCACTGACGAGCCTGAAGGTCGACCGACAGTTCGTCTCACGCATCAGCGATGCCAACGGCGAAGCGTTGCTGGCCACCGTCGTGGCCTTCGGACGGCTCCACCAGTTGACGGTGGTGGCCGAAGGCGTTGAGGACCGGGCGATCATCAGCACCCTCGAACGGCTCGGGTTCGACCAGGCACAAGGACACGGCATATGCCGGCCCCAGGACCTCAAGGCATCCGTGGCCTGGCTGTCCGGGCGCGCATCCATCGACCCAACCGGTGCCGTGACCGTCCACGAAATAGATGTCGACCAGCACAACAACTGACCCCCATCCCCACCAAGCCGCATGGGCCATGACCGACGACACACCCCTGGCCGACCGCGACTGGCTGCATCGCGCCTACGTCGTCAAGGGCCACACCCAAGCCGCGATCGCCGAACAGGTTGGCGTGTCCCCACCCACGGTGCGCCGATGGCTCAAGGTCCACGGCATCCCAGTCCGCAAGCACAAGGGCCGCCCAAGGGCCCCAATGCCCGACCCGAAGGTGCTCCAACGGGCGGTCGAGGACGGACGGACCGCAGCCGACATCGCAGCCGAGCACGGCGTGGCCAAGACCACCGTCATCCGCTGGCTGCGTGACTCCGGAGTCCGCAAACCGCGTCCGCGTCCCACCCGCCCCGACAACGAATGGCTCCTGGCAGCCCACCGTGACGGACGCACCGCCGAGGAGCTCGCCGCCGAACTCGGGGCGTCGCTCCACACAACCAACAAGTGGCTGCGCGACGCCGGGGTGGCACCAAGCATCCCGCTGCCCCGCCCGAATGACGACTGGTTGGAAGCCGCAGTCATCGATGACGAACTGACGAACTCCGAGATCGCCCGTCGGCTCGGAGTGTCGGAACGCACCGTCCGTCGCTGGATCGACAACGCCGGCATCCAACGGCCCCAACCACCGTCCCGGCCCGACGCCGACTGGCTCCACCAGCAGCTCGTGCAGGCCGGCCGGACCCGCAAGGACGTCGCCGCCGAACTCGGCGTGCACCCAGTAACCATCAGCGCATGGCTTGACGACGCAGGTGTCGACGCACCAGCAAGGCCCGAGCCGCCCGATCGCGAATGGCTGCACCAGGCCAGGGTCGTGAAGCAGATGACCATCAAGGAGATCGCCGAGGAACTGGGAGCCTCCACCAGTGCGGTCCACCGATGGCTGCACCGGGCCGAGATCCTCAACGGACACCCCGCAGACGGCTAAGCCGGACCCGTAGGCGCGGCCACATCCGGAACGTCAACCCCACACGGACATCCCGCTGGGCCCGACCCACGCCGAGTCCAACCCTGCGCCGGCTGGCACGGGGTTGGACCAGCCAGCTGCGGGGCTGGCCCCTCGACCTGGCTTGGGGTTCAGCTGGCCGGCGGCGCGATGCGCACCGCATGGATCGGTACCGCGTCCACACCCACCGCCGACAGGCGCGCCGCCGACTCGGCGGTGTCGACCACGACCACCGCCGACGCCAGCTTGCGACGCGCACCACCCCGCACCTGCCCGGCGACCGGGTGAACCACGTACAACGGGCCTCCAACGGTCCGTACCACCGTCCCGTGGGCGTACCACCCAGACCGGTCCTCCACCGGATCGCCCGGCCAGCGGAGCCGGTGGCCGGCGGCCTCGAGCAGGTCAAGCAGACGTGCGGTCACGGTCCGTTTCGTCTCGGCATGCGCCAGGATGTTGGCGGCATGGACCTGTCGCCTGGCCGCTGTCACCACGCTCGCCGCCTCCTCGGCCCGCCCCAACGCGTCCGATAGCCGCTGCTGCTCGGGGATCTGGGCGGCTGGAACCCATTGCCATGACGCCCTCGACGGCCATGCCCGGTTGCGGGGCAGCTCCGTCCACACCAGACGGCCCGACAGGATCCCCGCCACGACCCGGTCGAGCGGGAACGGGCCGGCCGTCCGCCACCGGGGGACGGGCAGCTCACGGCCGTCCACACGGACACGGGCCGCCGCGTTCAGAACCACCACCGGTGCGGCCACCGGATGGGGTGCGTCGCCGGCGACCACGAGATGCGGCAGGTCCGGGGCGTCCACGGCCGAGGGGCGGGTGACGACCCACAGGACCGCCGAACCCGCGCGGGCGTGGTCGGCGGTCCGGGCCACCGTGACGTCAGCGGGCTGGTTGGACAGTTGGATCTCCACCGACACGCAGCCGACGTCTCCGGCAGCCGATCCCGGTGGGACTGCGAGGACATCGGCGACACGGCCCCCGACCCGGTGCTCGGGCAGCGCCTCCCATCCGGCTGTGCGAACCGCGGTGGCGCAGGCGGACTTGAGAGCCAGGTGACGGGGCGACTCGTTGGCGCACGGGCAATCTGAGCCCGCCCGGTCGTGTCGGAAGAACCGTGTCGTCTGTCGTTGGACCGCGTGGACGGCGGCGTCGCATCCGGGGCAGGTGAGGGCCGGCCGGGCCCGGCCGCGCCGGTGCAGCAGCCCCCAGCCGCCGTCGTCAACGGCGGTCGCGTCCACACGGGAGCCGTCCAGAACGGCGATCTGACCCATACGCCGCCAGAGTCTGCACCCACGGTGCGACAGGGCCGTCCGGCCGCCCACCAGACCAACCCCCCTGTGGGCTGACGTATCAGCCTGTCGAGATGCGGGCACGAAGGCAGTTGACGTCGTCAACAACGCGGGCAGCCGCGCGTGTGAATGTGTACAGGGCCACGCACACACGTGAAAGGGGACGCGCCGATTGGCCCCAGACGGCCAGCTTGGGGCGGACACCCAAAGCTCGAAGGCATCTGCGACGACTGCGTCGACCTCGTCACCACCGCCGCGACACCCCGACAACGCACACGAGTGGCACCCCCGCTGCTGTCGCGCCGCTGCAAAGCGGAACAGTTGCAGGGAGAGTGGGCCGACCCGGCCCGCCGAGACCCTGATCGGACCCGACATGGACATCCGCTACCGCGACCTGCCCGCCCACACCCGGAACCACCAGCCAGACGGCACGCCCACCCCCGACGCGGTAGCCGACCTGCTCGACCAGATGGCCTCCTCCCTGGCCGACCGCGACGAACCTGGCGTGGTCACCGCCGCCGCCCACGCACTGGCCACACTCGACCTGCTCCACGAGGACGTTGACGCCAACAACCTCTTCGCCGACTACGACGACATCGCCGTCGACGTCCCCGGCCTCCGGCAGCACGCCGAGGCCGGGGAACCGGTCGACACCGTGATCGACGAGCACGAAGACACGATCAAGGTGCTCGCCGACGAGCTCCGCTACCACGAGCACCCCCGGTTCGGGGTGATCGCGGTCACGGTGGTCGATATCTGCACGGACCTGCGCGCCTCCGGGATCTGACACGCCGGCGGCGCACCCGGCGACGCGTGGCGACCAGGCACGACGTCAGGCTGAGGCCTGGCCGCTGCCGACCCCGACACCAGAAGCCAGCCTCCCAGCCCTGCGGATCGCTGCGTCTCGGACTGCGGCCAGACGCGGCCTGCACGACACTGCATCGCATGCCGATCCTGACCCTCGCCCACGTCCTCGACGCCGTCGGCATCCCCGTCACCGACGACCGCACCGCAGTGCTGCTGCGCCACACCGGCGACACCCCCGTGCTCACCGCCGCCCTGCCGACCCTCGCCGCCGAGGACCAGCAGGCCTACGACGCCTTCAACGCCTTCCACATCGAAGGGGAGGCCAACAAGATCGTCGCCCGCACCTGGGCCGTCGCCGGTGTCGCCCACGGCGCCGGCGTGCTCCTCACCGGGCTGTACCGGGTCGGGCCCAGCCGGCCCATCACCGACGCCGAATGGCGCGCCGTGCCCGGCAACGACCGGCTCGCCGCCCTCGGGGCCGAAGGGCCAGCGGACATGGCCGGCCGGCCCACCACATGGATCGAGCTCGCCCGCGACGACCGGCTCGACGAGTGGGCCGGCCGGCTCGCGCTCTCCTGGACCGGACGGCGCGGCTACATCCGGGTGGTCCGCCCTGGGCTGTTCGACATCCAGGCCGTCCACCAGGAGTCCAAGCTGGTGCCGCCGGTCCCTGGGGTGGAAGAACTCGTCGTCGAGCACGCCGGCCTGGCCGCCATGCCCCACTCATGGTGGCAACGCCTCGAGCAGTGGCGCGGCATCTACTACATCCACGACCGAACAACCGGCCGCGGCTACGTCGGCGCCGCCTACGGCGAGCTCAACCTCGCCCAACGATGGCGCCACTACGCCCAGACCGGCCACGGCGGCAACGTCGACCTCACCGGCCTGGACCCCACCGGCTTCGTCTTCTCCATCCTCCAACTCGTTGCCCCCACCGCCGACCCCGCGGACGTGCAGGCCCTCGAAACCTCATGGAAAGCCCGGCTGTCCACCCGCCGACCCCACGGCCTCAACGCCAACTGAACCGCCCAGCAGCCACCACCTGGTTGACACCAACCCCCGCAAGCCGACTTGGACCCCATGCACCCCCGAGACGCAAGGCATCGCATGGGACCAGCACTCACCGCCACGATCAGCCGGCACCACGCCGCCCACCCCCCCACACCCGCCGCAACCCGGACCAATGGCACCCGGAACGCTGGCGATCGCCACCAGCCCCGACCGGGCGCACCGCCGCATCCTCCTCCTCACCACAACCGACACCCGTTCGGCGACGGCCCGCGTCCTGCTGGTCAGCAACCGCACCCAGATGGCCACCGACTTCGACGCGATCATCCCGGCCGGCCGCGCCACCGCCTACGACCTGCTGGTCCAAGGCGAGCTGTACGCCACCATCGGGATCGACCGCCTCATCGGGGTCGTCGGCCGGGTCCCCGCCCAGACCACCGCCGCCATCAGCCGGGCCCTGCGAACCGACGGCGCGTCCCTCCACGGCATGGCGTACGGGCCGCCGCTCGGCGGGCCCGACGACCCCAGGCGGGCGTTCAAGGCCGACGAGCTCGGATCGCTGCTGCGGCTCACATCACCAAGACGGGCAGGCCCCGAGGACACCACCCGGCCGGCGGTGTCACCCTCACCTCGCACACTGCCGGCATGACCCCGCTGCACCTGATCGCCGCCGAACTCCTCACCGACTGCCCCGTCGACCCCGCCGAAGTGGACGTCTTCGACGAAGGCGTGACGGCACCCGCACCGGAAGTCGCCCGCTTCCTGCGCCGCCCCCACCGACGACGGGCGCTCGCGGCCGCCCTCGGACGCGAGCGCATCACCGTCAGCGCCCGCGCCCAGCCGCGCCACCCCCACACCGCCGGCGCCGCATGCGACCGCTGCCAAGCCATCAGCGGCCCGCGCACGGGCGACTGGACGACGCGGCCCTACGACAGCTGCTACGCCTGCGGCGCGACGGGAGCTACGGGGCCGGTCTGGCAGGACCGCCTCCCGGACCGGGACAACGCCGGACGGCTGTGCACCACCTGCATAGAGGACGGGATCGTCCTTCATGACCGCAAGCCGGTCGCCAGGATCGCCTTCGAGCGGGAACACGACCTGCAGAACTGGATGTTCGGCGACCTCGCCCGTGACTTCCACGTCCAGCGGGAGGTCCGGGGGGTCCTGCCCGACGGCGGTGGGGTGGCGGTGGATGCCGTCATCCAGCCCAAGGACCCGACCGGGTGGACCGACACCGCGCCGGCGCTGGCCGTGGAGGCCAAGGCCCTCATCGGCAGGCCCACGGGGCTGAAGGACCCCGTCAAGTGGCTGGCGCAGATGGTCGACTACACCTGGGCCGACTTCGAGGGGTTCGGACGGCTCCCCGTGCTGGCCGCGCCAGGCCCCGTGCTGACCGGCGACCGCGACCACCAGCCGACTCGTCACCTGCTTGGCCGCCTCTGGGTCGGCGAGCTCGTCCCGTTCGTCAACGACGGCTGGACGGTCCTGATGCAGGACCACCGGGTGTGGTCAGAAGCCAAGGGGCCCCGCAAGACCTGGTCGGTGAAGCCCCGCGCAGGATCCCGCTGACCGCGTGCGGGGCTGACATGTCACCCCCGCGACAGCGTCCGTCCCCGAACCCGGCTGACATCAGGAGCTGTTGACGTGAACCAACGACGCCACTACCGGCATCGGTTGCCGTAGACGGTTGACGGTGTCACCCGACGCCGTCAGCGTCACGGACGTGGCGGGCCGACACGACCGTGGCCTCCACGACCTCCGTCCCCAAGGGCATGCCCGCCCCGTCGGCGGGGGCACCGGGCCTCAGCACCAGCTCGACGACGCTGTCACGGGTCGGCCCGGCCGGACCCGTGTCCCTGGGCCACCAGACCAGCCGGTAGGACGGCACGGAACCCGCCGCACCCATGCCGGTGAGCGCCTTGATCTCGGCCGACATGGCAAGAAGGTCGTCGACGGGCAGCGACGCGGCCCCGCCCGAGGACATCAGCTCGGTGAGCTCCTCCAACCGTGCGACGGCGGCGTCCCGCTCCTCCGCCAGCATCCCGGCGAGATGGTCGATGGCGGCCTGCTCGGCCGACACCTCCGGGGCGTCAGGCGCGAAGAGCCGAACGACCGATCCAGCAGCGGTGCCCGCGTGGACCCGCACCCGCGCGTGCACGAGTCCCTCGCCGTCGCCGGCGAGGACCTCAGCGATCGTCGCCGTTGGGGTGTGGCGGGACGCAAGGTCGGCGGGATCCACCCCGTCGGAGAGCAGCCACCGGTCGGGCCAAGCGGTCCGTTCCCACCCGACCTGCTCGTCGAACAACCCGTCGACGTCAAGAGCGACCCAGACGTGGCCGGCGTCGGGCAATGCCACAGCCGGGGCGTCGGCGGTCGCAGCGATCAACCCGGCAGGCCCACCGGCGATCCGATGGATGTCGTCCAGGCCCGGATCCCACACCCACAAGCCGCCGGGATGGCCGTCGGTGGCCAGTTCGAGCACGACGAAGTAGCCCTCGCCACCCACGGGGATCAGGAGGGCAGGCAGGTCCGGGTTGGCGCGGTCGAGCTGGTCGATCACCGCCTGCGGGCCGACCAGTTCGACGTCGCCGGTGACACGCAGGCCGTCGGGGTCGACCAGTTCGAGAAGGCGGCGATAGTCCAGGGGCAGCCGCGCGGGAACGGCGGCGATGCCGGCGACCGCGGCCTCAAGCGCGTCAATGGCGGACCGGTCGCAGCCGCCCGGCATGTCCAGACCCTCCGCGGCGTGCCTGCGGCGGAGCCGGTCAACGGCGTCCTCGACGGTGATCGGTTCGGTGGTCATGCGATGCAGTGTCGCCGGGGCCGTCGACGTAGGCGTCGATGCGACGGTGGGGGAGTAGCGCATCACCAGGGGTCCTCCGAAGAAGTCGGAGCGGGGTGCCCCGTCCTGACCGTGCGGTCGTCACGCCTGGCGGCGCAAGTCCTGCTGCACACCACCGTCGTCACAACTGACGGCCGCCCCCGGCCACCCACCCCACGGGAAGCTGGTCCATGACCAAACCGGCGGCTCGACAAGCACCAAACGGCGGCTCCGGTCCCCGGGGACGGGGCCTTCGACAGTTCAAGCTCATGGCTGACAAGACCACCAAGCCCTCCCGGCAGCGTCGACACGGAGAGGTGACCACCTGCGTCGCGCTCGGCATCCTCGTCGCCGCGATCCTGACCATCCGCGGCACCGACAACGACCCGCGCCTCCTCGTCGGTGCCGCAGCCGTCTTCATCGTGCTGTTCCTCCTCCAGTACGGCCTTGAACTCCGCCACCACCGCAACCAACCTCGGCCGGGTGACCGCCAGCCCTGACCAGCCGGCGGGGTCGGCGACACCCACCCCGATTGCGGCTCAGCGGACCCTTCGTCCCCGCTGGCGCCCCACCTCCCCGCTGACAACACCGCCGCGCGGTGCAAGGTGAGACCATGCCGCCGACACCAGCAGCAGGAGCCCGCACGGGGCTGCCTCACCACCAGCTCGATCCGGCCACCTTGGCACACGTCGGCGACAGCCTGACCGTCCGCCCCATGCGCGGAATGGCCAGCCCATGAACCCCACGCCCGCCAGAGCCCCCAGGCCAGGCCAGGACCCACACACCTGGGGACGCTGGTCCTTGTGGGGCGGCCGGCCGTAATGGCCCGACGCCGCAAAGCCCCCTGGTGGACGGGCCCCTCCCTGCTGTGCGACCTCACCATCGGACTGCTCCGCATCCCCACAGTCCTCGGCTGCGTCCTGCTGGCCTGGCCTCTCAGCCTTGCCGCCGCCCGCCTTGCCATCAGGGCAGCGCAGGCACCCGCAGGCCCCACTGTCCTGCTCCTCGTCGCCACCACCTGCACCGCGGCAGGCATCAAGTACGGACGGCACCGCACCGGGTTCGGTCACCTCGGCACCCTTGAGCACGAAGCCGCCCACGCCATCGTTGCGCTTGCCACCTTCCACCCCATCACCGGAGCCAGCGTCCGCCGTGACAGCGGCCACGTCACCTACGCCTCCGTCACCGGACGCGGCAACTGGCTGATCGGAATCGCCCCCTACATCCTCCCGCTCGTCCCGCTCGCCGCGATCATCGGCACCACCGCCGCCGGGCTCGGCGGCAGCCCACTCGCCGCAGCCGCCGTTGGCGCCGCCGCCGGCTGGCACATCCTCGCCACCCTGGCCGAAACGCGCGGCCATCAGCCCGACCTCCAACGGCTCGGCCGGCCGACATGGGTTCCTGTTGTCCTCGCCGTCAACACCACCCAAGTGCTCCTCACCATCGGCTGGGCCGCCGCCGGCACCACCGGTGCCGCCGACGTCATCACCGACCTCCACCACACATCACGCGCAATCCTTGACCCCGTCGTCGAGCACATCGCCGCCCGGATCGCGACGTCCTGACCCGATGTCGGCACCCCACGTGCAAGGAACCGCACCATGAACACCACCAGCCAACGGATCCGAACCACCACCCGGCGCCTGCGCGACGGCACCCCCGACCAGACCGGCCCCACCACCGGCCACCGGATCGGCTGCTCCTGCTTCGACGGCTCCGCCTACCGGCTCCTGGCCGACGCCGCCGCGCAGCACTGACACGATCGGCGAAGATGGAGCCATGAACCGAGCGAGGGTCCCGCCCGTCCCCTCACCGATGTTCCGGTGCGGCCTTGACGGCCACCCTCTCCTCACCTCCACCTTCGCGCCCGAACCTGGCTGGAAACGCCATCCGTGCCGCAACCGGCCGTCGAGCAACCATCTGCCAGCCCTCCGCAGGGAAGGCGTCACCCACGTCACGCTTGCCCGCTGCTGCACCGCCATCGCCGAGCTGCTTCGCCGCCGCAACCCCGTGCCGCCAGGCCACCCGGGGTGCGGCCCCACCGGGGAATGGCAGAGGGCATGAGCACCTGTCGAGGCACCACCACAACCGGGGCGGCCTGCACGCAGCCGTCGACCACCGGCGACTGCGGACGCCACACCACCGCAACCGTCACCACCGCCGCAGCCGCCCCGACGGGAGCAGCGGTCGCCGCCACCGATCCGTTCGGTGGCACCCCGGCCACCACCGGCAAATGGGGGGAGTTCGCCCCATCGGTCCCCGACCGGCTCAGCGCCAACGACCTCGCCATGGACACCGAGCGCGGTACGACGTTGCTGTGGCGCACCCCTGATGGCGGCATCTACGGCAGGGCCGAGGTCGACGAACCACTCGGGCAAGGGAACAGGATCGACATCCAGTCCCTTGAGGTCCACCCCGACGCGCGTGGACGCGGCATCGCCAAGAAGATGCTCGCCGACATGTGGCACCGGGGCGGCGGCCGACTCCTCGCCTCCACCAACGGTTTCACCCCCGACGGCCACCGGTACCTGTCGCGCTACGTCTACTCCACCCTGCACGAAACCGACGGCATCGAGTCGATGATCCACGACGAGGGCATCGAAACGGGCTCAGGCGAGTACTGGGACCGCTTCGAGGAACTCTCAGATGACCGCGAGGCCGCAATGCGTCACGCCTGCGAGCAGGCGTTCGGCCCCGCGTCCTGACGCCACCGGCCCCGCCCCTCGGCCGGCAAGGGGCCTGCAGAGGCCAGCGCATCTGGGAGGTGGCCCGCGGGGACGCCGGCAGCCGTGGCCATCAACGGGCCACCAGTGGATCCATCGTGCTGGCGATCGCTGCCTCGTGGGCATCCGCAGACCAGGTCCACCGCGACGCGGGGCGGCCGCACGACGCCGCAACAACGCAGTCGACAACCAGCCGCAGGTCGCAGCCATAGGGGTTGGACGCCCACGGCGCGTTGGCCTCAACGACCACCCAACGGCCGCTGGCGAGCAGGCCGACGTCGACCACCAACGCCTCGGGTGACGGGCCCGAGGCCACTGCTGCCTCGGCAAACGCGCGGGCGGCCGAGGTCTCGGTGGGACGGGAGGCCGCGTCCCAACCGGGCTCCCATGACGCCCCGTCGACCAGGTAGGGACTGGACGCCACGGCCCGGCCGTCGAGGACATACACCCGGTGCTCGGCGACCAGGTCCAGCCGGACATCTGACACCTGCACCGACGTCGCAGGGTGCGCGCCGGCGTCGAGGGCCAACCGTGCGGCCACCGCGATGTCGGGGACCCACTGGGCGGCCAGGACGTCGACCTTGGCCAACGACGGCTTCACGAACCCCGGGGTTTGCGCCGGCCAGGCAACCAGCTCCTCGAGCACGCCCGTGCGGATGCGCCGGTCCGTGAGCTCGTGGGGGAGACCCGCCAACCAGGCGTCGTCGACGACATCCAGGCGCAACCCCAGGCCGGCTTGGACCAGACGGGCCGCATGACCGGTCGTCACCCACCAGGCAACCTCACCAGCCGGCGGCTCCGGAAGGAAGACCGCCGACTGTTCCACCACCACGGGGAACCGTCCGTCCGCCCCCGCCCGCATGTCATCGGCCACCCATCGCAGGTGACAGGCAACCATCAACGCCGCAGGCGTCATGGCACCCGCCCTCCGGACCGTGACGAGCCATCGCAGGACGGGACGGGCGTCTGGGTCGGCATCCCAGGCAGTCTGGACCATCCCGCCGACACCGCCATGTACCGGGCCACGGACGACGGCAGGGACCGCGTCGTCGTCCACCGACTGACACGCCCGGAATGACCAGGGCATGCCCCGGACGCCTCGCTGCCGCAACCGCACCACCGACGGCAGGCCCTGCCGGCAACCGGCCGTCTCCGGTGACTGCGGACGCCACACCGCCACACCGACGGCGGCTGCGTCAGCCCAGGCCACGACCACCGCCACCACCGACCCGTTTGCTCCCGCCTCCCCGTTCCGGACCCTCGGGCCGACATCCGCTGCGTGCGGCGGATGCGGAATCGTCATCCGGGCTGACAAGGCGGCGCAGGCTCAGTGGTGCGGCAACTGCGGCAGCATCGATGGCACCCCGGTGGCGGGCGTACCACCGGTCGCTCCGGCCGGCCCGGACAGGATCCCCCACACCTACCAGGTCATGCCGGGACCCGACCCGACCTTGGCCGCATGCACCCGATGCGGCGCACAGGGCAACGTCGAGGACCTCGGGGGACTCCACGCGTGCGGTTGCACCGAGGAGCACGACCTGGGACGCGACGTCGACTGGATCGCCCACGACGCCACCGATGACGCCCGGTTCAAGGGGACGGCCTACTCCGACGCCTACGTCGCCACTCTGGTCGCCCGCGACCGCCCGCAGGCCGCCAGCTTCCGGTACCTGCCCGGCGGCCACTACCGGCTCTACGAGGCGGGCCCGACGACGATGGTCGTGCACGTGCGACGCAAGGACGGCAGCTACGCGACCGCCGGCTACCTCACCTGGTTCAGCGGCAAGCCGCCGCTTGACGCCGACGGCAACCCCATCGACGAGGGCGCCATCAACAACGGGATGATCCACAAGGCCTATGTGTCCAAGCAGCACCGCCGCAAGGGGCTCGCGTCGGCCATGCTGGCGTTTGCCCGTGAACGCAACCCCGACGCGCACGTGCGCCACTCCACCGTCCTGTCAGGCGACGGCACGGCGTGGGCGACGGCGGTCACCTGAACGCACCGACGCCCCCGACCTCAATGGTCGGTGACGGGAGGGGCAGGACACGCGGGTCGCGCACGTCGGGTTGAAGCCCACGACGTTGCCGCTCAGCAGGCATCGGGGGCCGATCCCGACGAGTGTCGAGGGCGATCGCAATGTCGTGTGGGCAGTAGCGCCGAGATGGTGTCCGCGCAGCCATACCCTCACCGCCTGCCACACAACGCCCGGTGGGCGGCCCCGTGCACGCCGACATCAGGTTCGGCGTTCCAACGACCGGCGCACTCGTCCCCGACCTCCGGCGACCAGGGCGACCCCAATGGGCCGTCGTTGACGACCACAGCAATGCTGGTCCTGCGGATCCCCGAGCCCCGGGACGAACCTCGCGCTCACCTGGCCACGACCGCGCATCAAGGGAATCGACCCCCACCACCGCGCCGTGAACGACGTCAACGAGAACGACCTCGTCACCATCGACTGGGACGACCCCCGACAGCTACACCTTGCCCCGGCCCGTGGACCTGCCCGCCGTCGATCGCATGTGGTCAGATGAGGTCATGCACCGAACCGAGACGGGACGATGAGACCCGACCCCCACCACGAGGCCATCGCCCGCGACCTCGTGTTCGGACTCGCCGCAGGCCACCCCTTCCCCATCGCCGTCGCCGAACCCGTCGGCGTCTGGCGGGCCCTGTACCTCGCGTTCTCAGTCATCTTCGGCGACGCACGCCAGGACGGTTGGGAAGCCGACGAACTGACCGCGGCGATCCTCGGATCGACCTACCGGCCAGACCCCCGATGGGATGCGCTCGTCACCGGCTTGGTCCACCGGCTCTGCACCCACCAGGACAACACCCGCACGGCCAGAACCAGCAGCGACGGCACCGACCCGGACGGCATCCGTGACCTGTTCAGCCGCAACCTGCCGCTCGAACCCTGCCGGCAGACCATCGCGGTCATCACCGAGATCGTCGTCGCCCTCGCCGACGCCACCATCCCCACCAACGGGCCAATGGACCTGGCCGCGGAATGCGGCGACGCCATCGCCCGCGGTGCCGCACTCCCGCTCACCTGACCGCAGCGGCCACGTCACCCACCCGTTGGCAGGCGGGCGCGTCGCCGGCGTCGGGCACCATGGGGCCACCCCATCCGGGAGGAACCTGTGCCAAACGTCCTGTACACGTCCATCGCCGCCGACACCCTGACCGCCGCCGGCGTGTCGGTGATAGGCCACGAGTTCGCCGATCGCGGACGCGGCCAGCACCTCGTGCTGCTGCTCGACACGACCGCCGGCGCCGTCCGACTCACCGACGACGCCAACGGCAAGATGACCGTGGCGCTCGACGGCGAACCCACCGACCCGGCCTCACTGGCCGGCGAACTCGGCGTCATTGACCACGCGGTCCTTGCCTCCGCACTCGACGAACTGCTGACCGCGTCCATCACCGCGTTCGCGCGGAGGTTGGCTTCCCACAAGGACGCCGTCGCCGGCGAGCTCGTGGCCGACCTCGTCGTGGACCTCTCCACCACCGGCTCCAAGGACTGACCGGCTGGTCCCGGATGACAGCGGACCGGTCCGGGCGACCTTCCCCAGCCGTTCGGACCGGTCCGTTGTTCACATCCGACATTCGCCACTGCGTCCGGTGAGCTCGCCCCCCGAGGGAGGGTCCCTTCCTTCGCGTCGTGGTTCGCGCAACTGGGTCAAGCCCTGTCAACGCGGCTGTCCGCGACCAGATCGCGAAGACTATCTGCAGCGGTCGGGCGTGGCCAAGGCCCCCTTTGGACCGGTTAGGCGTTGCCCGCAGGCGGTGGTGCGGCTGCGGGTGAGGCGCGAACGGCGTCCTCGTGCATGGAACGCAGGATGAGTCCCGCGTCGGCGATCCGGACCGTTGCGGCCAGCGCGATCAGGCGGGATGCCCGCCGCTCCGGGGAGGTGCTGTGCAGGTGCACGACGTTGGGGGGCGCGGCACCAGGCATCGCCTGGGGCGATGCGCCGTGAGTGGTGCGGGCAGGTTCTGACAACGGCATGGACAGTCCGAGGGGGCGACCCCGGGGCGAGTCAGGGGGCGAGCAGGGTGAGCAGCATCGCGGGCAGTCCGTCGGGGCCGAGCAGTCGAAGCCCGTCGGGTCCGATGACGCTGGTGCCGTGCGACACCGGACTGTTGTCGGGCAGGCCGCTGAGGCAGCCCTTGCAGACGTTGGCGACGGACCCGACTTGCATGTCGGCCTGCTTGCCACAGACGGTCATCGACGGCCGCTCGATGGTGGCGCGGTACAGCACCGTCGGGTCCTCCCCGAAGCGGGGTGTGCCATCGAGCACGTCGATCTGGGCGACGGCGAGGTGAGCGACGCGTCCGCGGGCCACCCCGACCAGCATGTGGCGGCAGCCGAGCCCGGACTCGGGCGGACCGATCGAGGAGGTGCCGTCGGGGGCGAGCGCGAGCCAGTCTGGCCAGACCCATCGGCCGGCGAACCGCACGGCCGCGGCGGGGTGGCGGTGGCGCCACTGCGCGACGATGGACTGGACGGGGTCGGCTGGTGCGGCGGTGTGCAGCGGCGGGTCGGTGAGCCAGTCGTCGAGGTCGGTGCGGTGGCAGCGCAGGTCGGCATCGAGGATGGTGACCCACCGCTGGTCCATGCAGGCGGCCGCGACGGGCAGGGCCGGATCGAGGTCGCCCACCGGTGTGCCGTCGGTCGGGACGGCAGGCGGTGCGGGCCAACCGGAGGGCACCGCGACCGGGTGGGGCCGCTCGGGCATTGGGGCGGTCGCGGTGATGGTCCACCGCATACCGTCGGCATCGGTGACGCGCGCGGCGCGTAGTCGGCAGCGCCGGGGGTTGCTGCCCGACGGTGAGCAGTCCACCGGTGGTGCGGGCGCGAACCCAGCAGGCTCGCGGGTGACGGCAACGGTGTCGCCGAGCAGTTCTCGTCGGACGGGCAGGTCCCCGATGACGGCGTCGGGGACCTGCTCCCATCCGTCGGGGCCGGTGGTGTCCATGGTGGGGTCGACAGTACGGGCGGGGGGTGATGGACGCGCCGTCACCCCTCGGTTGCGGGGCACGATGTCAACCGATCCCGTCAGCCGACCTCGTCGGTGCACCGGGCCAGTCGCCGTTGTCAACGGTCCCCCGCTGTCGAGTTGGCGCCCGGTCAGGCCGGGAGGGCAACGTCGATGCGCAGGTCGGGGTCGCGGTCGGGCCAGTCGACGTTGAGGCCGGCGGCTTCCAGCGCCTCGAGGACGCGGATGCTGTGGGCGGTGGCGGGAAGGTCGTGGAACAGCGACATGGTCGTCTCGTCGGCGTCGGCGTCGAGGTAGCCGATCAGTGGGGCGTCCTGATCGGTGCGCTGTTCGCGGGCGGAGGACTGGTCGGGGTGGATACCGGGGGAGGTGACGAACCCCTCGACGGCGAGGGTCTCCAGGACGTCGTCAACGATCCCGGTCAAGGGGCGGGTGGTGGTGGCCATCTGGCACGTCCCCTTTCCGGGGCTAGGTGAACTCAATGCTAGGAATGCTAGCACATGAGTGGCGACCGGTCAATTCCTGCCGGTCGATTGGCTTGGTGATGGCAGCGACCTGCTCGACGCGACGCTCGACACTGCTGCTCGACAACAGCCGGCGTCCCACGCCCCCGTCATCATGGGCGACACCATGAACAGGCACCGCATCGACACGGCAACGGGCCACATCCGCAACGCCGACGATGCGCCGTTGTGCGGCAACCGCGGCAACGACCGCACCCCGGCGGGCAACTGCACCACCTGCGTCCTCACCATCCGGCTGGACCCGGCCGTGCCGATCGAACTGGACGGATCGGTCCTGCACGGACCCCGCGGATGCGCCGCCGACGTCCTCGCCGGCCGCCACCTCGACGGACCCCCACCGCCCCACCCGGCGGCGACCTGGCAGACCGTCACCTCACCCGGAACCACCCGCACCCACATCGCCCTGCAAGCCCTCACCGTGGCCCACAACGGCCGGGCCATCGCCTTCCCCGCTGCCACCACCCTGTGCATGCGGCCACTGGGCGACCCAGTCACGGGCCACGTCGACCCGGCCGACCGCTGCATCACCTGCGCCCGGTCCCGACGCGACGCCGACCTGCCACACCACACGGGCCTCGACCCCGCCCCGATGACCACCGCGGTGTTCCTCGATGACGGCGACCCCATCCCGCAGCAGCCCCAACCCGACGAACGGGTCGTCGTGGCCGACATCGACACCCAGGACGGCTGCGCCGCGCTCACCGGCTTCCGCATGCCCTCCCTCAGCGGCAGCACCGCCCACAACGTCGACGGGGCCCCCAAGACCTCCGGGACGGGCCCCGCCTACACCGTGCCCGTCAGGGACCGCAGCACGCCCTGTGCCGTGAGGCAGTCCACGATGCTTGGCGGCTGCACCGACTGCACCGACACCATCCGGTCCGTCGCCCGTTCAGCAGAGGCCGAATGGCACCTCGCCATCGGCACCGGATTCGTTGCCGTGGCCATCGACGGCAACCCCGTGCCCACCGAGGTCCTCCTCAGCGGCTCCACCAGCGAACCTGCGGCCGACCCCACTTTCGCCGGCCGGTGGCGGCCCGAAGGGGACGGCCGCAGCCGCATGGACCTGGTCGCGGTCCCCAACGGCCGCGTCACCCACCTCGCCTGGTCCGTCCGATCCACCACCGACCCGACCGGGCAGACGTGGCAGGCCACCCCCGATCGGCCCGTCAGAACCCTCTGCGGCAAGGCACCAGACCCCGACAGCTCCCCGCCGCCCAACCAGCGATGGTGCACCGCCTGCGGCAAACGCCTCGTCGCCGTGCTCGCCAACCCCGACCGGACGAACGCCACCCACCCCGGCGTGGCCATCGGCGACACCCACCTGACACCCGACGCCGCCGGACTGCCCCTGCCGGTCATCTACGGCCTGCTCGACCGCGACCGCCACCCCTAAAGAAGCCCCCGCTCCCGCACCGATCACCACGGTGAAGACCAACGGACGTCGCCCCGTCCGGGCACGCCCCGCACCCCCGCACGCAGAGCGGCGAAGGCCGCACGACGGGCAGCACCGCAACCTGTCGCAGAACGGCTGCAAGGTCTCCGACCCCACCAGCCGCATGACCGCCGTCGGCACATCCAACCGCAGCCCCAAGGCCAACCTGGCCGAAGCGACCGAGGAGCTCCGCCGCCGACTGCACCAGGCCCGCCCCGACGACACCGCCACGACCAGGAACGAGGCGCGCCGGTCCCGGGGGAACCAGGACGGCGCCGCCAGGACCTGGACATGGAACGCCCAACGCGACGAAGTCCTCGACCACACCACGGCCACCGCCACCGCATGCGCGACGCCCCCAGGGGCACGTTCGCCCACCGGTAGCACCGCCCCGGGGCGGGCTGCCCCACCTGCACGGGCGAACCGTCCCACCGTCCCGCCGGACGCTCCGCACCCGACGCTACCGTCGGCCCCAATGACCCCCACCGACCCACCCTCCCCCGACATCGCCCGGATCGTCGCCGAACACGGCCACGCCATCCAGTGGGTCGGCCCCCTCGACCCGCTCTCCACCGGCTACGCCTTCACCGTCGGCCGCCACCCCCACGGCCCCGAACTCATCCTCGTCGGCAGCACCTACGAGAACTCCGCAGCCCTCCTCAACGCCCTCGCCGCCAACTGGCACCAGCTCGTCGTCGACGGCGTCCACATCAACGACCCCACCGACCCCCACGGCATCATCGTCCTCGACGGCCCCGAAGGCGGCTGGCCCATCGAGCACCGGATCGTCCACCCCACCTGGGTGTCCGCACTCGCCCCCGTCGCCTACCGGCACCACCACATCGACCCCACCGACCTCACGATGGTGCAGATCGTCCCCTGCGGCCTCACCGGCGACCTCCCGCGCGACCTACCCGACACCGACCCCGACGCGCTCGCCCAACCCGACCTGCGCAACCCCTCCACCCCCTGGCAGCGCGTCCGCAGCCTGCCCACCGAAATGGTCATCTGGGACGACCCCGACGACACCGCCGACTGCACCGTCCTGGTGCCCATCACCGTCCGCGGCATCTGGATGGGCGAATGGGAAGCGCTGCCCGCCCGCCGTCTCGACGACGACACCGCAGAGATCCGCAGCGTCGGCGTCTCCGCCGGAGCCGCACTCATCGGCGACATCGTCACCGTCGACCGGTGGCGACACCCCACCGAACCGCCCGTCGTCACCGACCCGACCGGCCCCGTCGGCATCCTCGGCACGATCCTGCGTCCCGGCCCCGCCCGCCGCCTCGACTACGACATCCGCCTCGCTGACCCCGACGACATCGTCACCTTCGAGCAGGTCCTCGCCCGACTCGACCCCACCGTCAGGATCCGCGCCACCGCCCGAGCCGTCCACCTCGCCTCCCCCGATGGCCGCACCCAACCCATCACCGACCTGTTTGCCCCCCTGCTCGCCAACGGCACCGCCATCGCCTCCGACCGACTCGCTGACGAACGCTACGCCGCCTGAGGACCAAGATCCATGTCACCGACCCTCACCGTCAACAAGCTCGACGAAGGCCTCCCCACCCCCCGCTACGCCCGGCCGGGCGACGCCGGACTGGACCTCCACGCCACCGGCGACCACATCATCCACCCGGGCGGCGGCCGAGCCGTCATCGGCACAGGGATCGCCATCGCCCTACCCGACGGGCACGCCGGCATGGTGTGCCCCCGCTCCGGGATGGCCGCCCGGCACGGCATCACCGTCACCAACGCACCGGGGATCATCGACGCCGGCTACCGCGGCGAGATCGAGGTCATCCTCACCAACACCGATCCCGACCGACCCCACCACATCCGCAGGGGCGACCGGATCGCCCAACTCCTCATCGTTCCCGTCGCCACGCCCACCATCGTCCTCGCTGACAGCCTCGACACCACCGAACGCGGCACCGGTGGGCTCGGCTCCACCGGCACGTGACCACCCGACCGCCCGCACCGGGCCGGTTCTACGTCGCCGGCAAGGCCGCAGCCGCCGAGGACGACGTCAACGCCGTCGCCCAGGCGCTCGAGCGCATCGGATGGACACGGACGCTTGACTGGACCGGGCTCGGCGTCACCAAGCCCTACGCCGCCAGCCCCGGCGTCAACGGCCCCGCCGCAGCCGCCATGATCGACGCCGCAGCCGGCTGCGACCTGCTCGTCCTGCTGTGGCACCCCAGGGCGTTCGGTGCGATCGCGGAGTTCGGGGCCGCCATCGGCGCCGGAGCCCGCGTCGCCCTGCTCGGCTGGCCCGACGACGCGCGCGACAGCGTTTTCTTCGCCCACCACGCCGTCACCCGCCACCCCGACACCGACGACCTCCTCCGCCACCTCACCGGCTCGTGAAACGCGGCCACGTCCCCGGGGCGGTCATGTCGCACCCCGGTCGTACGGTGACAACTGTCAGCGCACATCAAGAGGCGCTGGCCACGCCGGCGCAGTGATGACCGTCGGCGTGCACCGAGCTGATGATCAAGGAGCAAGACAGCCATGGCCAACGAGCAGAACACGATCACCGTGATCGGGAACCTCACCAAGGACCCCGACCTGCGCTACACCCAGGGCGGCACCGCCGTCGCGAACCTGTCCGTCGCGGTCAACCGCCGGGTCCGCAACAAGGACACCAACGAGTGGGAGGACAAGCTCGACGGCTACTTCGACGTCAACATCTGGCGTGACCACGCCGAGAACGTCGCCGAGTCCCTCAACAAGGGCGACCGGGTCGTCGTCATCGGTCGGCTGACCAAGCGGTCCTGGGAGGACAAGGACGGCCAGACCCGCTGGCAGACCGAGATCGAGGCCGACGAGATCTGCCCGTCGCTGCGGTGGGCCAAGGCGTCGGTGGAGAAGGTCTCCGGTGGCGGCAAGCGGCAGCCGGCGATGTCCGGCGGTGGCCAGGCCCCGCCGCCCGTTGCGGATGATGAGGTCCCGTTCTAGGGGAGTGGAGAACATCTTCACTTTCTAGTCCGGTCGTGTCGGGGAACCCCCATCACCCGCCACGACCGCCCCGACGCCCGTCGCACGCCCCCATCGCGACGGGCGTCATCCATGATCTGGGACGCCGTGCACCACACCACCCCGACGCCCGCCGGTCACTTCCCGGCCAGGCAACCGGGCTGCGACGAACCGTTCGGCACCCGCCGGCAGGCATGGAACGGCTGCGCCGTCTGCGGCAACACCTGGCGCGCCTTCGAGGTCGTCCTCGCAGCGGCCGCCGGCAGGCCCCTGCGGATCGGCGACTACTCCCTCGCGCCGTTCCGCCTCGCCGACCGGATCCCCCTGTGGCTGTTCGCCGACCACCCCCGGCCCGTCGACCTGCACCTGGGGCCGAGATGGGCACCCGTGGACGGCGGACCCCGCAGCCGCGCCACCCACCTGGCCCTCGACGGATGGGTGCTTCCCGACCCCGACGGCCGCTCCGTCCTGGCCTCATCAGCTGCACCCGTGACCGGCTGCGGACGGCCCCGCGGGGACGCCGCCACACCGGCGGAGGGCTACTGCGCGGGCTGCCTCGGCGCCGCCCGCGAAACCTGGGCCCTCGTCCGCACCGTCGCAGGGGAGTGGCCCGCCCGACGTGACCGTCCCACAGTCGAGCTCACCAGCGGCGACCTGGACCCCCAGATCGGCGCGGCGCACCGCATCGTCATCGGTACCGTCACATCCGACGGCGTCCACGGCCGCCTCGAGGCGCTCACCGTCGGCGCGGACGGCAGCGCCTTCCCCCACGTCGCCGTCAACCCGGTATGCGACGGTGAGGTCACCGTCTACGGGGGATGCGTCCCCTGCTCCGACGTGATCCGCCTCAACGCCGACGCCATCAACAACGCCTGGGTCGGCTACCCCACACCGATGGTCAGGGTCCATGGTGGGCACGTCCCACTGGGGCCCCTCGGCGCGAGGGCGGCGGCCGACACCGCACTCATCGGTGGACTGACCGCCGACCCCGCGCCGGGCTGGGCCGGGGCGATGGCGTGGGAGACCGAGACCGCCGATGGTCACCTCGTCGTCGTCCGCGCCCACGTGCAGGGGCGCAGCTCGACGCTTCGAGCCGCGCCACCGGTCTGCGGCGACCACCACCCGCCCCGGGGTGCGGTCTGCCCGGACTGCGTGGCTGTCGTCCACGGCGGTCTTGCCGACGGGACCCTGACCGGAGGTGTGGCGGTGGACGGGATTCTGTACGGCCCCGAACTCGGCGTGTACCCGCCGGAGGTGCTGCACGGCCTCCTGGACGCTGCGGAACGGCAAGAGGGGGCCGGGGTGCCTCGGCGTGTGGGCCCGGAAGCACGCGCCGGAGTCGGGATGCGTGTCCCACCTGTCCAATGAGTCGGCACGTTCCCCCCCAGACCACTGGGCCGGTCGGTCGGTAGCCCGCAGAATGCGCCATCGAAGCCCGTTTGACTTGCCCTTAAACCAAGTGCTAGCATTTCTAGCGAACGGCTGCCGGGAAGGGTAGTCGACCGACCGAGGAGAACGACATGGCCGCAGCCACCGCCATCGACACCGACACCATCGTGAAGGTGCTCACCACCCCCGGCGTTCAGGACGACGAGATCCGCCCCGCCGCCGACGAGGCCACGATCCGCGAGTACCTCGCGACCCCCGTCGACCCAGACGCCACCGCCTTCGGCGTCCCGTTCGGATCGGTCCTCTACGTGCGGATGAACACCACCGGAGCCCGTGTGCTGGCCGAGGCCGGCGTGGACGTCCACGCCTACGAGTCCGAGGAGGACCTCGACCTCACCGTGGGCGAGGGCAACCTGTACGGCCAGATGTCACTCATCGGCGGCCCCGCGTTCGCCGTCCAGTCCGCCCATGCCGTGCAGGGCTCGGCCCTGTTCGACGTCCTCGCGACCTGCCACGCCCTCGACAAGCAGATCGGCACCAACGCCGACGGGGCCGTATCGGTGCTGGCGATCTTCGACTGCTGACCGCGCCCGTGACGCCCGTGACCGACGGGGCGTGAACGACGACAGGCCGGGCGCGTGTGGTGGACCGC
Source organism: Euzebya pacifica (assembly GCF_003344865.1). Lineage (GTDB taxonomy): Bacteria > Actinomycetota > Nitriliruptoria > Euzebyales > Euzebyaceae > Euzebya > Euzebya pacifica. Next base: position 48,978 of record NZ_CP031166.1, read on the forward strand.
TCGCGCGGCTGGACCCGGGGTCGCCCCGCGTCCGTGTTCGAAACGCCGTGCGTGCCTGACTGTCCCAACCAACGGCATCGGCTTGGCGTGCGTGGACAGCACCGCGACAGCGTCAACTCAGACGACGCCGTCGCGGTGATGGCGCCCTCCGCGGCGGCCCGAACGGAATGACGCGGCAGTAGACGACAACGACCGTCACGGCCATCCCCGCCGCATCCCCGATCCGGGAGCCCGTCATGACCACCGCCACCGCAACGACCGACACCGACTCGGCCTTCGACCACGTCGTCGAGGGCTACCGCATGCCGTCGCACGGCGGCACGAACGGTGGCAACCGTGGGCCTGACGACTTCGGACGGGGCGGCGGCGGCTGGGGCGGCGGCTCCGGCGACGACTCGGAGGGGGAGGAGAGCGGCAGGGTCCTGTGGGGCATCATCGGCGGGATCCTGACCGTCACCGTCCTCGCCGGGTTCAACCCGACGATCGCCGCGGTCGCGTTCCTCCTCGGCCTCGCCGCGGTCGGCATCGTCACCCTCATCCCCGCCGCCAGGCGATAGGGACGGCCGGGTCGGGATCGGCCACGCCCCGGTGGCCAAAGGGGCCCGGACCGTCAGGCCAACAGGGCCAGCCGGCAGTGCCTGCGGCACCACGGGCAGACGGTGTCGGTGGCCGGCGGGTCGAGCCGCAGGTCGATGGTGGCCTTGAACGGCTGGCCGCAACCGGTGTGCGGGCAGCGGCCGAGGAGCGGAGCGATCAGTGGGGGATGGGCCATCCGCTGATGATGCCCTGCCGGGGTGACATGCTGCCGGGCAGGGCCGGCCATGACCGCAACGGGCAGGCCGCTGTTGGGGTGGGCTGACGCGTCACCCGGGGTGCGGTGACGGCGAGGTCTCCGATGATGAGGCCAGAGCTGGGACCAACGGGAGAGCAGATGATGGCGCGACGACGCAAGGCCTTGCCGCCGTCGCTGGTCGGGGCGGTCCGCAGCCGGATCGGGGACCCGTCCGATGAGATGCTGGCTGCCGTCGCCTTGGCGGACCTGGTGGAGATGGACAAATCGCGCTCACCGGCGGGTCACGTGATGAAACGCAGGTCCTGTGTGGAGAAGGTGGCGTACGGTGCCAGGTCGGCGCGGCGGGCCGCCAGGCAGTTGCGGCAGGGCCAAGGGGAGGAGGTCCACGCCTACCCGTGCATGTTCTGTGCCGGATGGCACGTCGGCCACGGCATCGACATCCCCGTCGACGCACGGGGAGTGGACGCACCAGTGACGCCGGATCCCGTGGGGCCGCCGTGCCCGCCCGCGATCGAGGCGTGGCCTGGGGAACGGCCGTGGGGTCGGCGGACGGTGTCGGTCAGCGCGGCCTGATCGCGGCGGCGAGCTCCTCGCCGCGCACGATGACGGTGTCGACGAGCGGGCGCCGGTCGGCGGCTTGGGCGGCGTGTCGGCCGGTGAGTCCCAGAAGGTCGGGCGGGCAGCCGGCCGGGTCGGTGATGGCCATGAGCAACTCGGAAGCGGGTTCGCGGGCGTGGACGGTGGCGGGGTCTGGCCGCGGGGCGAGGAGGTGGCGTTGTTCGGCGAGGGCGACGCGGATGCTGCCGGCGGTCCCGGAGCGCGGGGTGGCCTGGGCGATGAGGACGGTGTGGGCGAGGCCGACGATGATGCGGTTGCGTGCCATGGCGGCTCGTCCGGTCCAGTTGGTGTCCGGCGGCTGTTCGGTGATGACGGCACCGTCGGCGGCGAGGATGGCGTCGAGGTGACGGCGTCGGACAGGTGGGAGGGTGTTGAGCCCTTGGGGGATGACGGAGACGACACGGCCGTCGGCGTCGACGGCGGCTTCCTCGGCGGCCCGGTCGATCCCCGCGGCCATGCCCGAGATGACGGGGATTCCCTCGAGGGCAGCTTCGCCGGCGGCGCGGGCCGCGACGCGGGTGCCGTAGACGGTGGGGGAGCGGGTACCGACGATGGCCAGGCCCTCCTCGGTGGGTAGGCGCCCCCACACCCACACCAGGACCGGCGGGGCAGACGTGGCCGCCAGGGCCCGCGGGTAGTCGGGGTCGAAGATGGTGATGACCTGGGCGTCGACGACGTTGGGCAGTTCGATCTCCGGCGGGTGGGCGAGTGCCTCGGCGGCACCGGCGACACCGATCCGGGCGAGCGCCTCGGGTGCGGCGTCGGCGAGCTCCGCGAAGGTCCCGAAGCGCTCGGCGACCCTGCGGGCCTTGGCCGGCCCGACACCGGGTATGGCAAGGAGTCGCCACAGGCCGCGTCCTGACCGTGGCCCGTCGGGATCGGTGTCGCCCGGTCCCCGGTCGACCTGACTGGTGTGCCCGTTCATCACACCATTGTTGGTGCCGGGGCCGACATCCCTCACCGGCGGTCCTCTCGGTTGGACGCGACGGGCCTTGCGGTGGCGAGCAGTGCCAGGAGGGCGATGTCGTCGACGGTGTCGGTGTCGACGGCGTGGTCGTCGGCGACGACGGTGAAGCGGCGCCGGGACAGGGCGAGCCATGCGGCGTCGATGCAGCCCTGGCAGGTTTCGCCGTCCTCCGGAGCGGGGCCGTCGCACAGGGGACGCCGTCGGGCGGGGGTGATCCGCCACGGGCTGTCGTCGGTGGCAGCCATGACGAAATAGTCGATGACGAGGTGGCCGTGGACGGTGCCGATGTGCACGACGGCCCGTTCGGGGGCCGGGCCGCCATGGGGTGCGAGACGGCCGATGGGGGCGTAGCGGGCCGCGACGTGGTGGGGGACCCGGACGCCGTCGACGTCGACGGTGAGGGGTTCGTGGTGGGCGGCTGCCCGCCACGCGTCGGCGGCCTGCTCGATGTGGCCCTTGACCTGTTCGGCGCAGGTGCCGCAGCCGAACAGGTCGATGTGGGCGGTGGTGGGGCACGGGTCGGCCCAGTGGTGGGTCGGCGGGCCGTGGGGGGACGGCAGCCACCAGCGCACCTGCGGATGGCCGGTCGGCCGGTGGGTGACCTCGGCGATCAGTTGGCCATCCGCTTCGGTGCTCATCGGTGGACGGCGATCCGGTGAAGTGCGTCGACGATGCCGACGAGGGTTCCGTTGCGGCTCGGCCCGACCGGTTCGACGGTGCTGGGTGCGCTGCCGCCTGCCGGCTGCTGGATGCGGATCCGGTCGGGTTCGAAGCCGTCGACGGTCAGGACCCGTCCGTCGGCGGTGTCGACGGACACATGCCAAGTGCGGCGCGTCGGGTCGTTGTCGTCGATGACGGTGGTGCAGGTGCGGCGGCGCATCGGGCCGCGCAGGTCCGCGTCGCGCATGGCCAACGCGGCGAGGATGGCCTTGCCGATCGGCAGGGACCGGTTGGGACCGTGGGCGCTGCCGATCTGGTGGGTGCCGGCGAGCCCTTGGGCGACGAGGCGGACGTCGGTGGCGCGGGGCGTCGCTTCGAGGCGGTCGAGCGCCCGGTCGGTGACTGCCGAGCCGACCTCCCGCTTGGGCCTGCTGGTGAGCGTGGCGAGGGCGTTGATGGCGGCGGTGCGGGCCCCGCCGGTCAGGGTGGGGGAGAAGGTGTCGATCAGGTCGCGGCCCTGCGCGCGTCCCAGCTGGTCGAGTCCGCCGGAGCGGGTCGCGCGGCGGTAACGGGTGCAGTGGCCGGACAGGAAGGCGTGGTCGGCAGCGGCTGATCGGCCCGCGGTGTCGGAGGCGGCGATGAAGGTGTCGGCGAAGCGGGCGAGGAGGTCGTCCTCAGCGGCCCATGACCGGCCCGGAGCGGGCTCGGCGGAAGTCACGATCCCGGTGTGGGGAGTGAGTCGCCGGATCAGGGCGTGGAGGATCCAGTACCAGCCGTCGGCCGGGTCCCCGTCGGCGTCGTGGGCGTCGAGGTGCTCGAAGAGGCGGGAGAGCAGGAAGTCGTCGGTGGTGAGCGGGTCCTCGGTCCAGCCGAAGCACACCCCGTCGTCTTCTCGTGCGAGGAAGGCGGCCATCCGTTGTTCCACCGCCATGATCGTGTCGACGTTGGTCGTGTCGGCCTCGACGCGGACCAGTGTCCAGTCGGTGGGGTGGGTGGCGAGGGTGCCGTTGTCGCCGGTGAGGTCGCGGGGGTCGGCGTACAGGACCCGGTGCGCACCGATGGTGCCGTCTGCCTCCATGGGGCCGAGGGCCTGCTCGAGGCGGTAGGCGAGATTGGTGAGGGTCGCGTGGTCGCGGATGGCGAGCATGAAGGCGACGTGGCCGATCTGGGGTCCGACGATCGCCAGGGGGGTGGGGATGATGGTGGGCATCGTGTCTGCCTTGTCTGCGGACGTGTGCGGTCCCCGGTCCCGGCACGGTGTCCGCGTCGAAGGGTCGATGCGCTCACTGGTGTGCCGGTGGTGGTGCGGTGCCTTGGTCGGCTGCCTTGGGCCGCTCGTGACGTCCGGTTCCCGCCGGGGTCGGGGGAGTGGACTGGCGGCCTGGAAGCGCCCACCGGCGCTCCCGCACCGCACCGTAACACCCGTTCGCTAAGATGTCTAGCAGAGCGCTGTCGGTTGGTTGGGGCCGGTCATCGGGTGGAGACGCCCGATACGCCGCCGATAGCCTGCACCCGTGCCCCACCCCACCCACCACCTCATCGCTGACGCCTACACCGGCAACGGGGCCACCCTGGACGAAACCGCCGCCTTCGCCGGCACCGACCCCACCGGGGTCCGATCGGCGTTGTTCGACCGCGGCCATCCCCAACGCGTCGGCTCCGACGACCCGTTGTCCTACCAGTGGCTCCTGCCGATGCGGGCCCGTCGTCGCGTCACCGTCCGCGAGCTGGCCAGGCTCCGACACACCTCCCACGCTGTCGTCCGGACCCAACTGCTCCGCCACCGCCTCGACGCCCACGACCCCCACGCCCCGCCCATCGACCGGGCCGATCTGGCCGCCCTCCTCAACGCCGGTGCCACACCGCAGCAGGCCAGCGAACACCTGCCGGGACGTCCACCGGCGGACCGGGTCCGCGAGTGGGCCGATCGCTACCGGCTGCCCGACCCGGCCCCGGTGATGCTGGACCCCGACGGCGTCCTCGATGCCGTCATCGGTGGAGCCGACCTGGTCAGCGTCATGCACGCCACCCGGCTCGGCCCCGCCGAACTCCTCCACAGGACCGACGACGACCTCCTCGACGAGGCGATCGCCCGCCGCACCGACCTCATCGACGCCGTCTACGGCGGCCCCGCACGGATCAACCAGCAGCTCCGGCACCGCGAGATCGACGAGCTCAAGCCCTACGGGCCCGCTGGGAAGGACGCCATCGCCCAAGCAGGACCCCTCGGGATCACCGCCGCCGCCATCACCGTCCGACTGTTCGACTGCCGGTCCGGGGCACCGCCCAGGCACGCCGGCATCCCCCGCCGGCTCACCCGCCAGGACCCCACCGAGATCCTCGACGTCGACGACGTCCGCGACCTCCTCGCCACCGGCTGGCGAACCGTCGACATCGCCGCCCTCCACGCCACCGACCCCGACGCGACCAGACGCTGGGTCGACCGGCACGGCCTCAGTGAACAGACACCCGGACTGCGCCGCTACACCGACGTCCTCACCCCCGAGTTCCTCGCCGAACGGTTCGCCGACCCCACCGCCAGCTATGCCTCCGTCGCAGCCGAAGTCGGCGCGGCCCGCAAGTCCGTCATCCGCTACGCCCGCCGCCACGGCATCACACCCACCACCTGGGCTGACGTCCTCACCCCCCAGTTCCTCACCAGAATGGTCGACGCCGGCCTGTCCGCCACCGACATCGCCGCAAAGACCGGAGCATCCCGCTCCACCGTCGAACGGCACCTCGCCGCCCTCGACGACTGAGCAGGGGTCAGGCAACCGTCGCCAACGCCACCGCGACGTCCAACCCCAGGTCCGACAGGCCCATCAGGTCATAGACCGACGCGCCGAACGACACCCGGACCGACGGATCGGACCCGATTCCCTCACCCGACGCCGGCAACCCCTGGATGCGCCGCAACGCCACCCGCAACTCCGTGCGGCACGCCGCGCACACCGGATGGGTCCCATCAGGATCATCTGAGGTGTCGCCGGGCACCCGCAACGCGTTGGGGGTCTTCGACACATCCAGCCCGCACATCGCCCGGCCGAACAGCGGACTCCCCGACGCCCCGTTCGGCAGACGCGTCATGTACGGCCTGCCCCGCGGCATCCGAGGCACCCGCACGGCCCAGTCGTCCAACCGCAGATGCGTCAACACGCCCCGGCGGACCGGGGTCAACTGCAACGCGGGAACCTCCACACCACCAGTGTGACCCCCACCCGCGACACCATGGAGCCACCACCGATCCCCAGACAACCCTTGACCGCACCGACCCGTAGTGCTAAGATCAGTAGCGCAACATCAGGTCTTTGGGAAGGGCGACCAATGCAGGACCACACCAAGCCTCGGCTCGTGCAAGGGGAGGTCGCCATCGCGACCATCCGCAGCCACAACCTCTACGGCACCGACGACCCCGGAAAGCCCCGCCCCGTCGTCCTGCTCCGCCCCGCAGGCCGCAGCGGCTGGCTCATCATGGGCCTCACCACCCTGCCCGCCTACACCGACGGAACCCCCCGCATCCCCATCGCCGACCCCCACGGCGCAGGGCTGAACGGCCCGGGCTACCTGTGGGGCAACCCCTGCACACTGCCGACCGACAACATCACCTCGCACCTCGGCTGGTGCCACGAGCGACTGATCGCCGACATCGCCGCGCTCGCTGACCTCGACGATGGCACCGTGGCCCGCATGACCCTCGCCTCCAACGCCGAACGCGCCCGTGAGGAGGCCACCGCATGACCCCCACCATCGATCCGACCGCCTTCGACCCGCCGCTGGTCGGCACCACCACCGGTCGGGACGTCCTCGCCACCCGCGCCGACCTCGCGTGGGCCCGACGCGAACTCGCCGCAGCAACCGACGTCGACGACACCGACCGCATCACCGAGTTCACCATGCGGGTCGATGCCATGACCGCCGACCTCGCATGGGAACGCGCCGACCTCGCATGGCGCCACCAGAAGCCCCCGCAGTGACCGGCGGCACCCCTCCGCGGCCCACCCGCCACGACATCAAGGTCCTGCAGGACCTCATAGGTGCCGTCTGGCTCCACATGTCGTCCGAACGGTGGGTAGTCACCCAACTCACGACCCCGCAGAAGGACCTGTGGGCCGACGCCGTGGACGCTTGGCACCTACGCCTCCACCACACCGACTCCGAGCCCGGCGAACCCCCACGGCCCTACGACCGTTGGTGGCGCAACGACCACCCCACCGGCACCACCACACCGCCCACCAGCCCCCCGCCACCCACGACCAGGGACAGCTCCATGGCCACCGCCAACCCCACCGAAACCATCCTGGCCTCGGCCCTCCTGGCCGCCGACCGACAGCTCGGACTCAACGACCCGATGCGCAGCGCGTTGCACGCCCAGATCAACGCCGACTGCGGAGCCGACGGCCTCAACCCGCGCGACATCGCCATCGCCGTCCTCACCACACGCATCACCGGGACGGACGCGCCGACCCCCGACGCCCTCGGTGCCGTTGTCGCCCTCGCCCGTGACTACGGCAACGAGGGGCTCCTCGACGCCGTCATCGGCAACCTCGGCGCCCAGGCAATCACCGCCGTCCGCGGTGCCGCCCGCCACATCACCCCATGAACCCGTCACGGGCACTCGCAGGTGCCATCGCCGCCAGCGGCACGCAACCCGACGCGCCCGTGACGCTCACCCGTTCCATCGCAGTTGGGCTCGCCGCCATCCTCACCGAACTGCGGGACGCCGCCGACCGGATGCACGACGCCTCCGCAGCCGCATCCCACCACGACGACGGACTCTCCGCAGCCCGACAGGCCTACCGCATCATTCGTCCCGACCTCACCCTCGACTGACCGAGTCCTGTGTCCACAAAGATCCACCACGGCTATCGGATGGCCGACGACGTCGACCCCTTTGCCCTCATCCCGCAGTTGCGCGACACAATGGGTGCCGCCGGGGCGGAGCTGGTGGCGCGGGCCACGGCGACGGAAGCCGCAAGGGCGGTCGACGCCGCCCGGCTGCACCGGCCGCTGAACGACATGAGCCCACTGCGGCACGCCATCGACAGCGTCCGGCGGGACTGGACGGACCGCCAACGCCACGACTGCGACGTCGTGTTCCTGGCCGACCACGCCGACGGCAGACGCTACGCCCTGCTGTATGACCGGACCGCCGGCCACGCCATGACCGGCATCTGGGAAGGACTCGGCGTCGCAGAACCATGGTCGTACTGGAACAACACCGACCCACCCGACGACGTCGACACCACCGAATGGGAACTTCGGCGCCGCACCTGGGACAGGCTCCTCGGCAACGACCCGCCCGCCGCCCGTGGACTCACCTGGCGGCTCCACCCGGCCGGCCCGCCCATCGTCCTGTCGCGCGACACCATCATCGAGCACCTGCCGGCCGAGCGGGAACGAGCCGCTGCCGTCGCACTCCTCCTCGTCATCGACGACCTCCTTGGCCAAGGCCTCACCGCACCGGACGCACTCACGCAGGCGCTGCTCGGCCGCGACCGCGTAGCCGACCGGACCGAAGCGCTCCTCGGACGGATCGAACCAATCAACGCCGACGACCTCACCACCGCGCCCGTGTCGGCACGACAGGACACGATGGGGCCGTGACCACTCCCTCCCGCAGCCGCAGCGCCGTACGCGCCGTCCCTTGCGCCAAGTGTCCGTTCCGGTCCGACGTGCCCATCTATCTGCGGCAGGCACGCCGCCGGGGGATCCGCGACGCCATGCTGGACGGCGGCGGGTTCGTCTGCCATGAGACGACCGTGCCTATCGAGACCGAAGACGGTGACGAAATGGCCGTCACATCAGACTCCCAGCAGTGCGCCGGCGCGATCAAGAGCATCCTGAAGAGCGGGGGAGATACCAACACCATCAGGGTGCTGGCCCGTCTGGGACTGCTTGACCCCGACGCCATCGAAACCGCCGGCGCCGACGTGTGGGACATCAACGACTGGGTCGCCGCCGAAGAGGGCGACACCGCAGAGACCGTCCAGGCACAGCCGATCGAGACCTGCGCGATCGTCGACAGCGGCTGCGAGGCACCAGGATCGAAGGGGCACGCGTGATGGAGGTCACGGGCGGCACGTGCCCCGCCAGCCCATGGCGCCACCTCCCCCGTGACCGTCGCGTCCACCAGCACGACCGCGCACATCGCCTGGGTGCGTGACGGCCAGCCGACGGGATGGAGCCGTTGCGGCCGCCAGTTGACCGGCCCCCGCACGCTCGAGGTCCGCCTTGGATGCCAACGGGGAGCGCCGGTCCTGGGTGGCGGCCAGCCGCCTCAACCCCACACGGCCACCCCCCCAATGGCACAACGCCACCGCCAGGACGTCTGGTCCGCACCCACCCCCGTCCACCCCATCAGCCACCCCTGAGGAGACATGCCGCAACAGGAACGCATCAACGACTGGGTCGCAAGCCTCGACGAGCGACAGTTCGCCGAAGCCGTCACCCTGTTCGCCCCACCAACCACCCCCACCGCGGCCACCACCGCACAAGCACTCCGCACCGCCCTCGGAGACCTCCTCGCCGCACTCGACGCCCTACCACCGGGGCGGCTCACCGGACCCGAGCTCATCGCCGTCGCCACCGCACGAACCAGAGCACTCCTCAACGACAAGGACGCCGCAGCGTGAGCACCCGCCGCCTCACCTCCATCGGCGACGACGACGCCGACACCCTCGCCGCGTTCTACCGGGCCGAGATCGGCGTCACCCAGGACGTCCTAGACGCGGTCCGCCGTGTCCTGCTGGACGCCGGCATCAACCCCGACAACCCGACTCCCTGACCACGCAGACCCGCGACCGAATGGGACGAGGAACGCGGCCCCGACGGCTGGCGCCGCCGACTGTCCGACGACGCCGGCAGCCCAGCCCACGCCTGCACGCGGAAGTCGTGCACCGAACCGTCGCGCGACACTCAGGCCGGGCCGCCGGAGGTGTCGGCAGCCGGGGCTACGGTGACCACATGAGCCAGATCCCACGGCCCGTCACCGCAGCCGCGACCGCGGGGCCGATGCCGACCGCGTCCTGCGACTGCGGCGACCGCCACCGTGCCGCCTGCCGCATCGAAACCGCCCGATGGGCACGACGTTTCGGCCGGGTGCTCAGGACCCCCGCCGGCGACGGGAAGGTGTGACCGGTGGACACACCACTGCGCCTGGACGGCCGACTGCACGTCGCCGACTCCGACGGAACCAGATGGGCAGCGGGGCGGACCGGGGACGGCAGCGTCGTGTTCAGATGGGCCCGGCCGGAGGAGGGCGGGGTGCAGCGGGGCGAGATCGTGTGGACCGACCCGGCCGACATCCCCGACGGGTTCGACCCGTGGAAGACGGCCCGCACCGCGACCGTCGTCTCCGAACTGGGGCAATCCAGCGCGACCCGCAGGGTGCTGCTGTGGGGCACGACGCTGTACGCCCACCTGTTCACTGGACCGCCGACCTGGTGGGTCCCCAAGGCCGGCGTCGGCCTTGGGGACGGCGACAACCGGATCATCGAGATCAGGGGCGGCTGGCTGCGTGCCGCAGCGACCGTGTCGCTGCACCGAACACCCGGTGCGCGGCCCACCGGGCGGACCGCCGCCGTCGCTGCCGCCGTCGTGGCCGCCGGACTGCGGGCAGCCATCAGCAGCCGACACTGACTCGACAACGCAAATCAAAGTGCTAGGATAAATAGCACAATACCCTTCGTTGGTGTGCGCAGTCGACACACCAGAACACCCACGGAGCCCCCTTTGCGAACGACCCTCCATGCCCTGATCGCCGTCGTCCTGGCCGCACCCCTGTTCCCCGCCGCCGCAGCAACCCAGGACGCGCCCCTGCTCACCGTCGACGTCGTCCACGGCGCCCACGGCGACGCCATGGTGTGGCGCGCCGGCTGCGGCGAACAGGCCCTCATCGACGCCGGCAACGGGATGGCCGAGGAGATCCTCGACGTCCTCGACAGGCACGGTGACCGCCACCTCGACATCGTCTCCCCCTCCCACGCCGACGCCGACCACCTCGGTGACGTCCTCGACGTGACCGGCGCACCCGGCGTGACCGTCGGCACCTACGTCGACGGGTTCCTGTCCGCCGACGACCACGACACCCAGACGTTCGCCGACTACTACGCCACGACCCGCGGGGCGGGCAACGTCACCGTCGTCGACATCGGCGATGCCTTCACCCTGTGCGACGGACCCGACGCCGTCGTGTTCGATGTCCTCGCGGTCGGCTACGACGGCACCACGGTCGGCGGACTGCCCGTCGACGGAGCCAACGACCGTGGCATCGTCTACCGCGTCACCGTCACCGCAGCGACCAGCCCCGACGGCAACGACGTCACCCTGCTCAGCGCCGGCGACGTCAACGGCACCGACGGCGGCGGCCGCGCCGACGTCGAAGGCGCACTGGTGGCCACCCACGGCACACGCTTGGCGGTGGACTGGGTCAAGGTCACCCACCACGGGTCGTTCTTCTCCAACACGCCGCCGTGGATCGAGGCGGTCACCGACGGCACCCTGCCCCACGTCGTCGCGCCGGTCGGGTCCAACGGCTTCGGCCACCCCGCCCAGATCGTCGTCGACGACTGGACCGCCGCCGTCGGGCCCGACAACTACTTCCAGACCGGCCACGGCGACGGCCACCCCAACGAGGGCGAACCGGCCGACGGGACCGTCACCACCATCGTCACCACCGACGCCATCACCACCACCGGGACGGCGTCCGGCCGGACCGCCACCACCCCCCTCACCGGCAACACCCCCGACCCCGACCTCGACGGCGGCACGGCTCCGGCAGAGGTGACCGTCACCGCCGTCGTCGACGGCCACACCCACGCCCTTGACGTCTCCCGTGCCCGGTTCCCCGACGGGACCCGGCCGGCCCACGCCGTCATCGCCTCCGGAGAGGTCTTCGCCGACGCGCTCGCGGGTACCCCGCTGACCGGTGACGGGCCACTCCTGCTCGCCTCCGACGATCCGGACGTCATCCAACAGGTCCAGGACGAACTGGATCGGCTCATGCCCGGCGGCGGCACCGTCTACCTGCTCGGCGGTCAAGCCGCCATCGAGTGGGAACCGGTCGGCCACGACGTCGTCCGGCTCGCGGGCCCGACCCGCATCCAGACCGCTCTCGTCATCGCCGGCACCGTCCAGGACCTCTACGGCACCGATGGGGCAGAGGCCTTCATCGTCCGGTCGGACGGCCCCGGCTCGGCCGCGTTCGCCGATTCGGTCGCCATCGGCGGCTGGGCAGCACAAGCCCGCGCCGCGGTGCTGCTGACCCCAACCGACACGCTCCACCCCGACGTGGCGGCGTTCCTGCGGGACAACGACCCCGACACCCGCATCGTCGGTGGAAGCTCTGCGGTGTCCGACGTGGTCCTCGCACGGGCACAGGACATCGTCGGCAGCACCGTGGCCCGGATCGCCGGTGCGTCGCGTGATGCCACGGCCGCCGAGATCGACCGGGTCCTGTGGGGGTCGCAGGCGCACGGCGGCCACACCGTCATCGAGGGCTACGCCGACGACGCGTGGACCTGGGGGCTCGTGGCCGCAGGCCGGGCCGCCGACCTCGGCGCGCCCGTGCTCATCACCACGGGCGACTCGCTTCCCGCAGCCACCACCGACCGGATCCGCACCGACCCCGACAACGGCGACGTCGAGGTCGTCGGGGCGTTCACCGAAGCCCAGCAGTCCCTGATCGGGCGGGACGTCCGCGAGGCGGTCGCCAGCCGTGACCTGCCCACCGAGGACCCCACCGAGGACCCGACCGAGGACCCGACCGAGGACCCGACCGAGGACCCGACCGAGGACCCCGTAGGTGACGTCGTCCTGACGATCACGGGGATCGTTCACAACCCCGACGGGGACGACCTTGCCCCCGACGGCGGCGAGCACATCACCATCGAGTTGTCCGCAGCAGCCGACGGTCCCGTCGACCTCACCGGCCACTACGTCCTCGACGCCGCCGACAACCGGCTCGACCTGTGCCCCATCACCCTCACCCCGGCAGCCCGTCTGCGAATGCACACCGGCCCCGGCACCCAGACCACCCACAGCGACAACATCGACTGCTTCGCCGGACGCGGACAGGCCATGTGGAACAACTCCGGTGGCGACACCGCCCGGCTCCACAGCCCCGACGGCACCGTCATCGACACCTTCGCCTACGCCTCCTGACCGCCAGCCCCGAGGAGCAACCATGATCCCCGCCACCATCGACTTGCCGGCCGACATCGCCGAACGGGTGCTGGTCAACGGCCTGCCGGCCGACGACGCCGCATGGCTGTCCTCGCGCCACCTTCCCGACCCCACCACTGGTCTGCGCCGCCACGGCATCTCCTCTGACGCCCTCGCTTGGCACGCAGCAGCAGGACGGCCCATCAGCGACCGGGAGGCACCGTCGGACCCCTCTGACCTCGCCGCCTGCTACTTGACCTGGGCGGCCGCTCCCGACCACCGCCGCCCCGCCATGCACGACACCCTGCACCGCTGGGCGGCCCACGTCGGTGGCCGCTACGACCTGACCGAACTCGTGGACCGCCTCGCCCACCTCGGCCCGCTCCCCGGCGTCACCGCAGACGGCCAGACGGCCGCCGATGACGCCCTGCCCACCGGCCGGCAGTGGGTCAACCCGATCCTCCGGTCCGGCGACCCCACTTGCGCCGCATGCCGGAACGCCGGCGACTGGTGCGCCGACCACCTTCCCTACTGACCTCGACCTCCGACAGGACACCCCATGACCACCACAACCAGCACCGACGCCCTCGACCGCGCCACCGGGGCCCTCCTCGGCGTCCACGCCGGCGACTCCCTGGGTGCCACCACCGAGTTCGCCTCCCCCAACCCCGACCCCGACACGTGGGTCCGCGACATCGTTGGCGGCGGCGCGTTCAACTGGGCACCCGGAGACCCCACCGATGACACCGACTTGACCGCCGCGGTCGTCCGTGCCTACACCGACCTGATCGCTGACGGCACCGACCAGACCCTCGATGCGGTTCTCGACGCCTGCGCCCGCCACTTCCTGTCCTGGTACCGGTCGGGCCCCAAGGACATCGGTGGGACCACTTCCGGGTCCCTCGCCCGACTGCGGCGCACCAACGACCCGCGCGGCTCCGGGAACGCTGCTCCCGACGCCCAGGCCAACGGGTCGCTCATGCGGTGCATCCCGACGGCGGTGTACCGCAAGGACGACCCCGACCGGCTCGCCGAAGAGACCCTCGCGATCTCCGCGATCACCCACGCGTCAACGGTCGCCACCCAGAGCTGCCTGCTGTACAACCGGGTCGTCGCCGCCCTGATCAACGGCACCGACGTCCGGACCGCCATCACCGACGCAGCCGCCGAGCTCGACGGCACCGAGGTCGGCCGGGTCGCCACCAGCCGCCTGGACGCCTCCGTCGACGACCCGATGCCGTGGCGCCGCGGCGGCTGGGTGCTCACCGCCCTCGACATCGCGCTGTGGGCCGCGCTGCAGGTCGACAGGACCACTGAGGACCTGCTGGTCGACATCATCAACCAGGGCGGCGATGCCGACACCAACGGTGCGATCGCCGGTGGGTTGCTCGGTGCCCGCGACGGCGTGTCCGGTCTGCCCGACCGGTGGGTCGCCACCCTCCGTCTCGCCGACGAGTTCCGCCAGGCCGCCACCGCCTTCGTCGCCGGCTGAGGCAGCCGGTGGCGTGAGTCCCGGTGCGGCACAGCCGCCCGCGGCGCCGCAGACAACCCGCTGAGCACCTTGGCGATCGCCGCCCGGTCCGTCTCGGCCACCACAACAGCGGCCGCCATCAGCCCGTGGATGGTCACCACACCACGGGAGCAGGTTGGACGGTCCAGCCGGCCGACAGCAGGGACAACGACCCGCCCGCCGGGGCGATGATCCGCCCGTCGGGCCACATCGGCCACCCGATGGCCGACGCGGCGAAACGGCCCTCCCACAGTCCCACCGCCAAGTCGTTGAACACCGCTGCTGCCGAGTCCGCGCATCCGGACGACACCATCAAGCCGGCAGCGGCCACACCGACCCGGTCGGGATCGGGTCGGGCATCAGCGGCAGCCCGCCGCAACCGGCTCACCGCCGTCCGCCACCGCTTCTGCTGATGCGGCGTGGAGGATCGCGGCGTGAGGACCAGCACGCCCCCGATCACCGGTCAGCCGACACGCATCGGCATGAGGATCATCCGCAGGTCCGACCCGCCGACCGCGTCGGTCCCGTCGGTGTCCAGGGCCGGGTCTGCAGGGGTCACCAGCGCCGGCTTCAACTCGTCGCGCAGCCCGAACCGGACCCGGTCGGCGGGCACCGTGGCCAGCACCGACATCAGGAAGGTCGGGTTGAACGAGATCGCCACCGCCCCACCCGTGACCTCCGCGTCGACATGGTCGACACCGTCACCCGCCTCCGGCGAATCGGCGTGGATCTCCAACGGTTCGCCGGGCCGCACCGACAAGGTGGCCGGGACCAACCCCTTGGTCGCGGCGTCCAGCACCCCGAACCGCTCCACGACCGTCCGCATCGCCGCCACGTCAGCAACCATCGCCGTGCCCTCACCATCGGGGATCAACACGCCCACGTCGGGGTACTTGCCCTCCAGAAGGGCACCGGCGACCTCGACCTCACCGGCCGAGACCCGGTAAGCGGTGTCGGAGAGCTCCATGACGACTTCATCGGCGGCCTGCACCGCACGGGCAGCCAGTTGGGCGGCCTTGGACGGCAGCACGACCGTGCGGTCCGGCGTCGACGTCGTCACCGGCAGCGACTCGATAGCCATCCGGTAGGAATCGGTTGCTGCGGCGGTGATCCTCCCGCCGGCCAGCGACAGCCGCACCCCGGTCAGGATCGGCCGTGACGAGTCGGTCGACGCAAACGGGGCGACCCGGCCCAGCACCGCCGCGAACGCCGGCCCTGCGACGTTGAGGACCGCCGGGGTGGGGCCGGTGTCGTAGCCCATGGGGAAGTCCTGCGGGTCCATGCGCCGCAACCGGAACTTCGACCCGGCCGCCGAGACGCTGAACTGGTCACCGTTCAACACCAGATCGGTCTGGCCCTCCTGCGGCATCTTGGCGAGCAGGTTGGCGAACAGCTTCGCCGGTACCAACGCCTTGCCCGGGGTGGCCACCGAACCAGCGACGCTCCTGCGAGCGGTGGTGTTGTGGTCCTGGCAGGTCAGCACCAGTTTGTCGCCGGTCGCGTCGATCAGGATCCCCGACAGGGCCGGGACGGCCGGGTTGGAAGGGGCGAACGTCGCCGTCCACGCCACGGCGTCGGCGAACTCGGGGGCATCGACGGAGATCTTCATGATGGTGGACCATCCAGGGTCGGGAGGTGTGCGCGCATGATGGTGGCCACCGACGCCGACGCAGCGGCGGTTCGGGCCCGCCCGGGGCGGCTCCATCTCGTCGCGACGCAACATCCAAGGGCTCCACGACAGGCAGTCGCCGGCTGCTGGCGTCCCCGGGAGCGCCCGCGCGTCCGACCCCGGTCGGATACTCCAGGGGATGGGTGAACGGAACGGACGAGCAGACCGTGTCGTCGCTGCCGCACACGAACTCGTGGCGGCCCTCGACGCATGGGCCGAACCCGACCGGTCGCTGGTGGTCCACGGGGTCGCACGGGCCGCCAGATCCGGCGCCCATGACCTCCTCCACGCCATCAGCGGGCAGCGATGCGGCCAGGGCTGCCGCCACAGCGAGGAGCGACAGTGAGCGACGTCCCGCGCGACCCCGTCGACGACCTCACCGACCTGGTCGATGAGATCGAGGCGTTCCGCGCCGAGGCCGGCAAGGTCATCGACGACGCCGTCGACGAGCACGGCGACGCGAGGCTGCCGGTCCCGTCCTCGAGCAGCAGTCCCGAACAGCTCGTCCGCGACCTGGCCGTCTCACGCGGCCAGCTCGAACGGACCCGCCAGCAACTCGCCGCACGCCAGACCGAACTCGCCGCCCGTCTCGACGCCCAGATGAAGGCGCTGCAGGCCAAGATCCGAGCCGACCTCGAACCCCTCGAACGCCAGCTGGAACTGGCCAAGGAAGGCATCCACCTCATCTCGCTGTACCTCGGCGAGAACGAAGAGGTCATCGCCCTCACCGACGGCGAACCCGCCCCCGCCGACACCCCCGTCACGATCCGCCAGCAGGTCCTCTACATGGACGAGGAATGCGCCGTCGCCGCCGAACAGGGCGGCATCGAACCCGTCGACGTCGACGTGTTCGACAACTGGTTGACCGCCGACCCCGCCCACCTGAACCAAGTCCTGCCCGAACCCCGCGGCATCGTCGCGCTCACCCCCCGCCGGCACTCCAAGGACTACGACAACCCGTGGCAGGGACGCGCGATGGCCGACGCCAACCAGGCCACCTACTGGCTCATCCGCAACGGCGAGAAGGTCTACCGGATGGTGACCGACCTGTTCGTCGGCGCCAGACTCGTCGCCGCATCCGACGAGTTCACCCGCTTCTTCGACCGCACCCGGTTCGGCCGCCGCATCGAACCCGGAGCCGCGACTGGCTCGACGCCGAACGCAACGCCGACGCCAAGCAACGCCACTTCATGAAGATCGCATCGGTGATCGAGGGGCTGCTGCACCGCACCCCGTTCCTCCACCCCCTCCCCGCCGCCGGCATGTCGGTGCTCACCCCCGACTCCTACGACAACGGCCACCTCGCCGTCATCACCGACGCCGAACGAACCCTCGGGGACGGCCGCCCATCGTTCCGGGAATGGCGGACCGAACTCAACAAGCGGCTGCGTCCCGGCATGCGGATCGTCGGGTCCTTCCACGGATCATGGTGGCGCAGCCTCTATGACAACGCCCACGGCCACGAGCGCATCCACCCGCCACGCGCCCAGAACCCACCCGCCGGCCAGATCCTGCTGATCGAGGACCGCGACCCGCGCACCGCCGACCTGATCATTCGGTACGAACGCACCCAGGAGGTCTGGTCCGACCGCGACTGGGAGTACCGCACCCCCAAGACCCGCGCGTCGGCACGCATCCGGCCCGAGGACCCCTGCATCCTCGCCGTCGACGGCGTCGACCCCGACGACATCCGCTACTACCTGGCCGACCGCAGCAACCGTGCCGCCTACACCTCGATGTTCCCGCTGCTCACCGCCGTGCTCCGCGCCCGCGAGGCCGAACGGGCCGCAGAGGAACCATTCCGTCAACTCCTGGCCGGCCGGATTGCCGACACCCACGGGATCGACGTCGCCGATGCCGCAGCCGGACTGCCCGAACTCATCGACCGGTGGAAGCTTGCCAACACCTACGCGCGCCCCCTCGTGGGCGACCCCGATGGGGAAGCCAAGGCGCTGCGGATGATCGTGGCCGACTACGTCCCCCACACCGCTGACCGTGACCGGCGTGCCACCGAAGCCGGATTCGAGCAGGCCACCGTCGCAATCGTCCGGTCCGACCATCCCGACGTGCTCTACATCGGCCGCAAACGCAACGGCCGATGGGTCGCCTACCTGCCCGCAGACGACGGCGTCCACGTCCACCGACTCGACGGCTCACCCAAGGCCACCAAGTGGACCAGGACCGACTGGCTGCTGCCCGGTCACCACCACCGCAAATGGGCGGCGCTGCACACCACCGAACAGTGGGAGGAGTGGCCGCACGGCGAAACGGCAGCCCGCAACCTCACCGGCCCCGAGATCACCGACACCATCGAACGGATCAAGGAGATCATCGACCGGGACTTCGGCGCACCGATCCTCGCCATCGGCTACCGGCCCCGCCGCGACAGCGGCTACCGGCCCGGCTTCGAGGTCCACCTCGACGACCCCACCGAAACCGAACCAGACCCCACCGTGCGGCACAGCCGCTACGGCATCACGACCCCCGAACAGTGGTTCCCCTGGTCGCGGGCCAACGGGCAGGTCGTGCTCGACGGCCCCTACGGGCAGCAAGCGACCCGATGGGACCCACCGCACTCTCACGACCCCAACCGCAACGATCCGCTGTGGCCCTTCCGGCCACCGGCCGGCGGCGGGCGGATCGTCTGGTCCGCCCCCGACCGCATCGCCGCACTCCGCGGACGGCAGGAGCGCCTGACGGCCATCGGACGGGGACGCGCCGCCCTGTGGGGCCGGGCCGACCGGATGGCCGACGCCGTCACCAGCGAACGAGCCGCCGCCATCGAGGCCGACGCCAAGGCCGCGTTCGTCCGCGAGTACGCCGACATCGACCTCTGGCCAGCCCACGCCAAGACCCTCAACCTCACCGTTGACAACGGCGAACGTCACTGGGTGCGGCTGCTCATCGGCAGCCACCTCGCCCGAGGGCTCGACCCGACAGGCCGCACCATCGCCGAACTGCACGGCCATGCGGCGGCCAACGACTGGACGGTCCCCGAAACCCACGGGCACGTCCTGCCGTGGAGCGCCAAGACCTGGGCGGACGTCACCGACATCCCCGACGGCTGGGCCGACCTCACCATCCCCACCGACGACACCGCCGACGGGCAGCAGGTCGGATGACCCGCATCGGCGCCCGAATCACGCCACGCAACGGCCACCTCGACATCACCTCCGTTGACCCCCAGCTGCCCCTCGACACGCTCACGCAGGACCGAATCCCCGCCGACGAACCCGGCGGCCCGCAGGTGTGTGGTGCCAGACCTGCGGTCACGAGTTCGCCCACCCCCAACCGTCAGCAGCATGACCAGGCCGCATCGGGACGGCCCCGGGCGGTCAGGGATCCCCGCTGCCGGTGACCATAACGGCAGCGTCATCGTCGACAGGAACGTCATGCCCACCACCAAGACCCTCCGCAACGGCGACATCGTCCGCAGCACCACCCCGCGCCCTGGTGGCCGTCACCGCCGCGGCGTGGTCACCTGCGACCCGCTGCGGCCCGGCGACCGTGTCCCGTGGGGTTCGGCGATCGCGTCCGTCGGCGACGTCGTCATCCGCCACGACAGGGCCTCCCACACCACCACCAACATGCACGACTCCTGGGAGACGATCCCCGTCGACGAGACCACCCCGTGGGAACGGGCCCTGTCGGCCGCGCAGACGTGGACCTATGACGGCACCGACGACGAGACCACCACACCCGTGTACGCGTGGATCGAGGCGCTCGCCGCACCGGCGGACCGTCGTCGCTGGACCGTCGACAGCGCCTACCCGGACGGCATCGAACCGCTGATCGAAGCGTTGGCCGGCACCATCGGACCCGACGCCGCCGACCGGGTCGCGGCGACCGCCGACTACCAGCCGTCGTTGGCTGACCTTGGGGACCACCAGCCCGACAACGACCTGCGCGTGTTCGTCCGACTCGAGGCGATCGTCCCACCGGAGGTCCGCGATACCTGGGAGATGGACTACCCGGCCAGCGTCTGGGAGCTGGTTGTCGCCGTCGCCGACTGGATCGGGCAGCGCTGATCCGGCTCGCCGGAATGTCGGTGGTCGACCCCACCATCCCGAGGACCCCATGACCGCCGCCCCAATCCCGATGAAGCCGCCGTTCGCCTACTTCGGCGGCAAGTCCCGTCTTGCCGACCGGATCGTGGCGTTGCTGCCGCCCCACCGTGTCTACCTCGAGCCCTACCTGGGGTCCGGGGCGGTGCTGTTCGCCAAGGGCCCCGCCCCCGTGGAGATCGTCAACGACCTCGACGACGCGATCGTCACGTTCTTCCGGGTGCTGCGCGACCGTCCCGACGAGCTCGAAACGGCGTGTGCACTCAGCCCCTATTCGCGGACCGAATACGCCGGCTCCGACCCATTCGCCGATGGAATCGACGACCTCGAGATCGCTCGCAGGTTCTGGGTGCGGGTGTCGCAGGGCTTTGCCAAGTCCACCGCAGCCGGCAGCGGGTGGTCCACCACCGCGACCAAGTCGGTCGCCGACACCGTGCACAACCGTCTCGGCAGGTTCGCGCCGGCCGCCCGCCGGCTCGCCGGGGTGCAGATCGAGAACTGCGACGCCGCAGAGCTGGTGTGCCGGTCCGGGAAGACCGCAGACACCCTCATCTACGTCGACCCGCCCTACCTCGCCGACACCCGCACCTGGCGGGCAACCCCGGAAGGTGGCCACGGCTACCGGCTCGACCACAACACCGAAAGAGACCACCGCCGCCTCGCCGACGCCCTCCACCAAACCGACGCCACCGTCATCCTCTCCGGCTACGACAACCCCCTGTACGACGAGCTCTACGACGACTGGTGGCGCACCCGCTTCGACGTCCACGAGAACACCAGCAACGCTGCCCGCGCCAGCAGGGGCCGACGCACCGAGACGCTCTGGTCCAACCGCGACCTCACCCGCCAACCCCAACTCGACCTCGGCGAACCCGCATGGCCCCAACCGACGACCGGCTGCTCGAGGAGTTGACGCCACCAAGACGTAGTGCTAAGGTGTGTAGCACACGGCGACTGTCGCGCCGCGCCACCGACACCCCACGCGCCCCGGAGCACGGACGGGTGGTGGCGAAAGCCAGCAGGCCGGCCACCCACACGAACGCACACGGACCTCCCTCGTCGGGCGGGCCGCGCGGTCAACGGGTCCGGGGACCCCGACGACGCGCAGCCCGACAGGAGACGAACGATGTCCGACAGCACCCGCACGACCGTGGCCACCTACCGCCTTCCCGGCCACGACCGCATCCACACCGTCCTCGCCGAACGGATCGACCGCGGCAACGGCACCGTCCACCACGAGGTGCGCGACGCTGACACTGGTGACGGCACATGGGCATCCAACCCGCCCGTGTACGCCGACGCCGTCAAGCTCGTCGAGTTCCTCACGTCCGGCGGGAAGCCGTCGAAGGCCGCCAAGCAGGCGATCAAGGACGCCGCCCGCAGCGTGCAGGCCGTCACCGGCCTGCCCTACGCCACAGCCAGGCAGGTCGTCACCGAGGCCCGCCACGACCTGATCCCCCACGGCGACCGGCCCGTCGCCGACTGCCACCCGGTGCTGGCTCAGAACGACGACGGGGCCACATGGGCCGAATGGGTCGACCTGCTCATCGACGCCCACCTCGCCATGGACGGCACCGACCTGGACCAGATGGCAGGCGGCGTCATCGTGCTGCTCGCACAGACCGGCCTCCCCGTCCGACTCGGTGCCCGAGTCGAGGTCGTACTCGACGGGGAACCGTGGGAACTCGACGAGATGTTCCCCGGCGAGCTCGTCGCAGCCGGTGGGCACCGCGCCGACCTTCCCGAGTGGGGGATCAACCCCAACCCGGCCAAGGTCGTGGCTGCCATCACCGACCGGTTCGGGTTCGACCGCCGCACCGCCGAGGTCCGTCCGTTCCGTCCGGTGGACCTCCGCCAGCCCGCCGTCTTTCGAGGGGACCACCGCGAGGGCAACGACCCCGGTCTTGCGAACTGGCACACCGGCCTGCTCGGCACCGACGAACGCCACACCGACACCGGGGAGGTCCTGCGGGTCTACGACCTCCGTGACGGCGACTACGGCCAAACGATCCGCGACGGCCTCCGTGCCCGGTACGGCGACGCGGCGTTCGCGTGGGAGCGGACCGTGACCGGTGTGCTGGTCGATGGCGGTCCGGCCGACAGCCGGGAGGAGGCCCGAGCCGCCGCCGACGCGGCCGTGCGGACCGCGCACTGACCGGGACCGGTTCGGCGCGAGTTCAGCCGGTCTCCGCGCGGAGTCGCGCGACCACTTCCTCATCGATCCAGACGAGCGGGGTCCAAGGTCCGCCTGACAACGGATCGGTTCCCCTTGATCCGAGCGTTGCGACGGTGTTGGCCACGGAACGCATGACCACGTTGCGGTACTTCGACCAGCCCTTGTGACGGTCGCCGGTGACCACGTCACGGGGGCCGATACCCCCCAGTCGCTGGTGCAGCTTCGTGGTCCACCAAGTGAGGGCTTCCCCGCCCACCGGACCAGCCGCGTCGAGGGCATCGGTCAACCGGTTGGCATTGGACGGGGTCGGGCTGCCGAACAGGTCGGCGGCGCACCCGACCACCCGTGCCACGCCGTCGGGTTCCCCGAACCACGTCCGCAGGCCGACCGAGGCCTGCTCCGCCGCGTTGAAGGCGCACCAGGCCGCATGGGACCGCGTGGCCAGTCCGGACCGATCCAGTTCGGCGATCAATGACAGCAGCATCGGGCCAAGCACGTCGGTCACGCGGATCGCGGCGGCCCGGCCCTGTCCGGCGAGGATCGCCGAATGGGTGCGGGTGACCGCGAAGTCGCGGGCGTCCCCGGCACTGGCGAAGGGTTGCAGCAAACCGTTGGCGGCGACCTGCCACATCCACGCCCGGAGGTCGACCGCGAGCCCATGACGGGCCACCTGGGATTCGTCCACCCGGACAACCGCACCACGTTCCAAGGCGTCCTTGAGGTGCTTGACGCCCGCGTTGCGGCCCTTCCCGATCCACCGGTCCAAGTCCGTGACGGACCACGAGTCGGCCTCGAGTCCGTCGATGACCGCCCGTGCGATCGTGAGATCGGCGTCCACCCGTGACGCCAGCCCTTCCAATGCTGCCAAGGCTTCCGGAGGGGGGTCGTCGGCCGTCTCCAGGGTTTCTTCCACGGCCCGACCGATGCGGTCGGCGGCGTCGGGCCCCGTGAACCGGGACTTGCTGTCGATCTCCTCCTCCACGTCGGCGCCAGCGAGTCCGCACAGGCCGATGACGCACTCCTTCGCCGCGGCCACGTCCTCGGCGGTCAATGGGGCCCAGTGCGCCCACCGGTTGCGGATGTCCAGGAGGCGGGTGACGGAGTCGCGGTAGGAGCCCTCGGGGTCGCTGCCAACGGCGAACCAGTCCCAGTGCCGGCGCAAGGCCTGCATCAGCACGTACGGGTCGTAAGGGTCGTAGTCCGGGCCGCCCGAGGGTCTCAGCAGGCGGTTCCACCAGCGGGTCCCTGCCTGGTCCGACATGACCCTGACGACCCACGGCTGGACATGGTCACCGAACACCCGGAGGCAGACGCTGATCCTGAGGTGGGCGAGCAAGTCGTCATTGGTGGGGTCCATGTCGTTGAGGATGGCACGCGCCGCAGACTCCCCGGCGTACCGCTTGGCGTGCGACCAACGAGCAGCCAGGCCGGATGTTGGGCGGACGATCGTCCGCCGCCAGGAACCCGCCGGGTCCGCGACACCCGACGGCCGAAAGCACGGCTTGACCTGCGGAAACGACGGTCCTGGTGGGGGTGCCGGTCCCGTGCTGTCGAGCTGCGCTCAGGGCGGTGATCATCCAGGGACACTTGGCGATATAGTGAAGCGCTACGTAACGTAGCAATCAGTAGAACATTGTCCGCCTCACCGGGAGCAGCACCCGAGATGACCACCGCAACCATCCCCTCGGCGATCGCCACGATCGAACCGATCGTCGTCGACCCCAACGGGCACTGGACCCAGCTGTCCGCATGCAACGGCCACAGCGACCTGATGTACCCCGACGACATCGCCTACGACGCCGACCTCAACCCCATCTACGTCCTTGACGACAACGGCGACATGCAGCCCATCGCCGTCGACTGGGCCCCCGCGCTGGCCATCTGCGACGGCTGCCCCGTCCGCAACGAGTGCCTCGACCAAGCCATGCAGACCGGCGACGTCTTCTGGGGCGTCCTGGGCGGCATGACGCCCGAGGCCCGCCGCAAGTACCGGGCCTCCATGCGCGAGCACGTCATCCCGCACGGCACCGTCACCGGCTACACCAACTACGACTGCCGCTGCGACCCCTGCATGGACGCCTACCGGGCCGCCACCGCCGACCGCGAGAACCCGATCGTCGCCGCCGAGATCCTCGACATCGTCGCCAACGCCCGCGCCAACACCCCGCAAGAACTGGCCGCCGAGACCGCCGACGACGAACTCGCCCGACTCATCGCCGAGCAGTCCGCCGATGACGGCACCGAGCCCGAAACCATCCCCCTGGACGAACTCGACCCCCAGACCATCTGACCCCCACGACCTTCGGCCCGCCCCGGGATGCTGCACCGGGGCGGGCCGAACCCATCCCGCCGCCGACCATCACCACCCGAAGATGCACCGCCTCGCCGACCTCACCCGACCCCTCGTCTCGCGTGACGTGCTCGACATGCTGCCACGGCTGCGGCCGAACCCATCCCGCCGTTCCGGCACCGGCGACACCGCAGCCGACATCGAGCGCGCCGGCCGACGGATCGGACCGTTCGAGGCCACCAGAGCCGACATGTACCGAGTCCTGGAAGCCGCAGGCGGTCGGGGATGGCCGGGCACGGCCGTCCTCGACGACGTCGCCGACCGGCTCATCGCCGAGGGCCTCTGGACCGAGGTCCGTGAGACCGCGGACCCGCTGCGCAGCGCCTCGTGACCGACCCGGCCCCGCGCCAACTCGCGTTGCCGTCATGGTCCGCCGGCGACGTGGCAGTCGCGACCATGGCATGCGTGATCGCCCTGTCGTTCGTCCTCGGTGCCGACCTCGGACCCCAAGCGGGCCTGCTCGCCGTCAGCGGCACCGCCGGCCTCGGGGCCCTCACCGGCGCCGCCCGTCACGGCCGCCACGGGCTCCGCGGTCTCATCGGCCGCGTCCCCGACCTCGCCGACCTCGGCGCGTCGGTCCGGCTCGGGGTCATCGCCTGGATGGCACTCACTTTCGTCCTGGGCGGTGCCGCGATCGGCATCGAGCAACTCCTGGACATCGAGATCCTCAACACCAACCAGGACGACATCGCCCGGCTTGCCGGCGGCACCGGGCCCGGCCCGGCCGCGGTTGCCGTCTCGATCATGCTCGCCGCCCCCATCTGCGAAGAGCTGCTGTTCAGGGGCGTGCTGCTCGGATGGGCGGCCAACCGGTGGGGCCGGACCGTCGGCACCGTCGTGTCCGCCGCCGTGTTCGGCGCCGTCCACGCCCAGCCCTACACGGGGCTCGTCACCGCGCTGCTCGGGGCTGCCCTTGCCCGCATGACGTTGGACCGCGGCGGGGTGCTGCCGGCCGTCGTGGCGCACGCCACGTTCAACACCATCGGGTTCGCCTTCATCCGCCTCACGCCCTGACACACCACAAGCCTTACTTGCTAGAACTGCTAGCACTGCGGTATGGTTGGGGTATGAGCAGCACCAGGGCGGACGCCCACGACCGGTACAGCGCAGCCGCCCGCATCGTCCTCAACGGCTACAGGCAGATGGCCGCCGCCGCCGAGACCATCCTCGCAGAAGACCTCGCCGACCTCCTCGACGGGGAGGAGGCCCGCGCCTCCGGGATCACCGGCATCACCGAGGTGACCATCCGCATCGAATGGTCCGGCAGCGAATCAACCGACGAGACCGTCACCGCGGTCCGCAACAGCCACGGCGCCGACGTCGCCAACGCCGTGCTCGCCCAACAGGACGGCGCAACCATCGCCGAATGGCTCACCGAGCAGATCCTCGACCTGCCCGGCCGCACCTACCTCGTCGACGCACTCCGCGAAGCCGACGAACTGCCCACCGACATCGTCATCACCGTCCCCCAGAACGCGACCGCCTGATGAAGATCCTGTACGTCACCGACCGCAACCGCGAACTCGCCGCCATCCACGTCTGCGACGAGGAAACCGGTGCCGACCGGCTCACCATCGTCCACGGGATGTCCGACGGCGACGCCATCGCCACCGGGATCACCGCCCCGACCTTCCGCGACGGCCGCGACGCCCGATGGGTCGTCTCCGACCGCGACGTCACCGTCGTCGACCTGCTCGACGAGACCGGCGCGATCGAACCCGAGGTCGCGCTCCGCCACATCCTCGACAGCACCCCCGACCCCGACATCCGCTGACCACGCAAGGACCCACTCATGACCACCGCCCCCACCCTCGACCGTCCCGCACCGGGGACCACCGAACCGACCATCACCTTCTCCGGTGAGGCGTCGGACGACCAGCTCCTCCGCGTCATCGCCCCCATGGCCGAAGCCGGCTACATCGTCGCCCTCAACGGCCAGGACGTCGAACTCGGCCAGGACGACGGGGCGATCACCGCCACCCCCATCAACACCGACACCGGCGTCCGCGGAACCACCCGCCGGATCGCGATGGCCGACGTCAACACCCTGTACGTCTACTGACCATGGCCACCCTCACCGTCACCGTTCCCGCCTACGTCCTCGTCGAGATCGACGTGCTGTTCGCCGACGACGAGTCCTTCACCGATGCCGTCGAAGCCGCCGTCGACGAGGCCGGCCTGCCCCGCACCGTCATGGTCGAACCAGGCGACTGGTACGTCCACCCCGGCTCCAACGACACCACCGACGGGCTGCCCGACCACCGCATCGCCTGAGTGCCGCCCCGCACGACGGGGACACCCAACCATGAGCGACCTCGACACGGCAACGTGTCCGCACCAGCCGTCACCACCCGACGGGAGCCCGCCGATGCCTGACCGCCAAGGTCGCCCTCGCAGCCGCCGGCGCAACCGGACGTCCCGTCACCGTCCTCCGCTGACCGGCCCCGCATGAGCGCCCCCGCGGCCGGCAGCGGCGACCCGGTGATCGGCTACGCCCAGGAAGGGATCGAGGCGGGCCTGCGGTTGGCGCTGCGCGGCACCGTCGCACTGGTCGTCCTCTTCACCGTCGTAGCGGCCGTCGGATCCGGCCCATGGGCCGCCCCGTTGGTGCTGCTCGCAGCCGCATGGGCACTGACGGCGGGAATCGCCGCCCACGCGTCCTCGCGCCCGTCGACGTTCCTCACCGGCCCTGCAGCAGCACTGGCCGGCGTGGGGGCCGCCGGACTGGTGGCTTGGACGGCAGGGCTCCCGCACCCGTCCTTCGTCGGGCTGTCCGCCGGTGTCGTGGCGGCCAACGCGTTCGCTGCGACGTTCCACCCCGCGTTACGCAGCCGGGTCGATCCGCCGCGGACCGGGCCGGGCCGCCCCCCGGCTCTCGCGATGCGGCGGCTGCCCGCCGGCAGCCTGACGCACCTTGCCGTGACGCCGGCGGGGGACCGGTGGGCCCACCGGATGGTCGGGCTGGCGGCCTCACCGTTCACGCCCGGACACCCCGCGCTGTGCGGTGACCCCCACGCCACCGCACGGGGGGCATGCCGGTCCTGTGTGGAGACCGTTGTCGAGCTCGCCGGCGGCCAAGTGTTCGCCGGCGGCCGCACCGTCACCTGGAACCCCGAGGACCCCCTCGTCGGCCTCATCGCCGTCACCGCCGCAGCCGACCCCGACCAGGAGGACCAATGAGGACCCGTGAACGCCGCCACCGGCAACGACCACCTCGGTGCCCACCCCGGCCACGACCTCGTCGCCCCCGACAGGACCGTTTACCGGTGGACTGACCACCCCGACCACCCCTGGGGCGGCCACTGGGCCGACTCCGACGACGTGCCGATGAACAACGCCGCCGTCTTCTGCAAAGGCAAGCGTCGACCCCCTGTCGCTACGGGCCGCACGGACGAGGACGGCCCGAGTCGAGCCTCTCGCTCCCGGTACTTCCATTGCGACCGTCACGGCGCCGCTGCCGGCTCGAGCCGTCCTCCCAGCAGCACTGCCGGCATCTCCGTCAGGTTCGCATCGACGAGGCCGAGATCAACGGACGCGTCCTCCCCACCCTGATATCCCAGGTGGGCGGCGCATCCGATCTACGAGATGGACGAAGGCGGCATCGGCGTCCTCAGCCGCTTGCAGGAAGAGTGGGACGAAGACGTCAACCGCGCGCTCGAGGTCCTCCTCATGGACCCGGCGACCGGTGCGACGGAACCGCACGCGTGCGACACGTCCTGCTACGAGTGCCTCTGCAGCTTCTACAACCAGTTCCACCACGACCACCTCGACCGCACCGTGGCAGGGGAGTGGGTCCCCGCCACCCACGGGAGCATCTTCACGGCGAGGGCGGTGACGAGCGACTGGGTTGCCGTCCACGCCGGCCCGGACGGTAAGCCAACCTGCGACTCCGCGACCGAGAAGTCGATGGTCGAGGCGATCATGGCGAAGGGCATCCCGGTCCCAATGCACGCTCGCCACCCCTGACCCGTTGCCGGACTGATCGCTGAAGCCGATCTCTACTACGAGGCATCAGGCGTCAGGGCTCTCCTCGACGGATCCGTGCATAACGAGGGGTACGTGGCGAGGGCCGACGCCAAGAAGCGCAACCTGCTCCGCGCCAAGGGGTACAAAGTCATCGAAATCCGTCATGACGACCAGGAAGTCGGTGTCGCCACTCTCAGCGGCGCACGCGCCTGATCCGAGTTGCCGCCGAACCACTCGACGTGAAGGAGAGCAGCCATGCCCGACGACCTGGCGAACCGACTCCTCGCCAGACAGGACCAGTTGAAGGCAGCACTGGCGGAGGCGAAGGCGGAGGGTCACCCAGGGACTGCTGGGGACGTAGCCGAAGGTCAGGCGTGGCGTCCAGTCCTCCGCAACTTCCTGCCGTGGCGGTATCAGGTCGGGACCGGGTTCGTTGTTGACAGCGAGGGTGGCAAGAGCGAGCAGCAGGACATCATCCTGTACGACCGGCAGTACTCACCGGCACTGTTGTCGAGCCCGGACAACGAGCAAGCCCAGTACGTGCCCATCGAGTCGGTCTATGCCGTCCTCGAGGCGAAGCCTCTGCTCAACAGGCCCAATGTCCTGATGGCCATGAAGAAAGCCGCATCCGTGAGACGTCTTGTCCGCACTCTCGCACCAGCGATTCACACGGCTCATGGCCAACAACAGGCCGCTCCGCACGGCCCGATTCTTGCCGGGATCGTTGCATCAGAAAGCGAATGGGCTTGGGGGAACCTGCACGACACCTTGGCTACTGCACTCCACGACGGTGTAGCGGAGTACGGCGAGGAGGGGCGCCTTTCCCTCGGTACGGCCGTTGCGGCCGGAAGTTTCAGGGAGCACCCACCCGGATACCTGCACATCGCCCAGCAGCCCATTGCGATGATCAGCTTTCTCATGGAGTTGCTCCGCCAACTGGAACCTATCGCCACGGCGGGCCGGATGGACATAGAGGCCTACCACGCAGCCCTAGGCGCCTGGGGTGATCCCATGTAGCCATCGCGGGGACCCGCTTCGGGACATACGCAGGTTCGGTGAGACCTGACAGCCCGCTCACGACCCCTTGACACCCACCGATAGAGTGCTAGGATAAATAGCACTTAGGTCCTTGGGAAGGGAGATCATGATGAGGGCGACAGTTCCACCCCACACCGGCTGCGACGTGGTCACCCACGGCTGCATCGACGCTGCCGACCGCGACGCCCCCGTTCGCACTCGCTGCTTCGCCTGCGGCCTGACCGCCTGCCGGGGCTGCACCGTCATCACCGCGTACTTCCCGCGGTACGGCACCCGACGGGTCTGTTTCCACTGCCTCGTCACCCACGACCTGTGGACCGACGAGCAGGTCGACTCCTTCATCGCCTCCCGCGCCTTCGGGCAGGAGGCAGTCGGCGCGCCGCCCGGTGGGTTCCGCTGCAACCGGCCGCTCCGCCGCCGTGACGGCAACTGCGCCCAGCAGGTCCACGCGCCCGGCATCCCCTGCGCGACCCACGGGACGTCCCGATGACGACCAGCGCCCGCGCGGAGGTCGCGGCGGGGTTCCGTGCAGTCGAGATCGTCCCGGCCGGCGCCGGACGGCTGCGCGTCGCCTGCGCCTGCGGGCACCACGGCCCGTCGCTGGACGCCGTCTACGCCCGCGCGCTCGTCGCCTCGGTCCGGCGCCACGAGGCCCGCTGCACCGGGAGGACCCGATGACCGCCGACACCACCGTCCATCGCGACTTCGACCCGGCCGTGACCCTCGCCCAGATCGGCGCGGGCACCGTCGCCGCCGTCTCCGGCGGCCGCCGCACCGTCCGCCTGTCCGTCGAGCACGACCCCGACGGCACCTCCCATCCCGTCCCCGTCCTCGAGTTGCCGTGCGGCTCCGGCTACCGGGTGGAGGTCCAACTCGCCGCCGACGACACCTACACCGTGCGGCGCGTCCACCAGTCCGGCGACCGCTGGACCGTCAAGGGTGTCGCGACCGGCATCCATTTCCCCGAGCTCGCCGAGCAGGTGTACCGCGCCGGGATGTTCCGTGACGACTGGCCCGCAGGAGGCATCGGGTGACCGTCATGTTCCACCTCACCCCCGCCGTCAACGTCCCGTCGGTCCTCACCGAGGGTCTGCGAGCCGCCGCCGGACCGCGGACCGGCCGGATCGCCGACACCGCCGGCGTGTACCTGTTCACCGACACCGACGCCGTCGACACAGCGCTGGCGGGCTGGTTCGGCGACGAGTTCGGCGACGACGTGGAACTGGCCGCCTTCGCCGTGGACACCACCGGCCTGGACCTCGACGCCGACGCGCCGTTCGAGCGTCGCAGCTGCCTGCCGATCGGACCCGAACGGCTCACCCTCCTCCACCGACCGGACTGGACGTGACGATGTCGAGGACCACCGGCACTGCGGTGCTCTGCACCAGGGAACTGATCCGCGCCACCGTCCCCGGCAAGCCCGACACCGTGGTGTGGCACGCCATCGACGGCCCGGCCCCGGCGGAGGGCGACAGCCACCCGTTGCTGTGTGGCGGCGGCGACGTCATCGGCCTGCCGACCACGCCGGGGGAGACGCGGGTGCCGACGTGCTCCGACTGCCTTGCCATCCTCGCCGGCGACAAGCCCAAGCCGCCCCACCACCACGAGGTCGTCGTGCGGATGCGCCGCTACGTGCGTGGACGCACCCGCATTGCGCCCAAGCGGACCCTGTACGGCTACGAGCTGTCCTGCGACTGCGGATGGTCCGCCACCATCAACACAGACAGCGCCCCAAAGGCCGCGGCACGACGTGTTGCCAAGGCCCACCTCGCCGACCGTCACGACCGGACTGGCCGGGACGCCGACGCCCAGATCGACGGCTAGAACGGCCTGTGCCAACCCGCCCCCCTCCACCCAAGGCCGATCATGACCACGACCGCCCCCCAACGCGCCGACGTCGAGCAGCGGTTCAACGTCGCCCTCGACGGCGTCACCGACGTCCTGCTCGACGCACTGGACGACGCCGCCTACGACGAGGCCACCGTCCACCTCGATGGCATCAGGGCCGTTCTGTGCCGCGCCCTGGGCGGCCACGACATGGTCCTCGACCAGTGCGGACGGCCCGAGCACGCCGCCTGCATCACCTGTGGTGAACCGGCCGTCACCGCGTCATGAGCGGCGGCCCGTTCGGCACCGGCGACCGGGCCGTGTTCCTCGACGGCATCGACCCCGGCTTCAACACCGACCTGGTCGACCCTGACGCCTGCGCCACCGAAGCGGCACGCCTCGGCCACGACCGTCCCGAGGACCTCATGGTCGCCCACTACGCCGGGCAGCGGTGGATGCGCGGCGAGGAGACGGCGGCACTCAACATGCTGCACCGCCACGGGTTCGACGTGACCGCCTGCTATCGGGTGATCGCCGCCGGCCTCGGCCCGCAGCAGGCGCTCGGAGCGCTCATGGCCAAGTGGCAGCCGACCGGTGCCCTCGCTGGCGAGGTCGGCCGGAGCACCTTGACCCAACCGCACACAAGTGCTAGTAGTAGTAGCGAACTATGGTGGGTCGGTTGGGGATACCGGCCAGGGAAGGGACGAACATGAACCGCAACGCCACGGCAGCCCCCGTCGAGATCCACCGCGACGACGAGGAAGGCCAGATGTCGAACTGGCAGAACGGCACCCTGCAGGGCTGCGGCCCCGCCACCGCCGTCACCATCCAGACCCACGTCGACGGCGTCGACGGCACCCCCGATGCCGTCGCCGCAGAACTCAACCGACTCCTCACCGCCGCGTCAGCCGCCACCGGCGGGCAGGTCACGTTCACCGTTGTCGTCGGCCCAACGATCGACGCACTGACGGCCCCGTAGAACCCGGCCGCGCCCACCCGAAGCTCCACGGCGGCGCAGCATCGCCACCGGGTGGGACTCGTCCACAACGGAAGGACCTGTCATGAGCACTGCAACCGCCACCCCCGCACCCACCCGCGTTCGCAAGGGCATGACCTTCCGGTCCGTCCACGGCGACAGCAACGCCCTGTGGGAGGTCATCGGCAGCGCCGGCCGGGGCGTGTGGCACTGCGTCATCGTCAACGAACCCATGGAGATCAACGGCAAGGTCTACGACGGCGACTACGCCGGCGTCACCGACGTGTTCACCTCCGACCGGATCCTCACCGCCGTCCGCAGCGACCTGCTGTTCGCCGACCTCGCCCGCCGCGACAAGGAGGAGGCCGACGCCTTCCCGGCCGGCACCGCCGTCCACGGCGAGGCCGGCCGCAACCGGTGGATCCGAGGCACCGTCGTCGATACCCCCGACGGCAAGAAGATCCGCTGCGAGGCCCTCGTCGGCGACTGGCAACCCCACGAACTGCCGCGACGCCACGCCGACGGCTCCGTCGGGCAGGGCGGCTTCCACGCCAAGGCCGTCGCCACCGGCGACCTGCGGCCCCTCGCGCCACGGACCATCTACGAGTCCGGCAGCGACCGGTACGCCGACTGGCCAGCCCCCACCGCAATGGACCCCGTCGACCTGACCGTCCCACCGATGACCGCCGAGGAAGAGGTCCGCGCCGCCAAGGTCCGCCGCTGCATCGCCATCGGCACCGCCGTCAGGGACGCGCAGTCCGCCGACTTCGACGTCGACGCCGCCCTCGCGAAGGTCGCCGCCATCGTCGCGGGGACCGACGCGTGAACCACGCGATCATCCAGACCCGCCGGGCCGCAGCCCGCCACGGCGTCCGCGTCGTGCAGGGCCGACCGGGCGGCCCCGAACTCGACGTCCTCCTGGTCCTCGCCGGCGACGGCGACCCGCCACGCGACCTGCACGCCGAACGGCAGGACGGCGAAGCCGCCCTCATCGGTGTGCTCGTGCAGAAGTGGGCCACGCGGCAGATACCCGGCCACCGTCTCGCCATGGACATGGCCATGGGCCGCCGGGTCACCGGCACCACCGAGAAGGTCAAGGAGTGGGAGTGCTGGGGTCCGCGCGGCACCCACCGCGTCGCCCTGCTCGCCCGCAACCACGACACCAACCCCGACCGTGCGCTCGACACCCTCATGCGTCAGCCGGGACCACGTCACGCCCTCGCCGACGAGGCAGCGGCACGCGCAACCGACTGACCGGCACAGGGCCCGCTGTCCAAAGCGGACTGCGGCCGGGCAACCGCTTCGAGGCGCAACCGTGCCGGGGTGGCGTTGGGATCCCGGCGGTCGACCATCAGGGCCTGACCTTCGTCCGGACCTCGGGAGATCCCACTTGAGCGCCTCCAACAGCGACCTGGCAGTGATCAGGGATTGCCTCGGCGACCCCGCCGGGAAGCTGCGCCCCCACTACCAGCCGACGATCGACCGGACCGGCCGCATCGTGGCAGTCGAAGCGCTCGCCCGCTGGCGCCCCGGCAACCCCGACCGGCCCCGGTCAGGCCAGCACATCATCGACGTCATCGAGCAGGGCGGCCCCGGAATGGCCCTGACCAACGCGATGGTCGCCGAGTCCTTCGCCGCACTGCACCGCTGGCACACGGCCGGCCACCCCGACCTCTCGCTGAGCCTGAACGTGTTCGTCGGCGACCTCGGCCACATCGCCGACACCGTCACCGCCGCCGCAGCCGCCCTGGGCCTGCCGGCCAGGAGGCTCACAGTGGAGATCAAGGGCGACGCCAGCCAGCAACGCGTCGCCGACACCGTCCGCCGCCTCCACCACGACGGCATCGGGGCCGTCATCGACCACTTCGGTGCCGACCGTGCCGACCTCGGCTGGCTCGCCATCGTCCCGTTCGACGGCATCAAGCTCGACCAGTGGCTGATCTCCGGAATCCACCGCAACCCCCGCAACCGGGCGGTCGTCCGCCACCTCATCGGCCTCGCCGACGAACTCGGGATGCACGTCACCGCCTGCGGGCTCGAGCACCCCGCCGAAGTCGCCTGCGTCACCGACCTTGGCGTCCACCGCTACCAGGGCTTCGGGATCGCTGGCGCATCCACCGACGGGATCATCAGCGACCTGCTCGCTGACGGAATGCCAAGGGTCGGATGACCGTCCCGACGGTCCGCAACCTGCGCGACGGCCCCGTCCCGCCCGGTGCCGTGCGGGTGGACCGCCGCACCGACTGGGGCAACCCGTTCCCGATGGCGCGGGAGGCCGACCGCGACGACGTGCGCGCCCGCTTCCATGACTGGTTCCACACCCACTCCGACGCCGCCCCGCTCCGCGCCCGCATCGGCGAGCTCGCCGGCAAGGACCTCCACTGCTGGTGCGCCCCACGCAGGTGCCATGCCGACACGCTCCTGGCCGCCGCCAACGGCGGGGTGCCGGTCCCGGCGATCCAGGACCGGCTCCTCTGAGTCCCGGCGTCAGGGGGCCAGGAGCTGGCGGATCCGCTCGCGCCTGGCGGCCTCCTCCGCCTCGGTCGCGGCCCGGCGCACCTCCCACCGGCGGTGCAACGCCGCCACGACGTGATGGACCAAACCGCCCACGAGGATGGCGGGGACGGCCGCCGCTGCGGCTGATGCGGGGGTGGGGACGGCAGGGAAGCCGAGCGCCAGGAACGTCAGCGTTGCGGCGTAGACGACGGCTGCCACGACGGGGCCGGTGGGGGAGGACGGGAACGAGAGGTTGAAGGGGTTCATGGTGGATGGTCTCCATCTGGTGGGTTCGGGACGACGGATGACGTCCTCGAACCCGGACCGTTCCGGCGACCGCCAACCCGGCAAGGGTCCGGACCGCCGGGTGAGGAGAACCGTGTCCTCGGCCGCCGACACCTGCGGCCGCATCGCGGTCGCGTCGCCCCCTCGTGGCCCTGCACGGGAGCTTGCTCGCCACCGCAACCGCCGCCGGGCGGCTGAGCGGCGGGCCTTCACGTGCCCGCTGGCACGCAGCCCGAACCATCCGCAATTGCTTGCAGTGTTAGCACAACGGCGGTAGGGTGTGTGTGGGAGCGGGTGGCCGCTTCCGGGTCCCGAGCCCTCACGCCCCCGGCGGCGCACCAGGGCGATGAGGGAGCGAATGCCGCCAGGGGCGGAGGACGACCACCGGACCACAACCCATCGGATGACACCTTTGGCACGTAGGGACGGAACCGGCCGGGCGACACGTCCCGCGCACCGTGCCGGAAGGAACACCGATGTCAGACCTCGCATCCCTCCACGCCCAGAAGGCCCTGCTCGAACGGCGCATCCACGCCGCAGCGGCCAGCGACCTCCTCGCCGACCTGATCGAGGCCTTCGAGGCCTTCGACGTCCACCCCGCCACCGTCACGGTGACCTTCGACACCGAGGACGACGGCTCCGAGGTCCCGCTCGGCTGGGTGGAGATCACCGCCGATGACGACGACGCCGACATCGGCTTCGCCACCGAAGAGGTCCAGGGCCTGTTCAACGCATGGCAATCCTTCCTCGCGTTCGGGGACAGCGCCATAGCCCTGTACGGCCGGGACGTCCTGTTCGGCAAGTCCTTCGACCTCCACCAGATCGAACGGCAGCCGTTGGCCGACCTGTCCGACGTCCGCCCGGCCTCGGAACCGTTGTCCAGCGATCCGAACAGCACGGGCCCCATCGCCGCCGTTTCCGATGTCGCACTTCGCCCCGCCGGGCCAACTCCCAGCCGGCACGGCCAGTTGGCGCTTCACCCCACCGATGCCAACGGCCTCCCCGCCCATGAGGTCCGCCCGCAGGCGCCCCGCACCGTCTGGGTCGCCGTCAACGGCGGCACCGTGTCGTGGGCGCCGACGCGGGAGGAGGCCGGGCCGGGGGCGGCATGCACCACGCTCGCCGAACCGCGCGACCCGGCACGGCAGGTGGCCGGCGCCG
Source organism: Euzebya pacifica (assembly GCF_003344865.1). GTDB lineage: Bacteria > Actinomycetota > Nitriliruptoria > Euzebyales > Euzebyaceae > Euzebya > Euzebya pacifica. The sequence goes on from NZ_CP031166.1 coordinate 85,695, forward strand.
ACCGCTACACCGGCAGCGATGACCCGTCTGCCGAGTTCCCAACGCCGGTGTCGTGCCCCGCGTGCGGCCTCATCTGCGCCACATCCGCTCGTCTGCTCGGCCACGACTGCGACCCCTATCCGATGCCCGACGGCAGCAACGTCGCCCCGTTCGGACACATGTCCGAGGGGGCCCGCCGGGTGGCGGTGAAGGCCATCAAGGCGCTGCTGCCCGACCTGACCCACCAGCAGGCCGTCAACGCCGCAGACGGCGACCTGGGCGCGATCGACCCCACCGACCGGTCGGCTGTGACCGCGATCACCGAGGCGTGCACGTCCGGTCGGGTGACCTGCCGGTCGGTGGTCCACCTCATCGGCCGTCAAGGTGCCGACGCCCGGATCGAGGGCCGCGGCGACCGGATCCTTGTCCACGGCCGCGCCGGCGCGGTAGAGGCCGTCGAGGGGGCTTGGCAGACGGCCATGATCAGCCGGACGCTGCGCACGGCGGCGGCGGTCCCGACCGGTCTGCCCCCCTACGGCGGCGACCCGTTGCGCGCCGCGAAGCGACTCGCGCGGATCGCCCGCGACGGCCAGCCCGGCTGACTCCGGACAGCCGGGTCAACCGATGACAGGCCCGAACCCAATAATGTGCTAGACATGATAGCGATACGGTGATAGGCTCTGGGTCGGGGAGCGGGTGGCCGCTTCCCGGGTCGGAGCCAGATCACCCCCCGGCGGTGCGAGGCAACGAGGGCCCGAACACCGCCGATCGGCGGAAACGACCACCGGACCAACGGACCATCGGTAGACACCTTTGGCACGCAGGGACGGAACCGGCCGGGGCAGTCCCAGACCGTGCCGGAAGGAACTCCGATGAGCACCGTGACCACCCAGCAGTGGGCCCTCACCATCAGCCACGCCCACGGCATCGACGCCTTCGTGTTCGACACCCAGGACGAGGGCCTCGACCACCTCCACGCCTACGTCACCGAATGGTGGGCCGAGGAACTCAACAGCCCGATCCCCACCGATCGCGCCGAAGCGATCGAGCGGTACTTCTTGGTCGTTGACGGCGAGGACTACGCCCTCGCGCCGGTCATCCCCACCCCCAAGGCCCGCCCCGACACCAGCAGCGACGCCGGGAAGGCCCGCCGCGACTTGCGTGCCGCCCAGTCCCGCGCCATCGACACCGCATTGGCTGACTGGACCGCCGTGTTCGCCGGCGACATGAGAGCCGCGTTCCCCGACCTGCCCCGCATCGCCGCAATCGACGTCGGCTTCCACGACGACATCGACGGCTGGTTCACCGACGTCGCCGCCATCCGGTTCGCCGACGGCACCGACCACGCCGACGACGGCCTGCTCGACACCGCAGGCGAGATCGCCAAGAACGTCGACTCGTACTGGACGTGGGCCGACGTCGTCCACGACGACCCCTTCGCCGAGCACAAGTACGGCATCAGCGGGCAGGCCGTCACCGTGACGATCCCCGACGCCGGCCCCGGACGCCCGACCGACTCCGATGACCCGGACCGGCCGGCAGGACCGACCGGATGGATGCCGGCGCTCACCGAGGCCTACCGGGAGAACTACCCCAACCAGACCGTCGTTGCCGTCCGCGTCGTCCCGACCGCCGACGGCCCCCAGATCGTGGAAGCGCGGACCTCCGACGGGATGACCACCACCGGTGCGGTCTGCGACTTCGGGAACGATTCGATCTTCGAGCACCCGTCGTTCACCAAGTGGGCCGCCGACACCCTCAACGGGCCGGACGGCACCTGGGCGGCCCTCACCGACCCCGCCGACGAACCGGAGGAGTGCTGCGCGGAGTGCGGCCAGCCGATGTTCACCGGCGACGACGGGGTCGCCCACCACTTCGGCGGCACCGTCGGCCTTGACGACATCGACCACGACACCGACGCCGATCACGTCCCCGTCGCCGACAGCACCTACGTGCCCGTCACGGCCCCTCGGGGCCGGTCGATCGTGCCGGCCGAACCGGGAACGACCTGCGACACCTGCCACGCCCCCGCGACGGTGTGCGACCTCGACGACGACGACGCCCCCCACGCCTGCGACGACCACCGCCCCGACCGCCCCACCGTCCGCCCCTCGGGGAAGGCGCGGAAGAAGGCCATCAAGGCCATCAAGACCGCCTTCCCGGCTCTCAACCACCAGGCCGCCGTCAACGTCGTCGACCGTGACGACCTCGCCACGACCGACCCGGCAAGCCACAGCGACGTCCGTGCCGTCATCGACGGCCACACCGCACCCGCGGTCCCGGCCCGCGCCGCAGCCGCGATGCTGCGCCTCCTCGGACACGACCCCCGCCACGTCGGCACCAACCGTCCCGCCCGGCTCACCGCGACCCGGCCCGACGGCCGGGTCACCATCGACATCAACGACACCGACTGGTCCATCGCCACCCTCACCACCGCGACCCGCACCGACACCGTTCCAACCGGGCTGCACGCGAAGGGCAGCAGCCCACTGGACGCCGCACTCACCGTCCTACGGTTGCTGAAGGTCATGTGAGACCGGATCGCGGACAAGTGGGCCGGCGCGCTCGCCGGGCCGCTCGCCGCTGACGACCGAACGATCGGCGAGAACGCCGCCGACATTGCCGCGCTCAACCCCGGATGGACGCGGTGAGGGTCCACGGGCGACCGTGCGCGTAGGGCCTTCTCACCCCGGTGGGGCTCCCAACCAACAGGTCCTCGGGATCGTCATGGCCCCGTAGGTCGTCTGCGTGGCCGCCGCCTGCTCCGGCGCCTCCACGGACGACGTCCACTGCCAGCCGGGCCAGTCACCAGTGCTGCGGCCACCACCGTGGCTGACCCGGGCGGTGTGATCCGACCCACCGCCGATCGTTGACTCCAATGAGAGGCATCCACACCGACGAATCCGGCATCACCCTTGCCGAGATGATGGTCTCGATTGTGATCATCACGATCACCCTGACCGCTTTGGCGGGCGTCATCATCCAGTCGCTCCGCACCGTGTCGACCAACGAGCAGACCGTCGAGGGCACACACCTGGTCGCCCGATTGCTCGAGGACGTCCGAACGCTGCCCTGGCCATGCATCGGGTTCGACACAACCGACCCGGACTACGCAGCGACCAGCCCATCAGGCACAACGGTGGCGATCAGCAGCGAATGTCCCGCCGGGTTCCGTGCGGACCGGCCGCGGATGAACGACGGGGACGTGACCGTGGGCGGGGTCGACTACGACGTCGAACAGGAGATCGTGTGGGTCGACGACCCCGCCGTCCCAGGGACCCAGAACCACAAGGAGATCGTCGTCCGTCTCGCCTGGGACGGACCCGCCGGCACACCCCACACCACCGAGGCACGCACCACCCGAGTCCCGACCCCGGCCGAGGTGCCGGTGGAGGAGCCGCCGGCCGACTGCACACCGGGTGAACTGCTGGACTTCTCCATCACCCCCACCGTCATCGAGCTGAGCCCCTCCGGGTTCCTCAGGGACGACGTCCACCTGTTCGCCCGCACGTGCGGTGAGGTCATGACCGTCCGGGTCGACGCACCCACCCGCGGCACCGTCAGCCTCACCGACGACGACGGCGACGGGACGTTGTGGCGGGCCACGATCGGCGCCGGGACCGCAGCACTTGACCCCGGCACCTTTGACTGGACCGGCCGGACCAACGGCATGGGTGCCGACCCTGACGACAGCGCAACGGTGCAGGTCACCGTGTTCTCCCCATCCGACCCGGTCCAACTGCGCGTCGACGCCATCACCCTGTCAGACCGCATCTGCGCCAGCAGCAACGGATCGTCCAGCAACACCGTCCGCAACCCCGTCGACATCACCGTCGACGTCGTCGGCATCGCCCAAGCCTCCGCAGGGTCGGTCACCATCGGCTGGACCTCCGTCAACGCCACCGTCGCCGCAACCCACACCGGCTCGGGGACCGAATCGTCGACCTGGACCGCACGCCTCCCCGCCGGGACCACCCTGACCAACGACACCACCACCATCGAAGTGCGGGTCGTGCGGACCGAAGACAACGAAACCGCCGTCGACACCGCGATCGTCCCGATCGACCGTGTCCGCCACCAGGACGCCTGCCCATGACCGGAACCCCCCGACGCGACGACGGGTTCACCCTCGTGGAACTCCTCGTCGTCATGAGCCTGTCCATGATCATCGGCACGATCGTGGTGAGCAGCGTCATCCGCAGCATGCAGGCATCCGTGGCGGCCACCGCCCGCATCGAGGCGCTCAACAACCTCGAAGTCGGCATGGAACGGATCAGCCGGCAGATCCGGGCAGCGGACCCGATCATGTCCGCCACCGACGACTCCATCACCGTCACCACCTACGACGACACCAGCAGGGCCATCTACGCCTACGCACTCACCCCCGACCGGACCCAGCTCGACGTGACCGTCACCCGGTTCGCCGACTTCACCAGCACCACCCCGGTGTCCACCGGCACCACCCCACTGCTGTTCGACCTCGATCCCACGGCCGCCGCCCCGTTCGTCTACACCAACGCGGCCGGCACGACCTGGCCCACCGACGGCAGCCAACCCGCCGCCGACATCGTCGCTGTCCGGTTCGGATTCACCCGTCTGCTGCCCCGCGACGGCGGAACGGTGGACCTGACCTCCTCCGTCTACCTCCGCAACACCCTGGGATAACCGCCATGCGCCACTTCTCCGACGACCGGGGCAGCCTGCCCCTCGCCATGCTCGCCGTCATCATGATCACCGGGTTCGTCGCCGCACTCGTCACCTACGTCATCGGGTCCACCCGGTTCGCCCGCCACGACCGCGCCTACACCGAGGTCGTTCAGGTCTCCGACGCCGGCGCCCAGGCAGGTGTGCAGTACCTGCTGCGCGCCGTCCCGGCCGAAGAACTCGCCGACCGCCCAGACGGCTACACCTACACCGGGTCTGGCAGCCTTGACGGCAACGCCTACACGTGGACCGCCACCAAGAACCCGCGCGGCGACGACCCGTTGATGTGGGAGGTCGAATCAACCTCGACCAACGCCGCAGGAGCCAACGTCGGGGACGTCACCCGGCAGGTCGCCATCGAGATCCGCGACACCAACCTGTTCTTCGTCGCCGCGTTCTCCGACCGGCAGTTCACCCTCCGGGGCGGCAACGCCGCAGACTCCTACGACATCATCATCGGCAGTGGCGCCACCGGCAACGGCATCGTCGGCTCCAACGAAACCATCCGGCTCAACGGCAACACCTACGTCGACGGCGTCCAGCTCCACAACTTCGACGCGTTGCCCGATTACGCCCGCTGCGACGGCCGCGACATCGCCGGGCAGTGCGCCGACCTCCTCGACGGCATCGCGCCATCCGGGACCTTCGGGCCCCGCCTGGCCGTCGGTGTCAACCAGGCCCTGGACACCGGCTTCATCGACGACCAGCTCGCCAACTGCCCCGACCCACTCCCCGACTTCGACGCCACCAGCGACACCATGATCGGGACCACCGGGGCAACCGAGGTGCTGTGCTTCGACAACTTCTCCATCGACCGCAACGTCGACGTGACCGTCCGCGGACCCGTCGAGATCTACGTGTACGGAACCATCAGCATCGGCAACCAGGCCACCCTGAACTGCACGGCCTGCTCCACCGCTTCACGGCCCGACGCCGCCGACGTGCAGATCTTCTCCGATGGTGACCCCGTCAACATCGGCAACCACAGCTACGTCGCCGCAGGCATCTACGCCCCGGAATCCGACTGCGGCGGCAACCCCTCCAACGCCCAAGCCGACATCTTCGGGTCGCTGATCTGCGGCCAGATCACCAACCAGGGCGGCTGGGCCTTCCACTACGACGACCAGCTCTCCGGCATCGGCACCGGCAACTTCACAGTCTCGGCTTGGCGGGAGGAATAGGCACAGGGCAGCCGATACTGGGCGGCATGCCACCCGCAACCGACGGGTCGCGGTTCGCAGGGACCGGATCGACAGGCGGTACGGATGGCCCCCGCCCCCGCGGCCCGGTGAACCGGTCCAAGCCGGATCAGGACCGGCCGACCTGCCGTTGCCACCGTTCCGCATCCGCATCAACCGGAACCATCCGCAGCAACGCCACGATCGTCGGGTCCCGGCGCACTCCGACCACCTCCGCGAGCTCGCTGGCACGGTCCAACAAGGCCTTGGTGCGATCCAACGGCTTCACCGGACGCCACCGGCCCCGGTACACGAAGTAGGACTGCTGGTCGGACGGCCGCACGAAACACGGGAGCCCGTCGTCGTCATCAGCCGCCTCGTCCTGCGCCTGGACGGCAAGGTCGACCGCCGAGGCACCGAGCTGGAGTTCAGCGGGGGCGTAGGGGTCCATGTCGGCCCGAACCCGGATCGCCACGACCCGTCCGTTGTGGACAGGCAGGTAGGAGATGCGCGAGTCGTGCGGCGCACACATGGCCGCAACCTGTTCGGTGTCGTAGGTCGCCCCGTACACCGGCTCGATACCGTTGAGCGTCATCCGGGGAGCCTATCCAAGGGATCAGGACAGGAGATGGGCGACGGCCCTGCCGAACCGGTCATCGGTCGCCTCCGGCAACACGGCTCGGACCCGCTGGTACGCCCCGGCCGCCGACAGGCCGTGCCGCCGGGCGAGCAGCAGCGCCGCAACCGACGCCGACCTCGATCTGCCACCGTGGCAGTGCAGGAACACCGTCCGCCCCTCGGCGATGAGCACCTCGGCGGTGTCGGCCGCGTCGGACAGCACGAACCCGACGTTGGGGTTGGCCGCCGCCGACCGGTCGTCGATCAGCCGGAACTCGGCGACCTCGATCCCGTCGGGGACGTCCTCGGTGCCGATACGGCACAGCGACACCACCGCGTCACAGCCGCCGTCCAACGCGACCGGGACACCGGGCAGGTTGCCCACCCACAACCCATCGTCCAACGGGACGGCCAACGGGGGTTCGGTCCGCAGGGCCTGCGGGATCAGCCTTGCGGCCGCCGGCCAGCCGACACGGTCGGGCCGGCCGCCCGTCGCCGCCAGCACCCCGACACGCACGAGGGCCTGCCGGTCCCTGGCCAGGAGCTGGCCGGCCCGCCTGGTCGCCACCCACGGCACCGCCGACCCGCCCCACCGCAGTCCCTCGACGACCGCCACCGACAGCCGGTCCGACCCCGCTGACACCGTTGCCCCCGGCGGCCGCCCGCCAACCGCCGCCGACACCAGCGACGCCCACCCCGACGCCGCCTCCGCCTGACGGCCGCCGACCGTCCTCGCCGCCAACGTCGACCCGGACGGCCCCAGCAACCCCAACACCCCGGCGACCAGCGGCGCCGACACCCCATCCGGAACAGCCGCCCGCATCTCACGCAACGACCCGCCCGACCCGACCAGATCGGCAAGATCCACCAACGCCACAACATCGGGCACCAAGGACGGATCGGTGCAGGCCGCAGCAGCAGGCGCCAACAGAAGACCGGCGGCACGATCAAGATCACCCATCCCGTGGACGGTAGGCCACCTCCGCACAGCCGACATCGCCCCGGGGTGCCCCGTGGAATGGCCACGTCATGCCGACCACCACGACGACCTGCGGGCACCCGACCGCCAACGGACGAGCCTGCACCAACCCGCAAGGCACCGCAGGCCGCTGCGCCGCCGGCCACCCATCGGCCCACCGACCCACCCGCCCCGCAACAACGTCCGCCGCCACCGCCGCCACCATCGCCACCAGCGACCCGTTCGCCTGCCACCCCCCGACCACACCCCAGGACCCACAGGCACCCGCACGGGCCACCGCACACCTCACCCCACTCCTGCAGCCCGACGGCAGCATCGAAGGACCCCCCGCCGCGATCGACCATGCCGCCACCCAAGCACTGACCGCCATCCACCAAGCACTGCCCACAGCCACCGCCGACACCGCCCCCATCAGCCCAATCGGCACCCCCCGCAGCCACCTGGCCCGCGCCGCCGCTGCACTGCACCGTGCCGCGACAACCTCCACCCACGCCGCCCTCCACGACGCCCACGCCCACCTCGTGGCCACCAGGATCGCCGTGGTCGCCCACATCACCGCCGACCAGTACGCCAACACCCCCGCCACCCACCGCCCCGCAACCCCATGGCACGACCCCACCCACGCCCACTCCGCACTCTCTGCCCATCTCCAACGGCCCGCCCACCCCGAAGAAGTCGACGCACTCGCTCACGCCACCACCGCACAGGCCCACCGGATCCTCACCGCCCGCACCCACCTGGCCCGGACCATCGGACGCCATCCCAACCTCACCCTCAGCCAAGCCGTCGCCTACCAAGCCATCGTTGACACGCCCGGCGACCACGGCCACCCCAATCCCCAGACCGCCCTCCGCCAATGGCGAGACGCCGGCCACACCGCCCGCCGCCACGACGACACCGTTTTGGACCTCCACGACAACGACCTCGCCGCAGCCTTCGCCGCCGGCGCGTCATAGCGCCAACGAACCCACAACGGAACCCGGCCTAGTCGATCGCGGGACAGCCTCCCGAACGCAAACCATCGCTGGACACGTAAACGGTGTCGAGTCCGTCAACGGACAGGCATGCGAACCCCGGCCCGGTCGTGACGTAGTCCCACGCGGCACCGTGCATCACCCCAGGGAGTTCACCGGCCAAGACCTCAGCCTTGGTGGGATAGGCTCCGCCATTGGCCGCAGCCATGGCTTCCAGCGTGACCGCCCCGTTGCGAAGCAACGACAGGAGCGCCTCATCGGGCAAGTTCTCACCGGTCCCTCGATGGTCATCCAGCGCGCCAGTGACAAGGGCAGCGTCGCAGCCCAGCTCACGGATCCGGGTGTCCAGATCAACGGTAAGCATGTCGACGTCGATGGACCCGGAAGCAGACAGCTCACCAACCCGTGTGACCAGCCCCGAGCAGGACTGGACATCGGCAAGCTCACCAGCTGCAGAGGGGACTGCGGGCTCGTTCGTTCCGCACCCGCCCAGCAACACCGCGATCACGACAAACAGCATCCTGGTTCCCATGCTGCGGCATGGTCGACCGTGACCCACGGGAACGCAGCCCATCCGACCCAGACGTCGCGAGTGTGGACGGTCAACAGGGAGCAACGCCACACCCAGCGGGTGGGGCCAGTCCACCCGCCCGCACGGGTCAGTCCCACCGCACACAGTCAAGCGATGAAAGGCGCACAGGTGGTGCGTGCTTCGATACCTCGGGCGTGGCCAGTGGGCCCAAGGCCACGACCGCCCGGGGCAGGCGAAGCGGGAATGGGCATCCCATGACGACCACGAGAACCTGCGGACACCAGACCAGGACCGGACCGTGCAACAACCCGGCCGGCAAGGGGCCCCGTTGCGCCGCCGGCCACAAGGTCGCCACCACCGCCCAGCACAGCCGCCAGGCCGCCGCCCACCCGACGGTCGGCCTCGCCGACCCGTTCGCAGCCCCGGTCACCGACCCGACCCACCCGGCCTACCAGCACGCCGCCCACGCCCGCGACCGGCTGCAGGACGTCATGGACGCCGACGGCTACGCCACCGGGACGGCCGCCGAACTCGACGCCGCCGCCCAATGGGCACTCCCACGAGTGGACGACGCCATCGCCCACCTCGACGGCCACCTTGCCGCACCCACCCTCACCGCCCTCCGGGAAGCCGACAGCAACAACCGGGCGTCCTTCCACATCGCCGCCGCCCACGCCCAGCTCGGACGCCTCCACACGGGAGGGACGACCCCGCGGGTCCGCTCCGCCTTGGCCGCCATTCGCGACCGACTGCTCGCCGCCCGCATCGACGTGCTCGCCCACGCCGTCGCCGCTCGTGCCACGGGGGAGGACGGCAACGGCTTCGAGCAGCCTTGGAACGACGCCCAGGAGCAACACGACGAGCTGTCCGCCCACCTCGGCAGGGCCGCCCTCGACCACGAGGTCGGCTGGTTCCACGACCGCACCTTCGACGCCATCGACGCCATCAAGGCCCACCACCGCCGCCACGACCCCATCAAGGCCGCCCACCCCGACCTGACCGACACCCAGGTCGCCGTCTACGCCGAACTCCAAGCCCATCCCGACTCCTACGCCCCCACGTGGACCCCCGAGGGCCCCGGCGACCCCATGCACGTCGAAGAAGTCCTCGCCCGCTGGAACGTCAACGGACACCGGATCCGCACCGCCGACGGCACCCTCATCACCGCCACCGCCAACGACGTCCGCACCGCCTGGACGAAGGCCCCCGTGCGGTGAACGGCAACTGCGGAGCCACCGCTGGTGACGGCCGTCCCTGCCGCCACCCACGCGGCACCTCCGGCCGCTGCGCCGCCGGCCACCCCACCACCGCCACCCCGAGAACCGCCACCGCTACGGGGCCGGCCGTCGCGATCGCCACCGCCGACCCGTTCGCCTCCACCGTCGTCGACCTCGACGCCGGACACGTTCACGGGCCCGGCCGCATCGCCAACCCCGCCTACGACCGGGCCCTCGCAGCCGACATCACCGCAGTCTTCGACGTCATCACCGACCTCGGATACGACGTCGACGAAACCTGGGTCGACATCCAACCCGACCCCGCCTGGGCCTCCAACCAGCAAGACATCGACCCCGCTCGGGTCGACGCGATGGTCGCCGACCCGCCCACCGGCGACGACGCCACCATCGAACTCGTCACCAGGTGCGGCGACGTCTACATCCACGACGGGAACCACCGGGTCGCCGCCGCGATCAAGGCCGGCCGGACCATCGACGCGGTGGTGATGAACGCTGACGAACTCGAGGTCTACGACGACGCCGAACACGACGAAGACGGCCACGACGACGAAGACTGGTACGGGCTCGGTGGTTGACCCAGCGGATGCTCCCGGGGTCTGTGCGGAATGGTCCGGATGCGCCGCCGGGCTGTCGGCGACCACCCGCACCATGGACGATCCGATGACCCCCACCGCCGCACCGCACCAAGGCCGCCGCCCGACCGTGGCCGGCTGCTTCAGTGGCATCGGTGGGCTCGAACTCGGCTTCCAACGAGCCGGGTTCCGCAGCCTGTGGTGTGCCGAGATCGACGCCAACCCGTCTGCGGTGTTGGCTGCCCGGTTCCCTGACACGCCGAACCTGGGCGACGTCCGCGAGATCGGCTCGCCGGCCGCCCCGGACGTGCTCGTCGGCGGGTTCCCCTGCTTCCCCGCCGGGACGTTGGTGGACACCGCCGACGGCTTCCGGCCGATCGAGACGATTCGCGAGGGCGATCGGGTTCGTACCCACATGGGCCGCTACATGCCGGTCGTGCAGCTCATGAAGCGGGACGCGACCGACACCCTCAACGTCAAGGTCATGGGCGCTCCAGAGTTCACCACGACAGCGGAGCACCCGTTCTACGTCCGTCGGAAGGGGCAGACGTGGGACCCGTCCATAGGCGTGAAGGGCCACTACCGCCGCGTGTGGTCCGACCCGGAGTGGGTGGAGGCCGGACTGCTCGACAAGGACTGCTTCGTCGGGTTCCAGCTCGACACCCCCGACCCCGACCAGGAACCGATCGGTCCTGCACTCGGCTACGTGATTGGCCGCTGGCTCGGCGACGGATGGGTGCGCGACTCGCGTCGACCCCAGAACCTGACGGGCAGGCGAGGCTCACGTGTCGAGTCGCGCTGGTGGAACGTGTTCGTCTGCTGTGACCCGTCGGAGGCCGACGTACTGCGGTCCGCGATCACCGCAGCCGGTTTCGCCACCGGCAAGGCCCAGAGGGTGGGGGTGACCGTCAGGTTCCGCATCGGGTCCAAGGATCTCTGCAAGCTCCTGTCGGGCTTCGGCCGACACGCCCACGGCAAGCGGATCCCGGGATGGGTGTACCGGCTCCCGATTGAGGACCAGCAGGCGATCTGGCAGGGCTGGGTCGACGCCGACGGCTACCGGGAGACCAAGAACCGTCCATCCCCGCAGGTGAAGGCGACGACGGTCAGCGAGCAGCTCGCTCACGGGATGGCCAGGATCGCCCGGAACGTCCACCGGCGGGCCGTGTCGATCCACAAGGTCGAGACCGCCGACACCACCGTCATCGAAGTCCGCACGGTCAACCAGCGCGACTGGTACCAGGTCGTGCTGCCGACCCGGAACCGGGAGGCCTTCGTCGAAGGCGACTGGGTCTGGGCACCTGTTCGCACCATCACCGAGGCCGACCCGACCGAGGTGTTCAACATCGGTGTGCAGGACGACGAGTCCTACACCGCCTACGGCATCACCGTGCACAACTGTCAGGACCTGAGCCGCGGGAACGCCGAGCGGCGCGGCATCAAGGAAGGAACGCGCAGTGGCCTCTTCTTCGACTTCGCCCGGATCGCCGACACAACCCGAGCTCGATGGGTTGTTATCGAGAACGTCGAGGGACTCCTCGACTCCAACGGCGGCAGGGATCTCGCCACCGTCATCGGGGTCCTGGCCGACCTCGGGTACGTGGGGGGATGGCGGCTGGTCGACGCACGCAGCTTCGGAGTACCCCAGGCCCGACGACGGCTGCTTGTTGTCGGACATCGTGGAGGATCGGACGCCGTCCGACGCGCACTTCTTGAGCCCGAAGCACGCGAGTGGGGTGCTCGGCCGAGGGTCGCGGCTTGGCGGTCGGCTACCCAAGGAGTTGACCGAGGCACTCGAACGGGCGGCGGCCAGCTCGGGTTCGACCTGAGCGGTGGCGTGGAACCAGAGCCCGTTCGGGTGTGGCGCAAGGCCGGGCGGGCCCAGACGTCAGAGGACGCCGAGACGTGGGAACCTGGCGGCTACGCCAACACCCTGAACCTGTACGACACCGCCGTCGCGAGAACAGTCCATCTGGTGATCGACCCCGCATCCGGGCGGCCGCGCCGGCTCACCGAGGTGGAGGCGGAGAGGTTGCAAGGGTTCCCGGACGGGTGGACGGATGTGGAGGTCCGCGGCCGGCCGATGTCGTCGACGCGCCGCTACGAGATGTGCGGCAATGCGGTGCCGGTCCCGATGGCCGCCTGGATCGCCTCGAGGATCCTTGCCGAACTCCCCAGGACCTACGGGCCCCCGATCGGGGACCTGGTCGCCGAACACCGCCAAGCCACCCCGGTCATCGCCTGATCGGGCGACAGCAGGCCGCGCCGTGGCGGTCATCCCAGCACGCGCACGTACACCTGCCGAGGATCGAGTTCCGACACACCCAGCACCGGCGCGAGCCTGGGGCCTACGACGTTGCCGTCATAGCACGGGTCCCATTCGCGTACCCGGTCGGGATCACTTCCGACCCGTCAGAGTTGACCACGACGGTGTCCCCGTCCGCCGCTCCGTTCGGCGCTCCGCCCGGTGAGGTCGATCACGGGGGCGTGGTAGCGCATGGGGTCGACGGCAGCGGCGGACGTCGACGTGGATGGGGGCGGGCGGGGTTGTCACATGGCTCCGGAATGGTGGGGGAGTGGATGACCAGTCCGTCCTTGTGCCACACGACCACAAGTGCTAGGAGAAATAGCACACAACCAAGCGATGGAGGGACCGATGACCGTGCAGCCCGACCGAGCCCCCTACGAGGCCACCATGTCCGACGGGTCGCCGAACCTGGGCTCCTACGAGTTCGCCGGCTACGTGGGCGCCGTCACCAAGGCCCGCGCGATCCTCGTCGAGTGCGGCACCGACCCCGCCGACGTGGACCCCAAGATCGTCCGCGCCCTCGCCGGCGTCATCGCCGACATGGCCGACCGCGTCCAGCACCGCCTCCGCGCCAAGGTCATCACCGCACGCCGTCTCGACATCGCCGCCGACAACGCCGCCCGCAACGGCCAGGAGTTCGGCGAGGCCGACGCCGCCGCCGTCCGCGCCAAGGTGTGGGAGTCGGCACTGGTGGACCGACAGGGCGGCAGCCACACCCGCGCCCGGTCCTGCGTCTACACCGCGATGGAGGACTTCCCCTTCCCCGCCGACGCCGACGCGCAGGCCGTCGCCGACTGGACCGAACGGGTCGAGAACCGCGCGTTCGGACTGCTGGTCATCGCCGTGGACCTCGCCTACGACGACCGGTCCCACGAGACCTTCGAGGACCGCGTCTCCGCCCTCGGTGGACTGCTGGCCCCCACACCCGCCGACGCCGACGAGCAGGACGCACCGGCCGCCGAGCAGGCCGCCACCGCCGACGCCTGACCCGACCTGGCCGCCACCGGGCCCCTTCCCTCCGGTGGCCGGCCAAGACTGTCACACCTCCCGCCCACACTGGCCACGGCCCACACCACCCAACGACGCCCTCCCGCGGCGCAGCCCGGCCCCACCGACATGAACACCCACACGAACACCGCCCCCGTCACCACGGGCGGCGACACCGCAACGACCGCCGACGCCATGCTGGACATGGCCGGGTTCGCCATGGCCTTCGGTGCGATCCAACGGGCCACGCTGCTGCCCGACGGCACCACCCGCGAGGACGATGCCACCCACACGGTGATGCTCGGCATGATCGCCTGCTCGCTGGCGGCCAGGTTCTTCCCTGCCCTCGACGTCGGCAACGTAGCCCAGTACGCCTTGGTCCACGACGCGCCAGAGCGGTACGCCGGTGACGTCGACACGCTGACTGCGACGGAGGACGAACGGGCCGCCAAGGCCGCCGACGAAGCCGCCGCGACCGACCGGATCGATGAGGAGTTCGGGCAGACGCTGCCGTGGCTGCCCAACACGATCCGGGCCTACGAATCGATGGCCGACCCCGAGGCACGGTTCGTCAAGGCCGTCGACAAGCTCCTGCCGTTGCTTACCGAGGTTCTCTCTGGCATGGCCGGGACACGCCGACGGGGGGTGGACGCCGCCGCGCTCGCCACCCACTACGACCGTCAGGTCGACGAGATCGCCCTGTACGCCTCTGACTTCCCGGTCGTGTTCGAGGTCCGCCGTCTCCTGGTCGCCGAAACCCTCCGCATCCTCGCCGCGGGCTGAGCGCCGCCAGCACACCTGCACGGGTCTCGAAGCGACTCGGAAACGCCACGAACTGGCAGCGGTGGGCTCGTAGCAACCCGTTTTGCAGTGCAGGGAGGGCATCGGGTAGGACCGGGACTGCGGCTTCCCTCAACAGGTGGGTGCCGCAGGCGTCGTCGATGTACCGATGGGGAGAGTTCTGTGGCGTTCATGCCGACCGAGGAGCAGTTGGCGTTCCGTGACGCGGTGGAGTTCACGAAGCCGCCTCCGAAGGGGATGGCCTACATCTACGTGGTGAAGTCGGAGGGGTGCGGTTGCCCGATCTATGTCGGGGAGACGACGACGAGCCTGCGGGCACGGTTCACTGGGCACGTTCGCGACAAGGTTCGTCGGATCCGCGAATACCCCCACCAGGACCACCACCGAGACGTGCAGGCCGTTACGATCCACCTCGAAGCGGTCGTTGCTTCGCGCGGTCGACGCGATGTCGAGGCGGCGGTGATCGCCCGGTACGCAGCCGACGGCTGGCATCTGGTGAACGACTCCCGGTACGACCCGTCGATGGTCGAGGCGACCTTGGCAACCATCCGCATCGATGGTTGCGCGGTCGCGACGGAGGACGCCCGTGAGAGGTGGCGGGCACACGTCGCCGAGCAGGAGGCCGCCTCGACAGCCCTGTCCGGCTACTTGGAAGGGCACGGGGTGTCGTGGGACGGACGGCCGAACGAGGCGGTTGTGTTTGCGGTCTGGGCTTACCAGCGCGTCCACGGTGGGCTGCCCGACGCGGCTCTCCCGCTTGTGATCCGCCACGGGCACATGGAGTACCGCGGTCGGCCGCTGTCCAAAGTCCTCGAACTGCCCGAGGCCACGCTGCAAGGCACCCTTGACTACTTCGCCGACCATGAGGCGCGTGGTTGGTCGACCCACATGGGTACATCGGCGGCCATGGCGCTCGGATGGCTCGGGGAGGCCAACGGAGGGAACGTCCACCGCTACGACGAGGCCATCGATCGGCTCATGCGGGAGGCCGACAACGGATTCTGGCAGGACATTCAGTCAGGTGATGCGGACCCCGACCCGGTCCCTTCACGAAGCACCGCGATGTCGCGGGACTTCCTGCGCGATTACATGGGCGTCGGGTCGGTGACCGGACCGACGTTGAACACCGACGGGTTCCACCGGCAGTGGTGGGCCTGCGATGGACTGGGGATCGGGATCCGCACCGCGCCGACCCCCAGGGTGACGTGGTGGGGAACGGTCGGGGACGACGGCACCGAGTACGGGTCGGACTTCCTGCAGAACGTCCATCATCCGCTCGAGGTCTCGGTGCTCCGAGACGACTGGGCCCTGCATTGGGAGAAGGTCGCCGAACTCGCGACAGAACTGCGCGACGCGGCCGGGACGCGTGACCAGGCACGCTGGACCGCCGCGGTCAGACGGGTCTGCCTCGGCGTCGAAGACGATGTGATGTGGCTCGGGTGGAGGGGCGGTTTCGCTGTCCTCCTGGCCTGCGTCGAGTTCGGCTGGGGCACGGAGCGGTGGCAGGCTGCTCGCGGTCCTGCGGGGGTGATTGCGGGCCTGTCGGCCGATCATGGGTTCACGGCCCCTGTGATCCCACGGACCAAATGATGGTGGTGCAGGGACGATGATCCGGGGGCGTCCCACGGTCGCTCGGCACCACTTGCCAGTGCCGGACCGGAGTGCTAAGGTCGGTAGCAACAAGGCGCAGTAGCCCTTAGCGCCTCGACCCCCGCACACCGCACCGGCCCGACCCCGGACGGAACAGGGAGTCGGAAGGGACCCAGGTCACCGGCAGCACACCAGCGAGAACCCCCAAGGCCGCGTCACGGCCGTCCTCACCTGATGTGCGAACCCGTGGTCGGGCAGCGTTCGCAACAAGGAGAGCACCCGTGACCACGTCCAACAGCCGCGCCAAGGGCCTCGCCCGCCGCCTCGCCGAACTCGGCAACTGCACCTACCAGCAGGCCCTCGGCCATGTCGCCGAGCACGACACCACCTTCGGTGCCGAGCAGACCAACCGGTGGGTCGCCAACCGCGAACTCGCAGCCGTGCTCCGCACCGAGGAACCCGGCTTCACCGCCAACGACGGGGCAGGCGACGCCCACACCCTGACCGGTCCCATCCGCAGAGACGGCACCTGCGTCTGGACGCTGCGGGTCAACACCGACCTGCTTCGCTGGACCATCATCGCCACCAACCCCACAACCGGCTCGACCGCCGACATCTGGACCTCGGCGTTCCACGCCCCCGACGGCGACACCTACGCATTCGCCGACTACCACCGCGACCAGTCCGTCCGCGACCGGGTCGCCGTCACCCTCGCCGGCCTGCTGGTCTCCACCCGCAGCCACCTCGCCCTCCCCGCAGAAACCCCCGGCACCGACACCATCGCCGGCACCACCCCAGTCACCCCCCACACCTTCGCCGACGACACCATCCCCGACGTCTGCTACGACGCCGTTGCCGATCTCGTCGTCGCCCAGTTCCGCCACGACGCCGACGACTGGACCGGCCCGATCCCGACCGCCGACAACCTCCACGACCTCTGCGACGGCAACATGGCCGTTCACGCCGCCATCGAAGCGGTATTCGGCCCGACCGACGTCAACGGCAACGATCAGGTGTTCACCGACCGGTTCAACACCGCCTACGACCGCGTCATGACTCACCCGTCGGTCGACGACGCGGCCGACCCCGGCCGCGTCGAGGCGATCTACCGGGCCATGTGGGGACGCGGCACCGGATCGACCACCCCCGTTCCGACCCCCTTCGCCGACGAGACGTTCACCGACGTCACCATCGGCCCCGACGGCATCGCCGACGGCAACAGCAGCCGCAACGGCCACACGACCGGCTTCTCCGCCGACCCGGTCATGGCCATCATCCGGGAGGCCTTCCACCTCACCAACGAAGCCGCCGACGCCCTGTGGTCGTTGCAGGACGGCATGGCCGGCATCGACGGCGACGCCGCCGGGTGGGACTGGTCGGCACTGCGCGACTCCTCCGGCACGGCCATCGCCACGATGTTCGACCTTGCCCGCCAGTACGTCACCCCCCGCGACCTCGCCGACGCATGGGATGTCGACCCCGACGCCATCAAGACCGCGATCCGAACCCGACTGGCCCACCACGACCGCAACCGCACCGAACCGGGCCGGCCGTTCCTGGTCGACCCCACCACTGGCACGGTCACCCGGATCGGCACCGCCACCCTCGATGTGCCCGACACCCCCGCCGCCGTCGGCCATGACGTCCTCGACCTGATCGCCGACACCGCACGGGGCGCGGCCGACGGCAGCGGCGCAACCGTCACCGTCACCAACATCGACCACGGCAGCACCGGAGTGGTCGTGGAACTCGACGGATGGACGCTCCACTGGTGGAAGGCCGACCCCGGGGTGTGGGGCTGGTCATGGTTCAGCGACGACGGCAACGACCTGTCCTTCGGCAACCTCGCCGACGCCGACGGCACCCGGCTCGCTGCCGATTTCGTGGCCGGGTCGACGGCAGTGATGCTCGCCGAAGCGGTCGGATGGGTCACTGCCGCGTTCGTGGCCAACCCCACCGCCGGCGGCCCCACTGGCCCTGACCCAATCGGTGTCCACGACCAAGGCGAATAGCCACACCGGCAGCCCTTGCTCGCCCACTATCCGGATACTAGGCTCCGCGTTCTCTTATTGGCCGCGCACGGCGGAGCCAAAGGATCGAAGCGGAGAGTTGGGGTGGGCTCGGGCTGCTCCTGCCTGACCGCAGATGGGAAGCCAGACATGTCCGCAACTAACCGACTGGGTGGCCGGTTCGCGATCGCATTCATCCTGATGGTCCTGCTCGCCACGCTCGCACCCATGAGCGCCTATGCCCAGGACACCGGGGGCGACACCACCCCTCCGACGATCACCAGCTTCGAACTGATCGACACCACGGGCGACACCGATGTCGGGCCAGTCCAGATCCGAATGCGGGCGACCGCGACCGACGACCTGTCCGGACCCTCTTCCGTGACTGCCTACTTCCGGTCCGAAGATGGCCGCAACACCGGCGCTTCGCTGTTGCGCACCCAGACACCGGGGGAGTTCCAAGGGTCGGCCCACTTTCCCCAGTACAGGGAGGGCGGCGTATACACATTGGTGGGGTTGGCGGCTGGTGACCAGGTCGGCAACGTCACCAACATCAATGGCGCGGCACTCACTCAGCAGTTCGGCACCCACACGTTCACCATCGCGGGCCAGGGCGACACCACCCCTCCGACGATCACCAGCTTCGAACTGATCGACACCACGGGCGACACCGATGTCGGGCCAGTCCAGATCCGAATGCGGGCGACCGCGACCGACGACCTGTCCGGACCCTCTTCCGTGACTGCCTACTTCCGGTCCGAAGATGGCCGCAACACCGGCGCTTCGCTGTTGCGCACCCAGACACCGGGGGAGTTCCAAGGGTCGGCCCACTTTCCCCAGTACAGGGAGGGCGGCGTATACACATTGGTGGGGTTGGCGGCTGGTGACCAGGTCGGCAACGTCACCAACATCAATGGCGCGGCACTCACTCAGCAGTTCGGCACCCACACGTTCACCATCGCCGGCCAGGGCGACACCACCCCTCCGACGATCACCGGCTTCGAACTGATCGACGAGGTCGCTGACGCCGGGGCTGGGCCGGTCCTGATACGGGTCCGGGCGACCGCGACCGACGATCTGTCCGGACCCTCTTCCGTGACTGCCTACTTCCGGTCCGAAGATGGCCGCAACACCGGCGCTTCGCTGTCGCCCACCCAGACGCCGGGCGAGTTCCAAGGGGGAGTGCACTTCCCCCAATACAGCCCAACGGGCGTCTTCACGCTGGTGGGGTTGGCGGCTGGTGACCACGCCGGCAACGTCACCAACGTCAATGGTGCGGCACTCACTCAACAGTTCGGCAACCCAACGTTCCGGGTTGGCAATGCGCCTACTGGCAACCACGTCCCGGTCGCCACTGTCCAAGGACCGTACACCGTTCCCGAGGGCGAAACGGTCACGGTGTCAGTCTTCGCCACCGACGCTGACGGCGACACGCTCACCTACGCATGGGACCTTGACGGCGATGGCGCGCCCGATCACGACACCAACCGCCCGTCAGTCACCTTCGCCAGCGGCGACCGGCCGATCGGCACTCAGGTGCAGATATACGCCGACGTGTGCGACACCTACGGGGTGTGCGCCCGCGCCCGGTCGAGCGTCACCGTCGTTTCCCCAGTGTCGATCACCACCGCTTCTCCGCTGCCGTCCGGCTCGATCGGCCAACCCTATGCCACGACGTTGACGGCTGCCGGTGGCACGACGCCTTACACGTGGGCAGTTGCTAGCGGCACCCTGCCCGCCGGCCTGGCCCTTGATAGTGGTACCGGAGAGATCGTCGGAACCCCCACCGCAGCCGGAACGTTCGGGTTCGTCATCACCGTCACCGACGCCAACGGAGCGACCGCGTCGGCACCGTTGACCACCGGCAACGCGCCGGCCACCACACAGCCCGGCACTGACATCAACACGCCCGTCATCGTGACGCCCACCAACCCCGACGGGACACCCGTTGTGGACAGCGACGGCAACACCGTCCTGTGCGACAGCTACGAGTTGGCCAACGACTCCGATCCACTGCCTGACGGCATCACCCTGGACCCGTCCACCGGGCTCCTCAGCGGTTCCGCAACTTCCGGCGGCACCTACCGAGTCATCGTGGAATGCTCCTACAACATCGATGGGCAGATCGGTGCCGCAGTCGCGGAGTTCACCATCACAATCGCCGCCGACACGACCCCACCGGCGGTCACCTGCACCACCCCGCCACACCCGGAAACCGGTTGGTTCACCGAACCGGTGACCGTCACCTGCACCGCGACCGACAACTCCGGCAGTGTGTCCCCAGCCACCCAGACGATCATCGTTGACACCGAGGGGCCCGACCAGGCCATCACCTCCGATCCCGCTTGCGATCCATCCGACAACTGCGTCACTGCGACGGTGACGGTGTCGATCGACCTGTCCAACCCGGACGTCACCACCACCGTCGACCCCGCCCCGAACGACCATGGCTGGCATCGCACCCCTGTGACGATCGCCGCCACGTGCACCGACGCGATATCCGGAATCGCCACCTGCGACGAACCGGTCACCGTCATTGCGGACGGTGCCGAGCAGACCTTCATCCACACTGGTACTGACCTGGCCGGACGAACCAGTCGGGCGGTCACCACCATCAACCTCGACCAGGTCGCCCCGCAGATCACCCTCACGTCCGTTGAAGACGGTGCCAGCGTCCACGACCGCGACGAGACGGCACCCAGTTGCGAAGCCACCGACTCCCTGTCCGGAACCATCGGTGACTGCACCGTTACCGTGATCAGGACCCCAACAGGCGGTGCCGACACCGTGACGGTGACCGCGACGGCCCGTGATGCTGCCGGCAACGAAACCACGATCAGTCGGACCTACACCGTCATCTACGACTCCGACGCCCCAACGATCACAGCCACGTTCAATGTCACCCCCAACAGCGCGGACTGGTACCGGATCGCCCCGACCGTCACCTTCACCTGCGACGACCCCTCGGGTGTCGTGGACTGCCCCGACCCGGTCACGTTCTCATTGGACGGAGCCAACCAGTCGGTCACCGTCACCGCAGCCGACCCGTGGGGCAACACCGCAACGCTTACCGTGGGTGGGATCAACGTCGACCAGACCGCCCCGACGTTGCAGCTGACCGGCGCACGGGATTCATACACCGTTGCTGACCGGATCACCATCGAATGCAGCGTCGATGACCTCACCTCCGGCGTGGCCACGCTGGACTGTCCAGGCATCGACACACCTGGCACCACATACGGGCCAGGTGCCCACACGATCACCGCCACCGCCGTGGACGTGGCAGGCAACACCACGTCGATGTCACACACATTCACCGTGACCGCGGACGTCGACAGCATCATGGCGCTGGTCGATAGCTACCTCGACGCGAGCAACCGACCGGGTGCCCAAGGGATATCCAACGCTCTGCGCAGCAAACTGGCATCAGGCGACTACGGAGCCTTCATCAACCAAGTGGAGGCCCAGTGCTGCATCGACGCCCCAGGCGGGAACGGCAAACGTTTCACCCGATCGCAGGCCGACGCCCTGATCACCCTCGCCACCTACCTGCGGGACCGCTGATCCACCTGACCCCGCACGTGGCCCCCTAGCCGGAGCCGGCCAGCCCAACCGCGACGTCGGCCACCCCCACCAACGACGCCCGATGGTCGAGGAACGGCAACCGGTCGGGCCGGCCGACCAACCCGACCAGGATCGCCGCCGTATCCCTCGACAGTTCCTTGGAAGCCAACCAGCGCGCCACCGACGGTACCGGCCCCGGAGCGGCGGATCGGTGGCGCACAACCAGACGATCGGGATCCGTCCGACCACACCGTCGGGCAGCCACATCGACGCGGTGAACCCGACCGGGTCAAACCCGTCGGGGAACCCGACACGGACGGGCCGAACCACATTGACCGACGCCAGCAGCACCTCGCAGGCCTCCGCCAGCATCCCGTCCCGGACCACCGGGTCGAGCAGCGCCATGCCAGGCCGGAGCGCCTTGGCAACAACGGCGTCGGCACCACCCGTGGCCGGGGGGTGCCGACGGGACCCGAGCCCCGACCCCGCAGGGGCAACCCGCCAAGATCGGTATGGCGGCCAAACAGCCTCCGGAGCTCATCGCCCCAACCCGTAGGGAATCGGACTGGCATCCCTTCAAGACCGTCGAAGCGAGCCAACCCCACCGCCGGCGGCCCCACCGGCCCTGACCCAATCGGTGTCCACGACCAAGGCAAGTAACCCCGACACGGCCGGACCGGACAGCATCAGGAGCTGTCCGGTCCGGCCCGACGCACACCCGAGCCCACCCGGGGCGTGTCGCCATTCGCCGGCCCGTCGCCCACCTCCGATACCTTCTCGCGGCCGAATCGAACCATCAGGGGCGCAGGGGACAACGTGGGACACAAGACAACCGCAATCGTGCTGGCCGCCTTGGCCCTCACCGGCTGTGCGACGGAGCCCGAACCCGTTGAGGATCCCTTCCAGGTCGTGTTCGACCAACTCGCCACGGTCGAGCTCGGCTGCCGTGGCCTGCCAGACGAGGGACAACGCCGGTTCGGTGACGTCCTTGCGCTGTCGTCCTCCTGCACCACCGTCGTGGACGACACAGACGTTGAACTCACCGTGGTCATCGACGACTTCGACACCCTCCAGAGTGCTGCGAACAGCCTTACCACCAGCACCTTCGTGATCACACCGGGCGCACTGGTCGTGGTCGACGCCAACCCTGCCCGACTGGCCGAACTCGTGGGAGGACTCATCGCCGGGGAGCTCGACGGCCAACTGGTCGCCCACGACGACAGCGACCGATTCTGCGAACTCGCCGAAGAAATGGCCGACTTGGTCGATGACGCCCTGCGGGTTGCACACGACACCGACTCCACCACGGCCGACATCTTGGCCCTCGAATACCAAGTGGGACAACTCGCCACCGAACTCGAAGAAGAAGCCCCCGAGGCCATAGCGGACATCTACGACTCGCCACTGGAATCCGACCAAGCGGCCATCCGCGACTACATCCACGACCAATGCGGCGTGGACGTCAACTTCGTCGAACCTGGCTGAGTCGCGCCGGACGGCGAACCAACCCAACACCCGCGGGGCCCTCCGTTCGCGTGAGGAAACGCACTGGAACTCGGAATGGCCCACCGTGACGGCCAGACACGACACCTTGGCCCGAACCTCCACTCCGCCTCCCACCACCCGTAGGGACACGCCCCATGGCCAACGACCTCTCCTGGGCCAGGCTTGCCCGCCTGGCTGCCAACCCCCCATACCTCGCCGCTGACCTCACCCACCGCGACCTCGACGCGGTCATGGTGTGGCTGACCGACGTCACCGTTGCGGCACGCCGCGTCCCGGCCCGCATCCACACCACCGCTGCGTCCACGCTGTGGCTGCGCTGCGCCGTCCTCACCGACCGGCTCGGCCACGCCGACGACGACGAGATCGAGCGGCGAGTCAACGAGGTCGTCAGCCGCTACGAACACATCCGTGCCGAACTGGCCGCACGTCTCGCCGAACGGATCCCTGTCGCGGCAACCAGCCGGCAGCACCAGATCGCCGCCTGACCAACCGGCCCCACCAGCAGCACGGACGACCATCACCGGTCATGAAGCGTCTCCGCGAACGGCTCCGCACACCCAGACAGCCAGAAGCACGGGCAGGCCACCTCGCCGTCGGCTTCGCCCTCTTCGTCAGCGTCGTCTTCGCCGTGCAGACATTCGCGTCCGACCCGACCGCAGACCACGTCCCGATCGCCGAGGTGCTCGCGGCCGCCGAGGACGCCGGGGCCGACCTGGTCGTCTACGACGAGAACGCCGGCACCATCACCGTCACATCCGACGGGCAGGAAACCACCGCGGGGGTGCCGGTCCGGAACGCCGACCCGATCCTCCAACACCTCCTCGACGCCAAAGCACCCCTCGAGATCCGCGCCGCCCAACCCCCCTCCTACCTGGGCAGCCTCATCCTCGCCGTCGCCCCCATGCTCCTCCTCGGAGCCGCCCTCCTCCTCTACCTGAGGAACCGGCAAGGCGGAGGCCCAGTCAACGACGCCGAACGCCCCGACGTCCGACTCGACGACGTCATCGGCATCGACGAAGCCAAAGCCGAAGCAACCGAAATCGTCGGCTACCTCGCCGACCCCTCCGCCTACGACCGCGTCGGCGCCAGACCACCCGTCGGCGTGCTCCTCACCGGCCCACCCGGCGTCGGCAAGACCATGCTTGCCAAGGCCATCGCCGGCGACGCCGGCGTCCCCTTCTTCAAGATCTCCGGCAGCGACTTCGTGGAGATGTTCGCCGGCCTCGGCTCCCGCCGCGTCCGCAGCCTGTTCACCGCCGCCCGCAAAGCCGCCCAAAGCGCGGGCGGCGCAATCGTGTTCATCGACGAGCTCGACGCCGTCGGCCGCCGCCGTTCCGAACACGCAGGCTCCGGCGGGCACCGCGAAGCCGAGCAGACCCTCAACGCCCTCCTCGTCGAGCTCGACGGGTTCACCGGACGCGACGGCGTCATCATCCTCGCCGCCACCAACCGGCCCGACGTCCTCGACCCCGCACTCACCCGACCCGGCCGGTTCGACCGCACCATCACCCTCGGGCTGCCCGACCTCCACGCACGAACCCGCCTGCTCGACCACCTCCTCGACCAGGC
This sequence comes from Euzebya pacifica, assembly GCF_003344865.1. Taxonomy (GTDB): domain Bacteria; phylum Actinomycetota; class Nitriliruptoria; order Euzebyales; family Euzebyaceae; genus Euzebya; species Euzebya pacifica. Next base: position 110,803 of record NZ_CP031166.1, read on the forward strand.
CCCCGTCCCCACCCAGGTCGACACCGCCGGCCATGCACGCCGCATGACCGGATCCTCCGGGGCCGCCCTCACCAACCTCATCAACCAAGCCAAGATCGAGGCCGCAAGGACCGGCTACGGCATCATCACCGACCGGCACGTCGACGCCGCCTGGGACCGCCTCCAGATCGGCACCCCCCGCCCCGACGCCGTCATCGACCCCTCCGACCGCCAAACCACCGTCATCCACGAAGCCGGCCATGCCGTCGCCGGACTCCTCCTCCCAGACGCCCCCGCCCCCACCCGCGTCTCAGCCCTCCCGCACGGCTCCGGCGTCGGCGGCGTCACCATCACCGACGGCACCGACCGACAGATGCTCACCCACGACCAGGCCCTCGCCCGCCTCACCGTCCTCATGGCCGGACGCGCCGCCGAACAACTCGTCCTCGGACCCGGCGCGACCAGCAACGGCGCCGCAGGCGACATCGCCTCCGCCACCGACCTGGCCCGCGCCATGATCACCCAATGGGGATGGGGAACCTTCGGCACTGTCCACCTCGACGGCCTCGGCCCCGACGGAACCCTCGCCGCCGACGTCGCCGACGGCGTCGCCACCATGCTCGATGCCGCCCTGCAACGCGCCAAGGACCTTCTGGCCCACAACCGGCCGTTCCTCGACGAGGTTGCCGACACCCTCGACCAGTTCGACACCCTCACCGGCCAAGACCTCACCGCACTCCGCAACGCCACCGACGGGACCGACGTCGTCCCCGCCGTCCCCTGACCCCGCCCGGGGCGGCCCGCCCCGCAGCGGAATGACAGCGGCATGACCGCCACGCCACCCTGCGGGGCCCCCACACGACGTGGGGGAGCCTGCCGCCACCCGGCCACCGCCGGCCGGTGCGCCGCCGGCCACCGCACCAGCACGCCTGCCAACCAGTCCAGCGCCACCAGCGCCAGCACCAACAGCGGCGGGGCCACGGCCGACCCGATGGCGACACCCGATGGCCGCCCGCCCGACCTGCAACCCGCCGGGACGCTGTACATCAACCAGGGCGGCAGGGTCACCTGCACCACCCACGGGGGCGGCTACCTCCAAGCGGCCGCCGGCCAGCAGCGCTACGTCGACGGCGACCACATCACCACTCCGTTGGATGATTGGGAGGTCTTCTCCCCGGAGGTTGTCGCCGAGGACGGCCTCGAATGCGAAACGTGCGCACGAGGAGGCCACCGGTGAGCCGCAACGAAGCCGAAACGGGCGAATGGGTGCTGCCCTCCGCTGAGGTCGCACGCGTCAAGAAGGCCCTCCGCGCCGCCCACAACGGTGTCGCTGAGGCCGCCTACAGGGAAGCGAAGGCCTTCTGGAAGCAGCACGGCACCCAGAGCGCGACCAAGTACGCCGAGGCCGCCGACCGGTTCGTCGCCCAGATCAGCCCCCGTCCGCCGTCGCTGTACGGCCGCCCCGACCCGCGGGCCGCCCACCAGCGGGCCGTTGCCGACGCCGTCCGCGAGGTGCTGGACCGGATCGCCTGGCACGCGCGGGGCGGCGGACAGGCCCTCCACGGCGCCACATGGGACGACATGGACGGGGTCGGCTGGGGTCGCAAGACCAACCGTGACACCACCTTCGGTGACGCCGAGGCGTCGGTGCGGATCAACGAGAAGACCCGGACGTTGCGCTGGACGGTCGAGGAGAACAACCACGCCGTCGAACACGCCCACGACGGCCTGCTCGGCAAGACGCTCTTCGGTCACCTCGCCAAGGTGAAGTGGACCCGCGGCACAGGCGGGATCGTCCGCTACCTCAGCGAGTACGACACCGACGGGTTCGGGCTGTCCAACGGTTCGCGGCTGTCGCAGTGGCACGGCCCTCGCGGCGCCGAGGTCTGGAAGCAGGAGACCGGCCACTACCCCTACGACTCGCCGCAGGGCAAGGCCGAAGCCGCCAAGGCGCAGGAGAAGGAACGGAAGAAGGCCGCAGCCGCCCGCAAGCGAGCGGCGGCGAAGCGGCAGAAGCAGGCCCAGCAGGCCGCCCAGAAGCAGGCAGCCGGGTCGTCTTACTGCGGGGCGGTCAAGAAGGACGCGAGCGGTCTGTGCGGCCGCAAGCTCGCCAGCGGGAAGTGCCCCGATCACGGCACTATCGGCGCGCAGATGGCGATCGGGGTGACGACCGTCGGGTCGGTCGTGCCGGCTGCCGCAGTGACCGCCGACCCGATGGGCTGACCCCCGCCTGCGCGGGGAGAAGGCCGAGCAGGACCGGCTGACGATCGCTGGCCAGGGATCACCCCCGCCTGCGCGGGAGAAGTGGTCGCCGGCCTCATGCGCCGGAGGCCGCAGGGGATCACCCCCGCCTGCGCTGGGAGAAGACTTCCTGACCTGCGGGTTCGCTGAGTGGTTTTCAAGGTACGGGGGTTCCCCGGTTCCACTGGGGTGTGACAGTAGTGGGTCCCGGGGCGGGTGTGTCGCAGGCATCGTCCAAGGTTCGGGGCGTGACCAGTGCAGGATCGCCCCCTCTGGTATGGGGCAAGTGGCCGAGGAGTGGCCCGCCGTACCCGTTGATGGCGCATCTGGTCGACACGGCGGCGGTCGCCTCGGCCCTGGTGGACAGGTGGGTGCCGTCGCGGTTGTTGGACGATCCGACTCGTGAGGCGGTGGTGGCCGCTGCCGGACTGCATGACTTGGGCAAGGCCGGGCCGGTGTTCCAAGGCCAGTTGATGGCCCGGCGACGCGACAGTCGGTTCGCGGATCATCTCGCCGGTCTGTCCACAGCTGGCCTGGGGTGTCCCGGCCCGGTGCTGTCCGGGGTGAGGCTGGCGGCGGGGGAGGAGCAGGCCCTGTTGCGCCGCCACGAGGTGCTGTCGGCGGCCATCCTTGCGGGTCGGGTCGAAGATGCCGGGGCGGAAGGTCTTGCGGCGTTGGTCGCCGGTCACCACGGGTGTTGGCGACTGCCGTTCGATGACTACGGTGCTGTGCCGGTGGCGTTGGAGGCCGTCCGGTCCGATCCGGGCTGGTCGGCGTGGCATCGCGATGCGATCGCGGTCATCGAGGGTCTGGTTGGTGGCGCGGGGACGTCGGCGGTTGATCCGGTGGTGGTGCCGGTGGCCGCAGGGGTGGTGGTCGTCGCTGACTGGCTCGCATCCCATCTGGCGGATGTGGACCCTTCCGGGGTTGAGGGTGCGGATGGGGATTGGGAGGTCTGGTTCGAGCGGCGGGTCGGTGACGCCCACAGGTTGGTTGAGGACCTCCTCGGGGTGCCGGTCCGGCCTGCGGGGTCGGTGGAGGACATCTTGGGTGTGCCGTCGTTGCGGCCGGTCCAACAAGCCGTGTCCGCGTCGACGGCACGGGGCTTGCGGCTCGTGATGGCACCGACCGGTGAGGGCAAGACCGAGGCGGCGTTCGGCCGTTGGCTGGCCCATCACGCCGGGGCGGGCAGCGGACTGCTGTTCGCACTCCCGACGATGGCCACGACCGACGCCATGCTCGAACGGGTGCGTCCCCTGTTCGCCGACACCGACGCGAGGGGCGCGTTGGCGCACGGCCGGTCGATCCTCAACGGCTTCAACCGGCCAGCCGGCCCACTCCACGGGTCCGTTCACAACGGGCCTGGCGGGTTGTCGCCGTCGTGGTGGTTCAACGGGCGGGGACGTCAGGTCCTGGCGCCCGTGACCGTCTGCACCGTCGATCAGGTGCTGCTGTCGGTGCTGGCGCACCGGCACAACTTCGTCCGACTCCTCGGGGTGTTCTCGAAGATGGTCGTGGTCGATGAGGTCCACACCTTCGACCCGTACATGTCCGGACTGTTGGAGCGTTTCCTGCGCTGGGCAGGACGGTTCGGTGTCGACGTTGTCCTGATGTCGGCAACCCTGCCCGCGGAACGCCAGCGGACCTATGTCGAGGCCTATGCGGACGGTCCGGCAGGGTTGCCCGCAGCCGTCTATCCGTCGGTCGTGACGTGCACGGGCGGGGTTGTGGACGTGAGCCCGGTGGCCATGTCCAGGCCCGCCCGCACCGTGGTGATCGACCGGATGTCATTCGGCGGGCCGGATGACATCGCCCGGTACGTCGCCGGCGTCGTCGCCGCCCATCCCGACGCCAAGGTCGGGGTGATCCTCAACACGGTCGGCCGGGTGCAGCAGGTCGCTACGGCGCTGCACGCGCTCCTCGGGTGCTCCGGCACCCATGCGGATGGGCGCTGCGGGACCCTGTGGACCGCCCACTCGAGGTTCCCCGCCGCGGTGAGGTCACGCCAGACCGCAGCCATGCTCGGCGAGTTCGGGCCGGACTCGACCACCGGCGCGGCGGTACTTGTGGCGACACAGGTCGTGGAGATGAGCCTGGACATCGACTTGGATCTGCTCATCACCGACCTGTGCCCCGCCCCTTCACTGGTGCAACGCATCGGCCGGCTGCACCGCCACACCCACGACCCGGCCGTCCGACGGCGGCCCGGAGGGATGCGCCACCCCCGCGTGGTTCTGGTGACCCCCGACCCGTGGCCGGACGGGCCGGCCGGATGGCTGCCCTACCCGGCCCCCGTCATCGGGGCCACTTGGGAACACGGGCTGGGCGGCGGGGCGGTGAACGAACTGGTGGTGCCCAATGACGTCCAGGCGTTCGTGGACCGGTCCCACCTGCCGGTCACCGCCCTGTACGGACCTGAAGGAGAAGGCCTCGCCGACGAGCTTGTCACCCACCTGCTCGGCGAGTCCGCCAAGGCCCAGCGGGCCGGTCGGGCCGCCATCCCCACCCCCGAGGCAATGACGTCACGCACCGCTGCCGCGCTCGAGAAGTTCGCCAACGCCGAGGTGGACGGGTTGCGGCTGTCCACCAGATGGGACGACACCCCCACGGCGCTGGTCCTTCTGCACAACCCCGACGGACCGCCAGGGGCATCGACTAACGGCGTGTGGGGCGGGCCCATCCCGTCGGCCCCCGGCTACGACGAGCAGGCGGAACTGCTCGGCTGCACCGTCACCATCAGTGGCCGGCAGGCCTTCGATGTCACACCCCGTGATGACATTGGGCGGCCGTCGCCGGGCCGTTGGGACGGGACGTTGCTGCACGACGTCGTCCCCCTCCCCCTCCCCTCGCCGGATTGGGACCCCGACCCGCTGACCGGACTGACCCGCAGGGACCAATGAGCACCACAACGACCACGAAACTGCATGACCGCATCGTCGGGCTGCTGCCGGCCACTCCCACCTACAACCTGACCGTCGAACGGTGGATCCCGGTGATCGGTCCGGACGGACCAGACACCGTCGGCCTCGCCGGCCTGCTCGACCGGGCACACCGTCTCGACCTCGATGATGCCGGGCACGGGCCGCTGTGGCGCCACTCGATGGAACGACTGCTGATCGGCATCGGCCACCTGATCGCCCAGGCCGCCCCCGGCCACGACTGGGCCGCCGTCGCCAATAGCGGACTCCCGCTGCCCGCCGACGGTGCCACCTCCGTGCTGGCCCGTCTGGCCGACCGGCTGTGGCTGCATCACCCGACCAGTCCGTTCCTGCAGCGACTCGACGTGCTGTCCCACATGGACGACAAACCGGACAAGCCGATCGTCGAGGTCACCGATCCGTTCTGGGCGCTGCTGCCCGACGTGCCGTCGAAGTCGAACTCGGCCTGGTTCAACCGTGCCGACCCCGACGCCAAGACCGGCCCGGCTGATGCGGCGAACGCCCTTCTGGTCCGTCACACCTGGGCCGTTCCCGGCAACGAAACCAAGAACGGTGTGGGGAAGGCCCGGTCGGAGGGCGGCAGCGCAGGACAGGGAGCCAACGACCTGACCCACCTCACGATCGGCGGGCCCACCGTTGCCGCCACGATCGCCCGGAACCTCATCGGCGACTGGGTCGACCGGGGCCAACGTCTCTGGTTCGAGAACCCGGCCGGCGCAGTCGGTGTTCTCGCCGCCGACGATCCCGACCCGCTGTGGCTGTACACCGCAACCACCGCATCGACCGTCCTCATCCCGATGTTCGGCGGCTACCGGGTCGTCCGGTCGCCGATGCCGGAACCACCCGAGGTCGCCAAGCAACTCGGTACGACGCTGAAGGCCAACAACCCCCACACCGTCCGGTTCACCTCAGTGGACGGCAAGACCACACCGACCCTGCGGCTGCCCGTGCCGTCGTGCGGCAGCGACCTGCTCCGCCGGTACCACAGCCGACTCGCGGGCGGACGGCCCCTGACGCCGTCGGTGCTCGACCTGCGGGGACTGCACGTCCGACCGGCCCGGCGGCCCATGGTCCGGGCACTCATCGTCATCGGTGCTGGCCAGGCAGCAGGCGCACGTGTGGGGGACGTTGCCGTCGCCGCATCCGAACTGGCCGACCTGACCCTGCCTGCGCCGGCCGCAGTCCGATTCGCAGAACTCGCCCGCATCATCTTCGGACCGTCACCATCGGTCCGGAGCCGGACGGCGACCGCGATCAGCACCGTCCGCGGCGCAGATGGCGAAGACGACCGCAAGCAGATCCGCGCATCGGTCGAACACGACCTCACCGTCGCCGCAGACGCAGTCGTGTTCCGCCTGCTCTCCGCATGCCGACGCAACGCAGACGGGGACCTCCCCGACCGGATCCCGGTCCCCGACAGCCGCCTGCTGATCGACACCGCACTCGGCTGCTTCGACCGACACGTCGCACCCCTCACCCACCGGCCGGCCACGGCAGCCACCGCCGTCGTGCAACGACGCCGACTCGTCCGACATCTGACCCGCCTGCTCTCCGAGGAGACCCCATGACCGACACCGCCAGACCTCCCCGGACGGTCGATGCCTTGATCGCCCTGCGGGCGGACACCGGTGCGCGCACCGCGATGCGTCGCGGACTGTCCCAGGCCACCGAGCACTACGCCTACCCCTACCTCGCCCACCGATGGCAGGGGCGACCGTGGGCACGGACCCCCACCCTGCGGATCGCCGGACTGATCGCTGTCACCAGCCTGGCCGACGAACCCGCCGGCGACCGGATCGGCACGACACTCCGCCGCGTCGCGCTCGCCGACCGGCCCGCACCCGGCGACGCCACCGACCGGGCGTTGGACCGCATCGGCAAACGGCTGCTGTGGGCCCAGACCGGCGACCTCGCCAAGTTCCACCAGGTCCTCACCGGCCTCCTGCCCAACGCCCCGCTCGGACGCATCGACTGGCAGGAACTGCACGACACCTACCTCCGATGGGGCCACCCCCACCCCGACGCCCGACGCCGCATCCGACTGCGGGTCATCGAGGACTTCTACAGCCCCGTCCCCAGAGCCGAACGCGAACCAGACCCGGGCCCCGCCGACGAGAACGCAGACGCCCCGAAGCCCACCCAGCCCACCCTGATCTGACAAGGAACCCGCACATGATCCGCTACGCCAACTTCCACATCCTCCACCCACTCGCGTTCTCCAACCCCAACCGCGACGACACCGGCGCACCCAAGACCACCACCTACGGCGGCACCGTCCGCGGCCGCATGTCCTCACAATCCCAGAAGCGCGCCGCACGCACCGCCTTCGAGGGCCAGACCACCGCTGACCGCACCCACCGGTCCAAGTACGCCGCCGACCGACTCCTCGACACCACCACCACCCTCCTGGCCGCCAACGGCACCACCCTCACCCCCGACCAGACCGAAAAGCTCCACAAGTCGGTCCGCACCGAGATCGGCAAGCTCACCGGCAAGGCAGACGACGCCAAAGCCACTCTCGTCTGGCTCGCCGAGGCCGAGCTCAACGGCCTCGCCGCCAAGCTCGCCGTCAAGGCCGGCGCGGAGATGACCAAGGACGACATCGACGCCGCCCTGTCCACCACCACCGACTCACTGACCATCGCTGCATTCGGCCGTATGTTCGCCAGCCGGGCCGACCTCGCCATCGAAGCCGCAGCACAGGTCGGCCACGCCTTCACCACGCACGCCCAGGCCAACGACCTCGACTATCTCACCGCCTTCGACGACCTCCAGGCCTCCTATGACACCCCCGACGACGACGGCAACGTCAAGGGCGCCGGAGCCGGACACCTCGACGTCAACGAGTTCCACTCCGGGGTGTTCTACCGGTACTTCAACCTCAACCGTGACGACCTCACCGACAACTGGCGGCCCCTCACCAACCAGGGCGCGCCCGGCACCACCGAACGGCTCGAGGCGTTCCTGCGGGAGATGACCATCCAACTCCCCACCGGCCGGGACGCCACCGCCGCCCACCAGACCCCACCCGCCTACGTCATGGTGACCTTCACCGAACGCGCCGCCACCCTCGCCCCCGCCTTTGAGACCCCCGTGGCAGGCGGCGCCAACGACGGCTACCTGCCCGGCTCCATCGCCGCCCTCACCGGCTACGCCGACGCCATCGCCCGCATCTACGGGCCCGACCACCGAATCGTAGTCAACCTCACCGACCCCGACGCCCAGACGACCCTCGCCGACCTCACCGGCGCCGTCGCCAACTGGGTTGTCAGCGGCACCCTCTCCACCCCGTGACCACCATCCTGCTGCGCCTCGCCGCACCCCTCATGGCATTCGGCACCACCAGCCGATTCGACAACCGCGCCACCGACGCCGACCCGTCCCTCTCCGCAGTCCACGGACTGCTCACCGCAGCCGCCGGCATCACACGCGACCAGCCGAGACCCGACTGGATCACCCACGCGCTACCGGCCATCCGCGTCGACCGTGACGGCCACACCCTCCCCGACTACCAGACCGTCAACCAGCCGCCGCTACGCCGCTACCGCGAACTGTCGGACCACGACCTCCGCAAGGTCTACACAGTCGCTATGCCCGATGGCAGTCGGAAGCCGAACTCAACAAAGACCAAGCAACCGGCCACGGTGCAGTCCCGCCGGGGCTATCTGACCGACGCCACCTTCCTCATCACCCTGCCCGACCCCACCGGCAACCTCAACGAAGCCCTCGCCCGGCCAAGGTTCCACCTGTACGCCGGCCGCAAGGGCTGCCCGGTCACCGAACCATTCCTGCTCGGCACCACCACCGACGACCCGGTCGCCGCACTCACCACCACACCCACCCCGCGCACGGGACCCGACGACACCGGCGAACGCCGAGCCGTCCTCTTCGCCAACCCCGCGGACAACAGCCGTCACGAGGACCGCAACGACCTTCCATCCGGCGGTCGCCGCCACCGCACCGCACGCCGATGGCACACCACCGTCACCGCACCCCTCACCGACAACTGGTTCACCACCATCACCCACATCAAGGCGGCCGCATGACCCACCTCACCACCACCCCCATGACCCACCCCGCCTTCGCCCAGGCCCGATGGCACGACGCCCGCTGGACCCACAAGGCCGTCATGGGCCTGTTCCCCACCCCACTGCCCGACAACGGCACCGGACCGCGCGCCACCAGCCGGATCCTGTACCGCACCGAACCTGACGTCGCCGGCGGCCGGATCCTCATCCAATCCGACATCCCACCCGTGGTCGACGGTGTCCGCACCCGACCCATGGACGACGTCTTCGTCCGCTACCGGCCCGGCGGAACTGTGGCGCTGCTCCTGCACGCCAACACCGTCCGCACCATCAACCGCACCCGCGACGACGGCAACGTCCGGACCCACCGGGCCCGCGTCCCCGACACACTCCTCAACGGTTGGCTCAAAGACCGCCTCGAAGGCGCCGCGACCCTCCACGGTCACATCGACACCTCACCACTCGAACGGGCCCTCGGCCCCCGCCGACGAGGCCGACAGCAGATCATCACCATCTACCGGGCAACCGCCACCATCACAAACCCCACCCGACTCATCGACCTCTGCACCGCCGGCATCGGCCGCAACAAGGCCTACGGCTGCGGTCTCCTCACCGCACTCCCCACCAACTGATGGGCTATTCGCCAGAAGCCCAGACACTCCGCCAACCCAGGATCGTCGACCTGCCACGTTCAGGCGACCGGATCAGCCACCTTCATCTGGACCGGGCCAAGGTCTTCCAAGACGAAACCGGTGTCGCCGCCACCCTCGACACCGGCGACACCGTCCGCATACCCGCAGGAAGCCTCGCCGTCCTCATGCTCGGACAGGGCTGTTCCATCACCACCCCCGCCCAGGCGACCCTCCACCGCGCCGGTTGCAACATCATGCTCTCAGGGGCCGACGGCACCACCGCCATCACCACTGCAAGGCCCCTAACCGGCCGCGCGAAATGGGCGGAAGCCCAAGCGCGCATGTGGACCGCACCGAACGGCCGCGCCGACGCGGCCCGGATCCTGTACTCCCACCAGTTCCCCGACCTCGACTGGCCTGCCACAGCCACCATCCAACGGATGCGCGGCCTCGAAGGCCACCAGGTCAAACTCCTCTACAAGCAGCACGCCGCACGCACCAAGCATCGCAACTGGCGACGCGACACCAATGGTGAGGACCAACCAAACCGTCTGCTCAACCTCGCCAACGCCATCCTCTACGCCTCCGCGACCGCAGCCGTCACCGCACTCGGTCTCAACCCTGCCCTGGGCATCATCCACCAAGGGGCCGTCGGCGCACTCCTGTTCGACCTCGCCGACATCCACAAGGCCACCGCATCCATCCCGCTGGCATTCGACTGCTCCCGCGATGACGACCCCGCCTTCCACCTCCGCCGACGAATGCGCGCCTACCTCCACCGAAACCGGGTCCTCGCACAGCACCTGCGGGTACTCGATGAGATCCTCACACCACACCTGGACGCCACCGACGATGTCCTCCTCGACGAACACGGAGTTGTGGCCGGACACACAAACCACGCCCCGGACGCCGACCCCATAGATACCCGCCCACCCCCACCCGACATGGAGCAACTCCGCCAGGCAGTCGAGGACTACTGATGCAGGCCGTCCTGCACGCAACCGCCATACCCGACCACCTCCGCGGGTACGTCTCCCGACTGCTCCAAGAAGTCCACACCGGCCTGTACATCGGCATCGTCACTCCCAAGGTTGCCGACGGCCTATGGGACGCCGTCACCACCTACGCCAAGGAAGGAACTGCGACTCTCATCACCACAACCAACGCCAACGAGTTCGGCTTCGACGTCCGACTCCACAACAGCAGCACGCACCGCATGACCGACTTCGACGGACTCCAACTTCCGACAGAGCGCTCTTGAAACCGCAGGTCAGGAAGTCTTCTCCCCGCGCAGGCGGGGGTGATCCTGCGGGCATGAGGCCGGTTGTTGGGTTGGACTTCTTCTCCCCGCGCAGGCGGGGGTGATCCCAGTGCCTCCTCAACGAGGGAGGTCAGCTGGTCCTTCTCCCCGCGCAGGCGGGGGTGATCCCTTCCTGGCCGTCACCCAAACGGTCGCATCCGTCTTCTCCCCGCGCAGGCGGGGGTGATCCCGGCCGCCAGCCGGCGCTGACCGGATGCCGTTTCTTCTCCCCGCGCAGGCGGGGGTGATCCCCCGTCTGGCCTGCCCCGTTCCCGAGGTCCGCCCTTCTCCCCGCGCAGGCGGGGGTGATCCCTTGCCGGTCCACCCGGATTTCGCCGGCGGCCACTTCTCCCCGCGCAGGCGGGGGTGATCCTGGCCAGTTCTTCGCCGGCGCCATCTGGGGTGGCTTCTCCCCGCGCAGGCGGGGGTGATCCCTTAGTCCCGTTTTTTGGGTGGGGGCTGTTGGGCTTCTCCCCGCGCAGGCGGGGGTGATCCCTCAACCCACTCCGGCAGGTAGTCGCCGCGAGGTTTCTCCCCGCGCAGGCGGGGGTGATCCCGGGAGGTCGACCCGGCCCTCGGGGCATGGCCGCTTCTCCCCGCGCAGGCGGGGGTGATCCCTGGATCCTGCGCGGATCGCCGGGCACTCCCTTCTTCTCCCCGCGCAGGCGGGGGTGATCCCCTCGGCGACGCCGGCCTTGTGGAGACCCATCTCTTCTCCCCGCGCAGGCGGGGGTGATCCCCTGCCCGCGTGCGCCTCTCAGGGGAAGTGGCGCTTCTCCCCGCGCAGGCGGGGGTGATCCCACGGCCGCAGGTGCCGTCGTGCCGCCCTCCGCAGTCACCACCGACCCGATGGGCTGACCGACCCCGGGCGGGTCGTGCCGGAATGGCTTGGGCATGAGCATCACCACTTGCGGGCAGCCAACGAGGGGCGGGGGCCGGTGTGCCCATCCGGTCACTCCCGGCACGTCATGCGCGGCCGGGCATGCTCCTCCGAGGGCCGGGTCGACCTCCCGTCACGCAACCGCCTCCGGGACCGTTGCGGCGTCCGCGGACCCCTTCGCGGACCCGTCGGCCGTTCCGCCCGCCGTGGCGACCAAGTGGGGCAATCACGGCTTCTCCGTCGATGACGTCGCCGTGTGGGCGGCGACGGGGGCGACGCCGTTCCAGGCTGCGGAGTACCGGGCGGCGGGTTTCGGGCCGGAGGAGACCGCTGCGTGGATGGCGGTGCCCGACGGGTTGGCGACGTTCCCGCCGACCGGTCCGATGGCCCGCCGGTGGATGGAGTCGCCGATCTATCACGACGGCATTACTCCGGCTGACGCCCACGCATGGCGTGGTGCCGGCATCGAGAGCCCCGACCGGGCCGCGGAGGCGTTCGGATGGGCTGACCGTCTCGGATACGCCGACAACGCCGACGGCGACAAGTGGGAGCCCGAGGACGGGCCGTACCCGGCGGAGGTGCAGGCGTCGGTCTGGGCGCGTGCCCGGTTCGCTCCTGCGGAAGCGCAGCAGTGGCAGCAGGCTGGCTTCACGTTCGATGACGGGCGGGGGCCGTCGGTCGCGCGGGTGTGGGCCGGCCACATCGACGATGCGGAAGGTGCTGCGGCGTGGCGTCGTGTCGTGGGGAACAACCCCGGTTCTGCTGCGGCGCTCGTGCGGCTCGGGGTGACCCCCGACACCTACGTCACTGGTGACGAGACGTTCGTCTCCGGTCCGGAGGCCATCGGCGTCTTCAAGGCACGGGCGTTCTGGCGCGACATCGGGGTCACCGACGGCCGGGAGGCCCAGGGCTGGTTCGCTGTCGGGTTCGACCCGTGGACCGCCGGGGAGTGGAAGGCCGCCGACCCCACGATCGACCCGGCCACGGCCGCGTCATGGAAGCACCACGGGTTCTCCCCGTCCGTGACGGCGGCGTGGCTGGCTGCGTTCCCGTTCCGTTGCAACCCGACCCAGGCGCTGAGGATGTCGGAAGCCGGTTGGTCCCCGGACACCGTCAAGGACGAGCTGGCGGGCATGCCGGCCGAGGAGGCCGTGCGGTTCGCCGATCACGCCCCTGTGCGGGCCCGGTAGCCCGGGGCAGAGCCGGGCAGGGATGGACGGAATGGCGGTGGCATGAGCAGAGCCGTTTCCGCTCGACGGTGCTCCGGCAGGGCCGGAATCGGAGCGGCGTGCAACGGCACACGGCTGCCGCTCACCCGACTCCTTGAAGGACTGCTGCTGTGACTGCAACCTGCCAGGCCCCGACCGTTGGCGGGCACCGCTGCACCCAGAAGGTCGGGCCTGCCGGCCGGTGCGCAGCCGGCCACCCGTCGGGACGCTCCGGTGTCACTGGTGCTGCGGCTGCCCCAGCGGCCGGGCCGGGTGTCGCGGCGGCCGACCCGTTCGGTGACCGCACCGGCACGGGTTCGGCGTACCCGGCCGATGAGGTTCCGGTGTTGGCCGGCTACGACCTTGGGCGGTGGCCTTCCCGCGACACCGTCGACATCGTGCTGGTCGACCCTGCCGGCCGGGTGCTGATGATCGAGCGGGGCAAGCCGCCCTACGCCGGACATGGGGCGCTGCCGGGCGGGTTCGTCGACCACGGGGAGGAACCGCAGGACGCCGCGGTCCGTGAACTGGCGGAGGAGACCGGGTTGGACGTGTCCGCTGATGACGTCGTGTTCGTGATGAACAGCTCCGACATCAGCCGGGACCCTCGAGGTCCGATCCGCACCACCGTGTACGCGGCCCGTGTGCCCGCCGAGGTGCTCGACCGGGCTGTCGGAGCTGATGACGCCCGCGACGCCCGGCCCGTGCACGCCCACGACTTGGCCGGCATGAAGCTTGCGTTCGACCATCGCAACCTGCTCGCCCATGCCCTCGGGATGGAGCAGATGCGTGACCGGGTGAACTGGCGTGACGCCGAGCGTCTGCTGGCCGGAGTGGCTTCGGATGCCGCCAGGAACTGGTCGTTCTCCGACGAGGTCCGTGCCGCCCGCGCCGGCAGGATCGCGTCTGAACTGGCCGGCCATGGGATCGACACCTCTGTCATTGGTGGCCAGGTGGTGTGCCGACGGCAGCGGCATCCCGGATGGCCGGTGCACGAGATGCGGTGGGACACGGTGATGACCGGCCCCGCCGGCCGGCCGATCGTGTTCTGCGTCGACGGCCGGAAGGTCAGGGAGGAGCCCGCACCGGGCCCCGATGGTGTTGCGGCCCAGCTCGCTGACCTGTTCGACCGGCACGACCCGCGCCGATGACCCGGTGCGGACGGACAACCGGGGCGGGGCGGCCGTGCCGCAACCCTGCCAGGACCAGCGACTGCGGACGCCACCGCCCGGCACCCATCGCCACTGGTGTGGCGGCAGCGCACACCAGTAGCGTTTGCGATCCCATGGCCCCACCCCCGACCGCCGCCCTCCCTTCGGCCGCACCAGGAGGGGCCGTGGTGCATCGTGAGGTCGATGCCGGCGACGTCGCCTACCGGGCGGTTGCGGCGTTCGTGGACGGTGCGGAGGTCGGCCGGTTGACCTGGCAGGAGGCCCCGGACTACAGCCACTACCCCGAGACCGGATGGCCCGACGACGCCGAGGAGACGGCAACGATCGCGATGGTGAAGGTCGATGAGGATCATCGGCGTCGCGGTGTCGCCACCGGGATGCTGGCGGCGGCACGGGCCGCCGTGGATGAGGACGGCTACTCCATTCATCACTCCGGCGATCTGTGGCCCGACGGGGCCGCGTGGGCAGCAGCGGTCGACGGGCAGTCGGCATCGGAGGTCGTGGTCGATCTGGTCGGCCGGTTCGGCCGTCTCGAACCGGGGCTGGTGGCCCGGTGGGCCGACCCGGTGGGCGCGTCCGCCCAGTGCACCGACGCGGCCGAACGGTTTCGCGACTGGGCATGGGACAACGACGTGGACGCGACCATCCGCGTCCACCACGACCCGACCGGTGAGGTGCGAAGGCCGAAGGGGTGGGCCGGCCGGGTCGGCCACGTCACCGTGTCGGTGGATGGCGCCACGGTCGACTTCACCGCAGCCCAGTTCTGGCCCGACGCGCCCTGCCCGCTTGTCGAACCCGACGACGTCTATGCGGCCCGTTGGTCCGAGACGGCCGACCGGGACCCGCAGGTCCGATGACGGCACGGATGTGTGGCCGGATGGCCGCCAACGGGCTGCCTTGCACTCAGATGACCACCAAGGCCGACTGTGGACGCCACACCGCCCAGGGGCCAAGACGACTCGTTTCGGCCGCAATCCAGGCACCTGCGGTGGTGACCGCCGATCCGTTCGCCGCCCCCGCGCCGGCGTCGGACCCCGAACCGAAGGGCCGGACCGTCACCGCCCGATGGGTGGGCGACCCCGACGACCCACGGCGGCACTTCACCCGGTTCTTCCACGGCACCACCGTCGTGCTCGACGAAGGCGAGGAGATCCTGCCGGCGGAGGAAACCGGTGCCAAGCGGGCCCATTGGAACATGGGGCACGGGACGATGGCCTATGCCACCGGCACCGAGGACGACGGCTGGCGTTGGGCCGAGCTCGCATGGAACAACACCGACGGCGGCCGGCCCCGCGTCTATGAGGTCGAGCCGGTGGGTGCGTGGCTCGGTGACGACGAGGACGACGCCGGCAGCTTGGCGGTGATGTCACCACACGGGTGGCGCGTCGTCCGGGCCGTGGGGTTCCCACCGGAGTGGGGCGGCGAGGACGCGGACTGGGAGTGATGGTCTGATAGGCCACTCACACGGATCGTGACGACTCGCGGCGGCCACCTCATCAGAGGATCGCCCCGCCTGCGCGGGGAAGGGTTCGTGCACGTGCGAGGGCTACGGCCTGTGGGGATCGCCCCCGCCTGCGCGGGGAGAGGCTGCCGGCATCGTCGTCATCGTCGCCGAACCAGGGGTCACCCCCGCCTGCGCGGGGAGAGGTTCGCAGGTTCTGCGGGTCCGCCGGTTGTCGGCTGCGATTGGGCAGGCCGAGGGCCCGGTGGGGTCTTGCGGACTTCCGCATGCGCGGATCGGCGGGATGGTACTGGAGGGCTGTGACAGCAGCGTCAGATGGTGTGGTGTCGGTCGCGTTTGGCGGCGTACATGGCCTGGTCGGCGCGGCTGAGAGCGTCGTCGAGGGTGTCGTCGATGCATTTGGTTGCAGCGCCGATGGATGAGGTGACGCTGATGTCGCCCACCCGGACCGGCGCCCCCATCTGCTGGTGGAGTCGATCGAGGAACCCGGAGACCGAGTCGTGCGGCATTTCGGCGAGGACGACGAACTCGTCGCCGCCGATGCGGGCCACGATGTCGGTGGGGCGCACGGCTCCGCGGAGGTGGCCGGCGAGTTCGCGGAGCACCAAGTCGCCGGTGTTGTGGCCGTGTTGGTCGTTGACCTGCTTGAACCGGTCGAGGTCGGCGAGGACGATGACGACGGCTGTGTCGTGGCCGGTGGCGTTCCAGGCGTCGGTGAGCGCATCACGATTGGCGGACCCGGTGAGCGGGTCGGTGGAGGCGAGTTGGCGACACATGAGTTCGTGCTCGTTCCGGTGGATGGCCATGTCCAGGATCTCGGGGAGCCGGTCGATCTGGGACTTGGGCAGGTAGTCGGTGGCGCCGGCGCGCAGGGACCGCAGGCCCATGCCGGCTTCCTCTTGGCCGGACAGGACGACCAGGGGGAGGTCGGGCAGGTGGGTGGCGATGTCGGCGACGACGTCGTGGCCGTCGTTGTCGGGCAGTCCGAGGTCGCAGGTGACGGCGTCGACGGGGCCGTCGAGGAGGACCGACAGCGCGGCGATGCGTGTCGGGACGGTCCGGACGGCCCACATGGGTAGGGCGGAGGCGATGAGGTTGGTGTCGGCGGGGGAGTCCTCGACGCCGACTGGGCTTGATGGTCCGGTCGTGGCGGCGGCCGGAGACAGGCCGTCCGGAGCGGTGCCCGTCCTTTCCGCTGTGGCGCGACCGGCCGACGTGACCGCCGATCCGACGACTCAAGACAAATGCTAGACATGCTAGCGAAACGGTGATAGGGTGGGGGCAGAAGTGCACGGAGCGCTTCGTGGCCCACATCAGGACCGACCCTCCGCTCCCCGGCGGCGGCGGTCCGGGCCCTCCGCCCCAGCAGGGGAGAGCAGACGCCACACGGCGGACGCATCCGGCCAGCAGACGCACACCATGACCGCACCTTGTCGGTCGTGCCGTTGTCGGGCCGGGGACGACGCAGCGCACGACCAGCAAAGGACCCGTCATGACCAGCTCCCTGGCCGATGCCCGCACCGCCTACCTGGCCGCCCTCGCCGACGCCGCCGCGATCGAACTGGCGGCCTTCCTCGCCGACTTCGGCCGCCCCGGCGCCACCGTCATCGTCGTCGAACCCGACCTTTTCCTCAGGTCCGTCGAACTGATCGAGGTGGTCTTCGCCGACGGGACCACCATGGGCCGCGATGACCTCGACGACGTCGACGTCCCCCTGTGCGTCCACCAGGGCTTCGACAACGTCGAGGCACTCGGGGAGTGGGCCGCCAACGCCGCACTGGGCAACATCGAGGAACTCCGCGTGCCCTCCGACCGGGCCGTGCGGGACGCGATCAATGGCATGCGGGCGGCGATCGACACCGCCGCCTCCCACGACGCCGCATCGCTGTCGGACCTCATCGGGGCCACCAACGGCGTGGTCGCCGCGCTCCGGTCCGCCGGGACCGACAGCCCGATGACGCAGGCGGCCCTGAACGCCATGGACGGCTGGCACGCCGACATCGACGCGGGATGCACCGAGTGCTTCGGCAACGGCGGGTTCGACGCAGACGGCGACGCCACCGAACACTTCGACCCCGACGACGGCGGTTCCGCCTGCGGCAACTGCGAGGGCAGCGGCTCCGAACCCGACGACGTCGTCACCGCCGCCACCATCGAGCTGTTCACGGCCCGGTGGGAGGCGGTCAACGCCGCCTACGGGGGCCACACCGCCCCTCGCGCCCCAGAGGCGTACACGCCGCTGCACGTGGCCGATGAGTGCGACGAATGCGGGGCCGACCTGACCGGCACCACCGCCATGCAGTCGTGGGCTCACGACCGGACCTGTTCGCTGTTCCCGGCCAACGAGGTCGGCTACGGGCAGGTGTTCGCCACGCTGGCCGCCGACGCCATGGGCGGTTCGGCCGCCTGGCACGGTTCCCGGCCGACCCGGTTGACCGTCCGCGCCGACGTGTCCGACTCCGAGGTGGGGACCGGACGGGGTGTCTTCGACGTGATCGGTGCGAAGGGACCGGACTACGAACGGGCATACCGGGGCAACGACTGGTGGGGGTTGTGCGTTCCGGCAGATGTCGCCGACCCGACCCGCCGGGCGCTCTCGATGGCGGCTGGGGGGCTGCTGGCCGACATGCCGGAGGGACTGTTCGTCTTCGACCTCGACGTCCCCCCGGCGGGCCCCGATGACGGTGACGGCGGCCTGGTTCCGGACGGGGACGGGCCCGAGGGCCGGCTGGCGGCCGCGCTGGCCGGTGAGATCGAACGGCGCACTGGGGACCGTCCTGTCCGTATCGACGTCGCCGCAGAGGTCGCTGTCGACCAGGTCGGCTCCGGTTCCGGTGACGTGTTCGTCCTCAACTACCGGACCACCGACGGCGCGGTCCATGTCCGCGAGCAGACAGCCGGTTGGGCGCTGCATCCGTTGGCCGACGATTCGGTCGCGCACGTCGCGGAGGTTCGCGGCGCCACCGAACGGTTCCTGGTCGACATGCCGGCAGGGGTCACCCCCGCCAACTTGGTCGTCCCGCAGCCGTGCGGATGGTGCGGTGCCGCAGGCGGTGCGGTGACCCAGCGGGCCGACCACGCCGCCGACTGCGCCGCCCGTGAGGCGTTCTGCGCCGCCTGCGATCAGATCGTGCGTGGCATTGACTGGGGCCACCTCCCCGAGGCGCACGCCAACGGTTGTCCCGACCCGGTTGCCCCTGCACGGCTCACCACCCCCGCGTCGCCGCACGCCGATCCGTGCCGGTGCGGCGGGGTGGAGGAGTGCGAGTGCCCGCCGCCGAAACCGTGCGACCACTGCCAGGTGGAGTTCGACGACCACGCCGCCGCGACCCGCCCGGCCCTCGGCCATGACCCGGCCTGCCCGTTCACCCTGGCCACGTTCACCGACCCGTTGATGGCTGACGTCGCCGTCGCACTCGCCGGCCGGGCCCCGGCCGGTGAGGCAGGCCGGTTGGTCCGGGCCATCGCCGCCCACGCCGAGGAACTCGCCGACCATCCGGTCGTCCTGTCCCGCCTGTTGCCGATGATCGACGCCGCTGCCGACGCCCAGCCGGTCGGGACCCGGCCGGACGGGCTGGCGGGGTCGGTCGCCGATGCCCTTGTCGCGCGGGGCGTCGAGCCTGGACGCGCGAACGGGTTGTGTGCCGACGGTGAGGCGTGGGCCCGGTGGATCGGCCCGATGGTCGAAGACGTCGGTGCGTGGGTCGGGCCGCTCGGCGGCATGTCCGACGCCGCCGTGGCTGACGCCGCCGTGGAAGCGGTCAAGCGCACCCGTGGGGTCAACGCCAAGGCGGCCCGCCGGCTCATCGGACAACTCGGCGGCCCCCACGCCGACGACACCGTGCGTCGAGTCGTCGCCGCGGCGGTCGGGCCGGTCACCCTCCACACCGTCGACGAGCTGTTGGCCCGCCTGCTGCCCGAGGGGTGGACCGTCGCT
Organism: Euzebya pacifica; assembly: GCF_003344865.1. Classification (GTDB taxonomy): domain Bacteria; phylum Actinomycetota; class Nitriliruptoria; order Euzebyales; family Euzebyaceae; genus Euzebya; species Euzebya pacifica. Next base: position 130,581 of record NZ_CP031166.1, read on the forward strand.
GGAGGCGACGGACGGGTCGTGCTTGTGCGGCCCGACGGGATCGACGTGTTCCTCGTGGGCCATGACGATTGGTCGGTCGCGGCGGTGCGTGGTGCCGATGGCCGGCACTGGTCGGTGTCGACAGGGTTGCCGGCCGATGGCGGCTCACACCCTGTCAAGGCCGCCAGGCGGATCGCCGCACTCGCCGAACGGGACTGACCGGTTCAGGCGGTCGACATGAGCGTGGACATCAGGGCCGATCCGAGCGGGGTCGGACCTCGTCGAGTCCCAAGTCGATTGAGTGGTGCGGGTTGCGAAACTGGCCGGTGCCCCACTCGGACGTCTCCTCGGGCGGTCCCTGCCCGCACTGCAAGCCTGCGGGCAGGCGGCGTGGGTGCCGGGGAACCAGCGCATGGAACTGCAGGACGGTCCTCTTGCCGGTCACGCCTACGGTGTCACGACAGCTTCGGGCGTCATGCCTGCGATTGACTCGGCGGGTGGTTGATCCCCGGTTTGGGCGTGGTGGGAGCCGGACGAGGATGTGGCCTGGTCGGGACTGCCATCAGCCACGCGCGAAGCACGTCCTCACGTCCCGACTCCACGGCACAGACGATCAGGTCGTCGTCGGGGAAGTCACCCGGCCGCATCGTTGACGTCCTCAGAGGTGATGGTCATCAGGGCAGTCCTGGTTGGGGCGGCGGTACCGGCGATGCGGTTGGCATGTGCGGTGATCAGGTCGTCGAACAGGTTGCGGACGTACCGGCCGTTGCCGAAGGCGTCGTTGGCCTCGGCGACTTTCTGCACAAGGAGCTGGCGGACTGCTTCCTCGCCGCTGCCGTCGAGGTGGTAGCCGTGCTTGATGATGTGGCCGTACAGCAAAGCGACGAGTTCATCGACGGCGTAGGGGGGAAACTCGACCGTTTCGGTGAACCGGCTCGCTAGACCAGGGTTGCTGTCCAGGAACGTCTTCATCGGCTTGGGATAGCCAGCTGCGATGACGACCAAGCGGTCGCGATCGTCTTCCATGCGCTTGAGCAGGCTGGCGATCGCCTCACTGCCGTACCTGTCGGTGTCGGCGGCCAGTGAGTAGGCCTCGTCGATGAACAGGACTCCATCCAATGCGGTGTCGATGATCTCGTTGGTCTTCAGGGCGGTCTGTCCGAGGTACCCGCCGATCAGGCCAGAGCGATCAATTTCGACGAGATGGCCGCGAGACAGCTCTCCTGCAGCGGCGAAGATCCTGCCCATGAGGCGTGCCACCGTGGTCTTCCCGGTTCCGGGAGGGCCAGTGAAGATGTAGTGGTGGGCGACGTCGACGGCTGGCAGTCCTTCGGCACGCCGCAGCGCGGAGACCTTCAGGAGGTTGGCGATGCCGCGCACTTGTGTCTTGATGTCCTCCAAGCCGATCAGGTTCTCGAGGGCCCCCATTGCCGCGTCCAGTTCGGTTCGGCCGTCCCCGACGAACGTCCTGTGCGCGTCCGCCGACGGTGGCGGGTCTGCATCGGCTTCATCGATCGGGGCGGGGGGCGGCGGCATGTGTTCGGACGGGGAAGCCGGCGGCAATGAAGTGTCAGTGGGTGCTGCTGTCTCCATGGCGTTCATGGCGTCACGGTGTGCTCTGATGGCTGCAGGGAGTTCTTTGATGACTTTCAGGGCTGCGGTCTTCTCTGCGGACTCTGAGGTGTTGTGGGCGCGCAGTTCCTGTTCCCATGTCGTGGCGGTCGGCTCGCGTCCGACCCAGGTGGTGATCACGGGGGTCGTGCGCCTGCTCCACGCGACGAATGACTTGTGGTTTGCCACGCGACTGCCCGCCGCAACCTTGCCGACGTGGTCGGCGTCCACCATCGTCGCGTAGCCCTCGAGTGCTTTCAGGGTCAAGGCATTGCGGCTTCGCTGACCGGTGACAAGCATCCGGGCGACCCGGACCATTTCTGTTGCGTCTCGCTGAATCGGTGCTGGCAGCGGATCGGGAAGCACAGCAGCGCAAACGGCAAGGATCCGGCCGAGTTCAGATGCGTCAAACAGCTCTCGGTCGACTGGTTGCGCGTCGAGGGTGATGCCGATCGCTTTGCCCGTTTCGGCTTGCGAAGCGACTTCGAGCTGGATGAGCTGATAGATCCCCGTGAGCGTTGACTGCAACACGAAGTGGTGAAACGGGCACCAGTCGAGGTGATAGCCGTAGTCGGCGGCTGACAGCATGTCCTCAGTATCGCGGGCCGAATGGCGAAAAGGGGCAGGTGTCGCCGCAGTTGGGCAAGGCCCGCCGGCCGTGGGTTGAGGGACGGTACCGAGACTTCGTCTGCTGCGCCGGCAGCCATCGAGTCGCGGCCTCGGGCCGGAGTCGCCTGATCACCGCATGGATGGCGCGCCCGGTGGCGCGCCCGGAGCAGGCAGGCAAGCCAGCCACCACCAAGGCAGATGCCGGGCGCTTCGAGGCGGCTCATCTGGTGCCACGGGGCGGTCGGTATGGCTGGCCTGGCCGGGGGGCGTACAGCGCCCCCGGCAGGTGGGGCCGGGATCGGTCGGTGGTGGGGGAGTCGGGTGGTCACCCGGTGCCGCGAAGGACGGCGAGGTCGACAAGGGCGCCTTCGGCGGGGCCGTGGCGGCCGGCTCCCCAGAGGGCCTTGTCGTCGCCGTGGGTTTCGCGGGCGATGATCGCTCGGGCGACGTCGGGGGTGATGGTGACGTTGCGGGGCTTGCCGTCGGGGCGGATGTAGTCCGGGGGGACCTTGCCGCCGTGGATGGTGGCCTCGCGGTTGCGCATGGCGGTGAGGTACCGGTCGGCGGCGGCGGTGTCGCGGTGGATGGTCCAGCCGTCGGGGCGGAGGCCCCAGCCGGCCTCGGACTCGAGCCAGTCGATGACGACGGCCCGGTCGAAGGGTGCGGCTGCTGCCGTCATGGGGTCGACCGGGAGGGTCGTGGTGGCGGTGGGTCCGGGGGTGTAGCTGGCGGTCATTCCCTCGCCTCCTCGCTGCGGTTGGCTAATCATCGTAGCACATCACCGAGCGACTTGACGACCCATGACGCAACTGCTAACATAGGTAGCACAACGATTTGGGAAGGGATCAGCGCATGAGCACCGTCATCGAGACCGAAGCCTCCGAGCGGTACGTCCGTCGAGGTTTCGACGAGCTGCGCCTCAACGTCGCCCTCGCCGCCACCGAGGAGTGCGGCTCGTGCAGCGGCGACGGCGGTGAGCACGAGGACGTCGACTGCGCCGACTGCGGCGGCACTGGCGAGACCGAGTGCGTCCTCTGCGACGGCGACGTCGACTGCGAGTCCTGCGACGGCACCGGCCAGGAGGCCTGCGAGGACTGCCACGGGAGCGGCACCACCAGCGAGTGGGTCGACTGCGGCTACTGCGAGGACGGCAAGGCCGTGGACGGCGAGGAGGTCGCTGATCGGGTCGAGGCCCTCCTCACCGCCTTGTCCCGCTTGTCCTTCGACGGCTTCAACGTCCTCGCCGCCGACTGGTGCTGCATGTCCTGCTCCTACGCCGCCGTGGACAGCACCCGGCCGCTCATCGGTTTCCACGAGCAGGACGTCGAGGCGTCCCGCCTCGACCGTGGCGTGCACCTGTTCCACGACTTCGTCGTCGGCGGTGGCGACCCCGACACCAACCGCGACACCGCGCTCGCCGCACTCGCCGACGCCGGCCTCACCATCGAGTGGGACCGTGACGCCACCAACCGCATCCTCGTAACCGTCTGACTCCGGAGAACCCCCATGGCCACCTGGACCTGCAACGTCGACATCCCCGCCTCCGCCGGCCGCGTCGTCGAGATCGACTCCGAAACCGAACCAACCCCCGACCAGGTCGTCGCCGCACTCACGGCAGACGAGGCGCGGACCCTGTCCGCCACGGCCGGGGAGGACTTCGACTGCGCCGACGCCGACGTGCTGTCGGTGGAGGTGCTGACCTGATGCGCCTGCACATCGTCGCCACCGTCACCCACTACATCCACGAACAGGTCCGCGAGTTCGTCGTCGGCCCCATCGACGACGACACCATCGACGCCGCGATCGACACCGTGTTCCGGAACAACCTCGACATGATCGGCGGCTGCGACTTCGAGTCCGCCGAGATCACCGTCGGCGGCTACGCCGAGTTCGAGGCCATCGACCTCGACGGCGGCGACCCGCCCGACCCCTACGACCTCGACCTTGAGGACATCCGCAACATCGAGCACGAACTGGCGTCGCGGTCCGGCCGCCTCGACGACATCATCGCCGAGGCCATCCGCCGGGCCAACGGCGACCGCGACCCTGATGACCCGCCGGCCGTCCCGCAGTCCCGTGTCGACGAGCTCGGCCCGTCCCCGATCCCGCTGTGGAACTGGTCCGACGCCGAGGTGTCGGCGCTGCTCGGCATGATCGACGCCATCGACACCCGCCCCGCCACCGACGGCCAGACCGTCGCCCTCCGTGCCGTGGAGGAGGGCTACAACGACCCGCGGTTCTGGCTGGTCGTCACCGACGACACCGGCCGTTCGGAGTTCCGCTGCGACGGGTTCCTTGCCCCCGTTGCACAGATCGACGCCGCCGTCCACGCCCATCGCAACGACCCCCGGGCCGCCCCGGCCACCGCCTGACCCCAAGGGAACCCCGATGCAGGCCTGCGACGTCCCCCCGGCGGGCCCCGATGACGGTGACCACCCGACCCGCCCCGAGGAGACGAACATGGACACCCTCGCCCAACCGGACGCACGGACAATCGACCCCCTCACCCTCGCTGCCGCAGCCGTCGGAGTCGTAGGCCCCGCACCCGGCGGGCGGATCACCCCCGCCTACCGCCTGGCGATCCGCGACGCCGCCTACGAACTCCGCCTCGTCATCGACAACGAGATGTCGGAGGTGATCGAAGCCACGCAGAGCCGAGGGATCCTCCTCAACGTCGACATCTCCCCGGGCGGACCGCACTCCGGTGCAGACATCGGACGCATCCGGCTGCACCTCGAGGGACGCCGCCTGTCCATGATCGTCGGCCCGTACGCCACCACCCTCTCGGGCCAGTCCTTCCTCGCCGCCGCCCAACCGCTCGTCGGCCGACATGTCGTGATCCATTTCACCGAGGACCACATCGGCCAGGAAACCCGGATGGTCGCCACCCACATCCTCAATGCCGGACCCGACCCGGTCGCACCACCCACCCCCGCCGTTGCGACACCGACCCCGACCGTGTGGGCCCGTCTCGCGCGACGGTTCCGCCGCTGAACTCCAGACGAAAGGAACCCACCGCATGCAGACACTGACCACCTACCGGCTCAGCCCCGAGGAACGCCGCGAGGCCGCTGACCTGCTCGGCGGACTCACCAAGGTCTTCGAGGCCGACCCCGACCTCGACACCACGACCCGTGAGCGGCTGGAGACGTCGTTGACGTGGTTCTGGCGCAACGGTTCCAACCCGATCAGCGGCGAGAAGTTCGCCGCCAACCTCGCCGCACTCGACCTGCTCATCGAACGCCTCCACGCCCAGGCCGACCCCTCGTTCTGGGCGGCGGCTCTCCGGGCCGTCCCGCACACCCCCGACGCCCCCGAGACGTTCGGTGCCGGCATGGCCGAATCGCGGCTCCGCCAAGCCGAACGGCTCACTGCCTTCCGCAACCGGATCGCCAACCCCGCTCCGACCACCGACGACGAGTAGGAGACCCCGATGCCCCGCATCATCATCATCGGCACCGGACTGCCACGCCGAATCGTTCCCCGCGTCACCCCGGCACGATCCGGTGTCGGCGGCCACCTGCACGTCGGCACCGTCGGACTGTCCGGCTCCGCCACCCTCACGACGGGCGGCGGCCGATGACCGGCAACCTGCTCGTCGTGGACTGGGACTACTTCTTCCCGTCGCCCGACCCCGGCGATGACGACTGGGAGTACTTCGACTGGGCCCATCGGGAGAGCACGTTCTTCATCGAAGGGGTGTGGCCGTCCAGGGCGCAGTCGTTCCTCGCCAACGGCAGGCAGTTGCCGGGGCTCGTTGACGGGCCCGGATGGGCGACGCCCGCCGGGTTCTGGGACCGCGTGGACCTGGAGGACGGCGCCCACCTGATCGTCGTGGAGTCCAACGCCCGCGCACTGCTGGCCGGGTCCGGCTTCGACCACGTGTGGCTGTTCGACGCCCATCACGACTGCGGCTACACCAAGGGCCCCGACGCCGCCACCGCGTTGGCGCTGCGCGGCAGCGACCCAGGGGCGTTCTGGCAGTGCGGCGACTGGATGGTGCCGCTGCACGCCGCCGGCGCCGATCTGCACGTCCGCTACCCGACCTGGCGGACCCAGGCGATGACGATCGAACCCGAGCCGGTCGTCGAGGTCGACCGGGCCTTCGACGACGGCACGAGGCCGCCGGTGGCGTTCGACACCGTTGTGGTGTGCCGGTCCGGGGCTTGGGTGCCGCCCTGGCACGACCAGGCCTTCATCGGCTTCGTCGACGCCGCCCCCGTGGACACCATCGAGGTCCCCGAAGACGCCATCGACCCCATGACCCCCCGGCCCTTCGATGGCGACCTCGCGCGATCGCTTGCCGAGCAGACCCGCGAGCTCATGGCCGCCATGGAGGAGCGAGGATGACGCTGCCCCCCACCCAGCACCTCCTCCTCGACCTGCTCGCCGCCCGCGCACGTCTGGGTGAGGCCGTCTGGACAGTGCCGAACACCTGCCGGCAGGCCATCGACGCCCTCGCCGCGGACGGGTTGGTCAAGCACAAGTCGGCACCAGTCGCCGGGCACCAGCTGGTGTGGCTCACCGAGGCCGGCCGGGCGGAGGTGATGTCCGACGGGTACGTGCCGCCGCGCGACCGACCGACATGGGTGGCCGACACCGACGGGGCGATCACCGGGCCGTTCCACGACCAGCACGACGCCGACATCCACGCGGCCAGACACGGCGGAACCGTCCGACAGATCCACCCACCTGAACCCCTCGACCCCCAACCGAAAAAGAGCTAGTATTGATAGCACAACGCCAATGCTGACTTGGGAAGGGCTGGACCACCATGATCGTCGCCGCAATCGCCATCGGCTTGCTCCTCACCGCCATCTGCAGCGGCGGCTCCGAGCAGCCGTAGTCACGATGGCCACCACCACGTCCGACACCGTCGGTGTACCCGCCCTCCGCCGCCGCAGCGGCGGACGCGTCCACCTCCGCAGGGGCCTCACCGAGACCACCTGGTGCGGCGCGCTGACCTGGACCGCCGGCGACACCGACCTCGACCTCACGCCCGTGGCCCACACCACCGGCCCCGACGTCTGCGGCACCTGCTCGCGGCTTCGCTCGGCACCCTCGCGCCGCGCAAGGAGAACCCGATGACCGACACGATCGCCGGCCAGGCGACCGACCGCGTCCCCGTCCACTTCGTCGAGGTCGACACCGACCCGTTGGACACCGACACCCGAGTCGTCCTCGCCATCGTCATGCGGTCGGCCGCCTCGGGCGAGGGCGCGTGGCCCGACATCGCCGGTCTCGCCACCATCGACGACGACCGAGGCACCATCGAGATCGTCCGTGTCGACGAGAAGTGGCGCCGCCACGGGATCGGCAAGGCGCTCGTCACCGCCGCCGAGATCGCCGCCGGAACCGAACTCGGCCCGTCGCGGGAGTTCTCCCCCAACGGCAAGCGGCTGTGGCGCTCCCTCGGCCGCACCGTCCCCGCCACCGCCCGGTCCTGCCCCGCCCGCGAGGGCGACTCGTGGGGTGCGATGCTGATGGCCGAGGTCTGGTGGGCCCACGGCAAGGGCGACCTGGCCACCACGACGGTCCTGACCGAGCAGGTGCACGACCGCTGCGGCGGCGTCACCGTCCCCAACCCCGACAGCTGACAGGAACAGCCATGACCATCACCGTCAGCCCGGTGCAGACCACCGGGGAATCAGACCGGTTGCAGACCGCCTTCCAAGCCGTCCACGACGCCGAGCGGGCGGCCCTGGCGGTCATCGAGGCGAGCCTGCGGGCCGCCTGCAACCGTGTGCTGCCCCATCTGGAAGCGGTCATCGTCGACTCGCTCGAGGACGACTGCGCGGGCACCGTCAACGGTACCGACCAGCCCACCGCCCACCTCCCCGAGGCCGACCGCGACACCGTAGAGGCGCTCAACGAGGCCCTGTGGGCGGAGATGTCGTCGTTGCACCCCCACGCCGACGACCAGGGCCTGATCCGCATCGGACCAACCGATGCGTGAGGTCACCCGCGGCCCGGTCGTCGACGTCCCCGACGGCCAGGGACTGGTGATCCGCCGCCGCGAGATCCTCGTTGACGGCGTCCCCGTCGGGGCGGTGTCGGCCGCCGGTCAGACCGACGGCCCCGACGGGAAGTGGCGGCTGTTCGCCGGTGAGGGCTGGGGTGCGGAGGACGTCAACGGCAACAGACTGTGGGACATCAACCACACCACCCAGGCCGGGGCCGTCGACGCGCTCGTGCGTCACGCCACCCGGTAGCACAGGAGCAGCAGTGCCGATCGACCCGCTCAACCCCGGAGCCGCCGTCATGAAGATGGTCGCCGACACCATCAAGGAACACGGCCGGTGCATCCAAGGAGTCGGCTACAGCGACCCCATCTCGGTGCCGTTCACCTACACCATCGGTAACCACCCGGACAGCCCCGAGCTCATCATGTTCGGCTTGTCGATGCGTGACGCCGGACACCTGCTCAACCGGTTGAGCGACACCCGGACCGACGACATCCATCGGGCCGTGTCGAGCGGACCGACCACCATCACCCTCACCGACCCGGCTGCCCCCAACTGGTCGCTACGGGTCCGGCTGTCCCCGGTCGCGCCACGATGGGTGCTCGCCCACGCCCACCAGGCCCGCTACTACCACCGCACCGACGACCTGCCGTTCGTCCACGTCGAGGCCGCCGACGCCGGCGGACGGCTCCCCGGTGAGCGCGGCGTCGACGCCAAGTGGGAACAAGCGACACCCGTGCTCACCGGCGACGGGCCGGCCTATCGCGCGGCATGGCAGGCCAAGCCGGACGACCTCGCCATCGAGGTCGGCCCCCACGAACCCGACTGCGTCCTCCTCGTCCCCGTCTGCGAGGACCTGCCGGGCGGCCAGCCGTCGGTGTGGCTCGGGGCCCATGAGGCCGTCCCCGCACGTATGGAGTCCGACACGACGGCCACACCGCTGCGTCCCCCGTTGGCCACCTCGACCTGCCTGCCCGGCGACATCGTGACGGTCCGGCCGCGCCGCGACGACGACCCGTCGGCCGACGGCGAGGGGCTCCCCGTCCTGGTCGCGACCGGCCGAGTGAAGGAAACGACGGACAGGCGGATCGACTACGCCGTGACCGTGCCTGACGACGCCGCCTTCGACCGGGTCGGCGACTTCGTGGAGAACCTGGCCGGGGAGCCCGGCGCGTCGCTGGTGTGGCACCTCGGCGGCGTGTCGCTGATGGCCGCGCCCGACCGGGCGGCGCAGGTGGACCGTATGGCGCGGCGGCTGGTGCGCGACGGGCTGCTGCGGGAGGGCCAGTCAACGGGGCGGTTCTGGGCGGCCGACATCGCCTGACCGGGGACCCTTGACCCACCCCACCCATGAGTGCTACGATAGGTAGCACTACGTCGCTTCGGGAAGGGAGCACACGATGAAGATCCTCGTCGCCACCGCCAAGGGGCAGGGCATCCGCACCTCGGACTACCACTTCGCCACCGAGGGGGAGCACGTCGTGTTCGCCTCCGAGTGCGACCGCCGCGAGTCCATCGACGGCCGCTGCGGCTGCAAGCGCGGGTTGGCGGGCACCACCAGCCGCAAGGTCACCACCACCGCCCTCGTCATCGACGCCGACATCGACCGGCAGGACTACATCGACGGGATCGTCGCCGCGCAGGCCGAGGCGTGGGCGGATCTCATCCCCACCGAAGAACTGGTCGAGGAAGCCGAGGAGATGCTCCGCATCGCCGACTGCTTCCCCGTCGGCGCGGTCGTGGAGAAGCGCGGCACCTCCATCAAGATGCGCGACCCCCGCGCCGTCACCGCAACGTCCGCCTGATGGGCCCCCGCAAGCCACTCACCGCCGCCGACCGGGCCGCCGAACACACCGTCCGGCAAGCCGTCGACCGCTTCGCCGACCACGTCGAACCCCACGGCTACGTCGTTGCACGGGGCGGGCCGCACCGGGCCGACCGCGTCCTGCTCATCCTCACCCCCGACCAGGCCGACGACCTCGGCCCGCAACTCGCCGCACTCCTCGCAGAACGAGACACCCCATGACCGCGACCGCCACCCAGACCGTGCACCCCTGGCGGGTGCACGACACCCACACGGGCCAGACCATCCTCACCAGCGGCGACCAGACCTTCGCCCGCAGCATGGCCGCCGCCCACGAACCACGCCTCGAGCCCGGCTCCGCCATCCGCCGGTGGGCGGTCGAGCGGCCGTGAACACCAACACCATGAACACCCGTGTGCTGCTGAGGTATCGCGACGGGGCCAACTGCAAGCAGGACTGCTCCGTCGTCGTCACCGGCCCGCCCGACGGCAACCTCGTCGCACGGCTCACCGCGACCCTCGACTCCGGCGAGTTCCTCATCCCGCAGGACTGCGGACTCGAGGACCTCCGACCACAACTGGCCTTCACCGGATACCTCAACCCCGACGACCACTGCTGGGTGGAAGTCGAGGGGGTCGAGGCGACCACCGAAGACGCCAGACCCATGACGTTCGCCGCCCTGGTCGACCGTGCCGAGGCGGCCGCAGCCGCCGGATGGCCCTCCCAAGGCGTCGACCTGGACGACCTCCTCGACGCCGAAGCGGTCGTCTACGACGACAACGGCTCCGCCTGCACCCCCGCCGGCGAACTCGTCGCCTGACCGGAGAACACCGATGCCCAACAACCCCGCCGACGCGGACGACCGCCTCGCCGTGCCCGACCACGCCATCCACCGGATGGACTTCGAGTCCGTCGCCCAGCGCCGCACCGACGGCGGCGTTGACTGCTTCGTGTACCTGTCCGGCGAGGTCGTGTGGGCCTCCACCGGACATGCCGCCGAGGAGTTCCCCGCAGGACTCGACGACGCCGCCGGATGGGCCGGCAAGGCCTACGCCAAGCGGTTGGCCGACCTCGTCGACCGGGCAGGGAGGGGCCGATGACCACCACGACCACGGCCGCGCCACGCCCCAGCGACCTGGTCGGCCTCGACGGGGAGGACTGGGTGCGGGCCCACCAGCGGATCCTCGACGGCCTCCCCTACGGCTTCCCCTGCGCCAAGCCGAACCCGTCAACGGGCGAGTCGTGCAGCTCCGGCGGCGCCGGTGGCTGCGACGCCCCTGCGGTGCTGTACGGGCGCTGCCCGGCCCATCTGCCGCCGTCGTACTGCTCGCGCGCGGGTTGCGCGTCACCCCCGGCCCGCAACGGCCGCTGCGGCGACCACCAGGCCGGATGCGGAACGCCGCTGGTCACCTCCACCGTCGTCGGCCCGATGGTCGTCTGCGGCCGCAACGAGACCTGCACCACCTGCCTTTGCCGGTGGGAGGATGACTCCTACATGCGGGCGCTGTACCCCGCGCCGTACCGGACCGACGGGACCGTCCGCAAGAGCGGTGTTGCCGCATGATGGCCGCGCTGCACCGCAGGCAACCCGCCGACTCCACCGCACCCGCCGACGAACCGTTGGTCCACTGGGTCGACATGGGCGACCGGTTGATCGCGTGGGACGAGACGGCCGGGGCCGGATGGGTCGACGTCGACGCGTCCGCCCTGCCGCACGACTGGGGCGGCTGGACCACCTGTGCCTCGGACGGGGCCCCGTGGCCGCGCAGCCCCGTCGGGGAGGTCAACCCGTGACCGGCATGGCCACCGTCACGCCGCTGAGGACCTGCTCCGGGCCGGTGCTCACCGACATCGGCATCGCCGTCCGCGCCGCCGTGCCCACCGACCCCACCGCCGCGATGCGCCGCCTGTTCGGCGGTCTCGGCGAACTCGCCGCCGACGGGGACCTGGACGGGCCCGCGTTCACCGACGCGCTCGGCAGCAGCGACCCGCACGTCGTGGAGGTCGCCGCCGAGGTGCTCGCCTCGATCGCGGTCGACGCCGGACATGCCGTCCTGCGCGGGGCCGCCCTCACCGCTGCGGAGGTCGCCGACCACATCGGCAGCGTCACCTGGGCCGCCGCGGAGGCGTTGGACGCCGACGGCATCGACGGCACGTCCGCTGTGGTTGACGCTGCCGCCCTCATCGGCAGGGCCCATGAGGCCGCACGCCTCGGGTCCGCCGCGTTCGTCGACCTCGGTGACGGGTTCGCTGGGCTGGTGTTCGACGTCGGCGACGGCATCGTGCTCGACTGCTTCGCCGGGCCGGGCGGATGGTCGGAGGGTGCCCGGTCGATCGGGATCGACGACCTCGGTGTGGAGTGGGACGAGTGGGCCTGCGCGACCCGCGCCGCAGCCGGGCACTCCACGATCCGCGGTGACGTCGCCGCCCTGGACCTGTCGGGACTGCGTGGCCGCGTCACCGGGCTGATCTCCTCCCCGCCATGCCAGGCCTGGTCGGCAGCCGGGTCGAAGAAGGGGATGGACGACCCGCGCGGGGTGTTGATCGGCCAGCTCGAACGCTATGCCGTGGAGTTGCGTCCCCGCTGGGTCGCCGCGGAGCAGGTCGCCACCTCGGCGACGCGGTCGGTGTTCGACGGGGTCGCCGCCACCCTGGGTGCGATGGGGTACGCGACGTGGGTCGGGACGCTCAACGCCGCCGACTTCGGTGTCGCCCAGACCCGCAACCGCCTGTTCCTGATGGCGTCGCGGATACGCGCCGATGTCGGCCCGCCAGAGCCCACCCACGGCCAGGACGGCCCCACGCTGCTGCGTCCCGACCTGGCCCGGTGGACCACGATGGCGGAGGCCGTCGGCTGGGGGCTCGTTGACCGGCCCGCCTACACCATCCCGTCGCAGCGGTCGGGGTCGGGGGAGCGGTTGGAGGGCGGGTCGGGGGCGCGGCGGCTGTACGCGGCCGCGCAGGCCGCCGGTCGGTGGAAGCCCCGGTTCTCCGGAGGCCCGCCGGACCCGAAGGACATCAAGGCCTACGCGGCCGACGGGGGCACGATCGGCCGTCCCGACCCCGGCGAACTCGGTGTGCTGCAGGGGTTCCGGCCCGACTACCCGTGGCAGGGGCCGCTGCCACGTGCGCGCAAGCAGCAGCTCGCCCAGATCGGCAACGCCGTCTGCCCGCCGGTGGCGGCACGGGTGATCGGTGACCTCGTTGCGTGACCCCGCCGACCTTGACCTCCAAACGATGAAGTGCTAAGATAGGTCGCACAGCAGTCGAGCAGAGGAGACAGAAGATGGCCGCCACCAGCACGATCACCCTGACCGGGGACACCGAGACCACCCTGACCATCCCCGAGGTCGCCGCACTCCTGCTGGACGCCGCCGGCAAGTCCGGCACGGTCCTGATCGCCTACAGCCACCCGCGCAACGGCGTCACCGCCCGCGTCATCCGCCCCCGCACCGTCCTGCTCGACAAGGGCATCGTCCGCGCCTGGGACGCCGTCCGCAACGACTGGCGCTCCTTCAAGCTCGACGGCATCCGTTCCATCGACACCGTCAACTGACCGTGGCCGGAGCCGTGCGGACCCGGAGCGCCGAACGGCTCTGGGTCCGCCTCCACTTCACGGCCCCCGGCAACACCGCCGAACGTGCGGCCCTCGTCGATGCGATCAAGGACGCCTTCGACGTGCCCGACGACGTGCAGATGTACCTCGTCCGCCACCACTGGCTCAACGTCAACCCGGTGCCAGCGGTCGCTGACGAGGTGCTTGGGTGGCTGGCCGAGAACCTGCCCGGCAACGTCATCGCGGTCTACGCGATGAACCCGGCCGCTGCCGCCAGCCCCGCCTTGGCCGCACTGTCCGACCACGTGGCCGGTTCGCGACGGTGACGATGGCCATACCCCCCGATCCGGCGGCCCTGACGGGGAGCGGCCGGATGCGGCTGTTCCACGCCACCCCCGTCCACCTCGGGCCGGGCGATGAACTGCTGCCCGCCTCGCGGTCGGGCACGAGCGTCTGGGGCGACGGGTTCCCCGGTGAGGAGTGGCGCCGCGCCCGTGTCTGGCTGTCCGCCACCCCGCAGGACGCCGCCGACTGGCTGGGCGGCTGGTACGACGGAGGGCCGACCAGGGTCGTGGAGGTCCGCGCGCCCGATGCCGTTCGCCTCGAGGTCGACCCCGACGACGAGGAATCGCTCGACCACGGAATGACCGGGCAGTGGCACGCCCCGACCGCGACGATCGTCGGTGTCGTCCCGCCACCCCCTGCTGAGGAACGTGAGCGCATGAACGGTGATGCCGCCGAGTTCGACCCCGACGACCTGGACCTGTCGGCGTTGACCGACGAGGAGCTCGACTCGTTGCGCCGACGCGTCGATGCCGAGCGGATGGCCCGGCACGCTGCCCAGTTCACCATCGGCGACACGATCACGATCAACGGCCGGATCGAACCGGCCAAGCTGGCCGGCGCGACCGGCACGGTGGTGAAGGTCAACGCCCGGACGGTCGCGGTGGTGCTCGACGACGAGGGTCTCGTCGCACCGTCGTACCGAAACGCCGACGGATCGGTGAACGTCCGCTTGGCGCGGTCACCGCCGAGTAGCGGCAGCCACGCGGGGCCGGACGACCATCCACACAAGGAGTGCCCGTGGTTCGGGCGGACGTCGATGAGGAAGCCCTTGACGCCCCTCGAACCCCTTTGCTAAGATTACTAGCACAAAGGCGGGAGCGACGAGCCCGGCGCCGTCGCCCCGCCTCACCAAACTTCACCCCGCCACTGCGAACACGGGAAGGGCGCAGCCGATGACCACCCCACTCCTCAGCCAACCCCTCACCCTGGGCGACCTGCCCATCGGCGCGACCGTCACCTGGCGCGGCAAGGACCGGGCGATCCTCGGCCACGACCGCACCACCGGAGAGGTCCTCCTCGACCCCTGCGGCGAGGGCAACCGGGTCGGCGTGTCACCCCACTGCCCCGTCCCCGGCAGCAAGGACCCGACCCCCGTCGTCGCCAACCGGCCCGCCGGCCGGACCGGCCAGATCGTCTTCGCCGTCACCGGCGGCGGGATCGCCTACCCCGACCGGTTCTGGGGTCCCGTCCCTGCCGACGCCCCCGACACCGCCCTCATCGCCGTGCAGGAACGGGCCCGCGCCCACCTTCTCGCCGACGCCACCGGCACGGTCCCCCGGACCGTCACCGGGACGTGGCACCCGCTGACCGCCCCGGAAGGGGCCGCATGACCGCCGTCCACGACCCCGCCGCCACCCTGCCCTCAACCGTCCAGCAGCTCTGGGGCCACTGGGAAGCCCGGCACGGCGGGCACCCGCAGTACGGGCACTGGCGCACCGACGCCGTCCCGGCACGGATGACCCGCAGGATCGGCGGCGGCGACACGTTCGTCCGCACCGAACCCGGCGACCTGGTCCTCGTCCACAGCGACATCGACGGGTTGGCCATGCGCGCCACCCGGCACGCCTACTGCCCACGCGTCGGCGGCAACGTCGCAGTCCGCTACGGCGACTACACCCCACTCGAAACGGAGGACACCCCATGACCGCCACCGCCACCCTGACCGTTCCCGCGGAACTGATCGGCGCGCTCAGGACCGTGCTCGGACTCGCCCACACCGACGTCTCCGACGGGCTGCGCGACTGGGGCCAGCAGGACTGCCTCGACTGCGGAGCCGACGACGAACCCTGCGAGGACCACATCGGCGACCACGATCTGGTCGCGGACATCGGTGCCCTGCTCGGACTGCTGCCCGCCGAAACCAACCCCGCGACGACGGCGGTAGTGACGGCGACCGTCGCGCTGAACGTCACGATCGACCTTGAGAACGCCATGCCGAGCGGCGTCACCGGACAGGCCACCGATGCCGAACAGGGAACGGCCCGTTGGCTCGTCGCCTCGCTGCTCGGGGTCCTGGGGACGCCGGGCGGCCGGATCACCAACATCGACGTCACGACCGACACGACCACCACCCTCGACGCTGCGGCTGCCGTCCCTTTCGCCGAGTACGTCCGGGACCTGCTCACCCTCACCGACGAGTGCGACGCCCCAGGCGACCACCTCGAATGGATTCACAGCGACCTGTTCAGCCGCGCCCGGGCGATCTGGGGTCCCCGGCGGATCGTCGCCGACGCGACGGTCGAGGTCGCACTCGCAGCCGACCAGCTCAAGCGGCTCAACGGCTCCGACTTCATCGCCGGCGCCGCCCGTGACCTCGGGGGGACCGTCACCGTTGACGTGCGGCGCATCGACCTGCACTGACGCCGGGCCGACGCCGTCGCACCCCGGTCCGTGTCGGGAGAACTGGATCGGGGGTGAGGATGGCCCCCTCCATCATCGGCAACAGCAGGGCCGGGGGTCTCGCCGCCGGAAAGGTGGTCCCGTGTGGCCCCGGTGCGTCGGGGGCCGCCGCTACGATCCGGACGTGCGGACGCGACCCATCCGCCGCTCAGCATGACCGACACCACCCACCACGCCACCCCGAGCCGCGACGACATCGTCGACCGGCTCGTCTCCGCCGGCTCGTCCGCAACCGACGCCCACCAGGACGCTGACCTGCTGCTGGCCAACGCCGCTGAACTCGACCCTGACCACCGGCCCGGCTATCTCGCCCGGATGCTCGCCGGGGAGGAGTTGCGCGGCTTCGTCGCCGCATCCGGCCGCGTCACGATCGCCACTGGCGACGCGGACTCCGCCGTTCTGGTGTCCACCGGTCCGGGCAGGTGGCACGGCCCCGAATGCGGCGACGACACCATCGGATGGGTGCGGGCCGCCCGGATCAACCGGACCGTTGCCGACCGTGCCGGCGACGGACTTCTCGGCGAGCTCGTCGCGCTCCTCAACGGCTTCGACGACATCGTCATCACCCACCGGTGGGCGTTGACGCTCGACGGGACGCCCGTGACCCCCGACGACCTCGCCAGCGACGACGTCCGCTCCGCCGTCCGGGCCGCCATCGAGACACTGCTGGACGCCCCCGACCCGACGGACGCCCCCCTTCGCGGGATCGTGCTGGACCCGGCCGGGGGGCCGCTGGGATGAGTGGCGACACCATCATCGGCCACGGCTTGGGTGCACGGGCCAAGGACGCTCGGGCGCTGTTCGAGCGGTACTGCCCGAACGGTGCCGAGGACGAGACACGCGCCCTGTACGAGTACCTGTGCCTGCTCGCGGCGATGGACCACCGCGACGGCAGCGACGGTCGGGCAGAGTCGCCCTACCGGCTCGTCATCGAGTACGGCACCCCGTTCACCTGCGACAACAGCGACGCGGGCCTTGCTGCGGCCGGGTTGGCCCGCGGTCAGCGGCGCGAATGCGCCAAGAACGCGTGGCGGGCCATGTCCGACCACCGGTTGGTCTACGTCGAGGGGTACGGCCGCAACCTGATCCCCGGGACCTGGCACGCCTGGAACCACGACCCGGTGGGGTGCCGGTCCTTTGACCTGACCTGGCGTCCCGACCCCGACACCACGCCCGCCTGGATCGGCATCCCCTTCACCACCGCCGCCGTCACAGCCACCTCCGGCCACACCGGCCGCTACGGACTCCTTCCGGAAGTGGCGCTCACCCGCGACCGTCTCCACGACATGATCCACCCCTGCCTCAACGACCTGCGTGCCGCCAACGGCCAGCCACCGATCGGACAGACCCGATGACACGATGCTGCATCCGTTGCAACGCCGAGGTCGCCGACGCACTCCGGACCGACCCGGCCAACGGGCCCGTCCCGGCCGAACGGGCCGTGGTGTTCACCTCCTCCGGCAACTACGGCTCGGCCGTGTTCGACCCCGACGAACCCGGCAAGACCCTCGAGGTCGTCGTGTGCGACGACTGCCTGGCCGACCCCACCACGCCGGTGCAGGCATGGACGACCCGCACCCGGATCATCCGCGAATCCGACCGCCGGCCCTGACCGGCGGGCCGAAGGCCGCCGACCATCGGCCGACAACACCGAAGACGCCCCGCGACCGCCCCGAGGACACCGTGAACACCGCACCGATCGCCCACGACCGCGTCGCCGTCACCGTCAACGGGGCCGACATCGACCTCGTCAGCGTTGGCGACCACTGGATCGGCTCCGTCGCCGACACCGTCAACCCGGCACCCACCGTCCTGGTGCTGGCCCCGATGCGGTCGGGGGCGTGGCGGGTCATGGCCGACCACGCGCGCGGATGGCACGTCTCGGGCTGTCGTCCGCTGCGCCACGCCCCCTACGTCGCGACCCACCGGACCCGCGAAGCAGCACTGATCGACCTCGGAAGCGCTGCGGAGATGCACCGGGCCGCCGCCGGACGGCGCTCCATGCCCGACCCCCACCCGTGCCCGTCCGGTGACTGCTGGTCCCACGTCGGGCACGGCGGGCCGTTCGACGGTCCGATGGTCGCCACCGCCGCCCAGCGCCTCGGCAAGGTCGGGTGACCACCCCCCACCACCATCCAACATAGCCTAGTTGCTAATAACGCTAGCACTTGCTAGTCTGTGGGTGTGGCCGACGCACTCGCGACCGAACTCCTCATCCGCTTCACCGGTGTCATCCTCGCGGTCGGCTGCGGCGTCGGGGCACTCCTCGCCGCCACCGACCGGCGGTGGCTGACCGGCGCCGCCCTCGCCATTGCCCTGGTCGCCGTGCCCGCCACCGCAGGTGCCATCGCCGACGGCATCACCGGTGCCGGATGGGCCCCCGCGCTCCGGTCCGCCGCTGCCCTGGCCATCCCCGCATGGCTGCTGTACGAGGACCGCGACCACTTCGACCCCGTCCGCTGACCAGGACCGCACACGAGAGGCCACCCCATGCCCGGAACGCTGCCCGCCTACCAACTCCAACCCTACGGCCGCCACGCCATGCAGTTCACCCGCCCCGACGACGGCGCGCCCCTGCTGGACCTCGCCCCGCCCTACCAGCGCGGCCGCGTGTGGACGCCCGAGCAACGGGTCAACCTGATCCGCTCCCTGCAGATGGGCCTGCCCATCGGCGCCGTGCTCACCAGCTTCCGGGGCTGGGAGACCACCGACGGGACCTACGCCGTCGTCGACGGACGCCAGCGCATCGAAACGCTCCGCGCATGGGCCGCCGGGGACCTGCGCGTCCCCGCCGACTTCTTCAACGACGACAACATCCAGCAGGTCGCCGAGGACGGCACCGTCTCCTCCGCCGACCTGACCGCGCGTGGCACCAGGAACTGGCAGCGGTGGCCCGTCAACGAACTGCAGGCATCTGGCCTGTCCCTCGCCGAGGAGGCAAACCTGTACCTCCTCATCAACTTCGGTGGCACCCCCCAGACCGACGCAGACCGGCTCCGCGCGGCGACCGTGGCTTCCCGTGGATGACCCCCACGTCCTGCCGGTGACGCACCTGCCGGGCACCGACACCCTGCCCGTCCACATCGATCAGCCAACCGACACGACGTCCTGCCTGGTCGATGTCGCCCGGTCCCCGCACGGACGGTGACACCGGCCGGGTCCACACCGTGCCCACCGGACTCGACGCCGACGTGGACTCGGGAACGATCCGGCTGGTGTGGGCCGACGTGCGGAACCACGACCTCGCCTGGCCGCCCGACAGATCCCCGATGACGCAACGACACAAGGAGGCCCTCATGGGCTGGTGGAGCACAGACCTCATGGGCGGCGACGCCCCAATGGACATCCACGGCTGGTGGACCGACAAGGCCGGCCTCGACTTCGACGACCTGCCCTATCCGGGCCGGGCGCTCACCACCGCCCAGGCCGACGCGGTCGCCGCCGTCCTCCCCGCCGACCTCGACGCCGCCAAGGCCACCCTCAGCCGATGGGAGACCCACGGGCCCGACCCCGTCGCCCGGCATCTCCTCGGGATCGTCTGGATGCAGACCGGACGGCCCATGCCCGACGACATCAAGGCCCACGTCGTGTCGCTCAACGACACCGACCTGGCCGCCTGGCACGGCGACCCCGACCGCGAAGCCGCGCTGGACGCCTTCGCCGATACCGTGAACGCCTACACGGGCGGCCAGCGGATGGAGTTCACCTCCAAGGGACTGTTCGCCGCAATCAACGACCTGGTCACCGACGGTCGCCCCGGCTTGGTCAACCATCCGGTCGACCACTGACACCCGTCAGGACGACCCGCCGTCCGGCACGGGCAAGCGGCGGACCCGCCGCCACCTGACCGCGGCCACCGACACCCCCGTCCCCAGCGGCCGCCTCACCGCCGTCACCCGAGGCATCGGCGATCGCGGTCGCGGTCGCGTACCAGTTGCGCACCCGACCACGGCCGACGGTGTCGGCGCCGGTGACGACAATGAAGACCACGACATGGGCCCATCCAGACGACACATCGCCGGGCTGCTGCACGACGGCCTCGGTTGGGACGCCATCGGCGGCAGGTACGGCCTCACCGCCGCCGCCGCACGAGCCCGGTGGCGCGACGCCGTCACGCCACACCTGCGCGAGCTCGCCGCAGCCGATGATGGCCCCGACCACGACCGGGCGTCCTGCGGCAACGGTGCCGGCTGCCGGCACGAGCTGTGCCGAGCCCGCTACGCCACCTGGACGCGGCGATGGCGGGCCGAACAGGCCGGCCGGGCCCCCGACCTGCCAACCGATGACGCCGCCATGCTGGACCGCACCGCCAAGGAGCTGCACACCGGGCTCGTCGACTGGGACGATCTTGGCGACCGGTACGACCGCACCGGCGGATGGGTGCGCCGCCGGCTCGAACGGCTCCTGTTCGACCGGTTCGTCGCGCTCGAGGAGGCCGACGACCCGACGGGACGGCACGGCACCAACGCCGGCTACCGGGCGGGGTGCCGGTCCTTGGGGTGCACCAGGGCCCACACCGACAACCGGCTCGCCAACGAGAACATCCGCATCGCTGGCCGCGGCCGACGGCTGACCGCACGGCCCGTCGCCGACCACATCGCACGGCTAAGGGCCAGCGGCGTGTCGCTCAGGGCCATCGCCGCCGCATCGGGCCACCACCCGGGACACCTGTCGCGCATCGCCAGCGGCGGCCAGGCACGGGTGTCACCCGAACTCGCCGACGCCGTCCTCGCCGTCACCCCCGACGCCTCCCCGTTCGTCCCCGCCGACCGGACCCACGCCGTCATCGACATGCTGCTCGAGGCCGGCTGGACACGGGCCGGCCTCGGCCGGGCCCTCGGCACCGCCCGGCCCGACGCGACCACCCTCGGCATCGGCAAGCACCGCCGGGTCAGACGCGACCGCCACGACCGCCTCGTTGCGCTCCTGGATCGGCCATGGCCGGGGTCGGACGCCATCCCACGACCCGCCGGCCCCCACGACCGGCTCGTCGGCTCCGGACCGACCAAGGAACTCGTGCGGCTCCTCTTCGCCCACGGATGGACCGAACAGCAGATCGCACGGGCCGCAGGCCTCCCCCAGGGGTCGGTGCGGCTCATGGGAACCGCGACCAGCCAAGCGGTCCACCGCAGCCTCGTTGCGCTCATCGACCGGACCCGGAGCCGCACGGCCGCCTGAACGGCCCCGGGGTGGCGTGCGGAATGGCAGTGGCGACAACAGCACACCGTCGGCCACGGCTACCCCATTCATGTCTCTGGGCTAAGGGGAGCCTGCCGTACCGCACCCCCGCGGGCGCGAACGGTCAACGCCACCCGGACGCATGACGGGACGAAGGCACCCGCCGCATCGGCCGACAACGCACCAGAAGCCCCCGACCCGTCAGGGATCGGGGGCTTCCGGTCCTGTCCGGGTCAGCCGGTCCGGTCCAGCAGACCGTTGTCGCGGATGACGTCCTGCACGGCTTCGTCGACCGCCATCCACATGGCGTCCATGACCACCTCGCCGGTCAGCCCGCGCGACCAGAACCAGTTGGTGCGGACCTGCGCCCACACCTCGTCGGTGAACGCCACGTCGGCAGGCAGTTCGCCGTTGTCGTCGGCGAGGTGCTCGAAGTGCTGCTCCCACTTCTCGGCGGCGTCCTCGCGGCTCATCACGGTGCCCTCGGCCCAGGTGGCGGCCTTGAACGCGGCGAACACGTCGTGGGCGTAGCGACCGTCCTCTGCGGTGCACAGGACGGTCGTGATGGCGGTGGCGGTGGTGTGGTCGAGCGTGACGATGCCGTGCAGGACGGTGTCCTTGGCGGCCTCGGCGATCCGGCGGGCCGCCTCGTCGTCACGGGTCGCCCGGACCGCATCGAGGCAGGCGTTGTAGCCGGTGCCGGTGAGCGCGTTGAGGGCACGGGCGAGGTGCTTCTCGGCCTTGGCGGTGGCGAACAACACCGGGTCGGGTCCGAGGGGCACCGTCGGGATGGGACGCAGCGAGTCCGGCGACGACGACCAGTCCGCCGTCCGGGTCGCGGCGGCGGGCAGCTCGATGAACGTGCCGTCCTCGGCGTCGGAGGGGAAGAAGTCCGCGAGTGATGTTGCGGGGCCGGAGCAGGCCTGCGCGAAGTCCTCGCCGACGCCGTCCCACTCGTCGGCGTCGACCAGGTCGGTCCAGCCGTCGGGGCCGGCGACGGGCCGTCCATGGCCGTCCTCGATGCCGCCGAAGCGGTCGATGTGCAGGTTACGGCCGTCGGGGAAGACGACGACGCCGACGGTCATCACCGGGCCGTCGTCGTTGTCGCCGGACTCATCAGCGAGGTGGACGGCGGTGGCGGTGGGGAAGAAGGCACGGACAGCGGTGGCGATGTCAGCGACCAGGGCGGCGCGGAGGTTGTCGAGCGCGGTTCGGGTGTTCATGGCGTGTGCTCCTCGTGTGTGTCGACACCCGGCATGCCGACACGGTTGGAGGGGCGCCACGCGGCGCTGCGTTCGTGTCGAGATGTGCCTTGCAGGTGTCAGCCCTGGGGGTTCGCGGCCCGACTCCCGTCCTGCCGGGTGGGGGAGTGGTTGTGGTGCCGCCGGCCTCCTGACAGGCCATCTGCTAATAACCGTAGCACATGGGCATCGTTGGTTCAAGGCCCCGTGCGCCGGTCGGACTGCGGACGGCCGACCATCACCGCCCCACCCGTCGGAGATGCCTCGCCCGGAATGACCGGCCCATGACCACCCGCTCGGCCCACACCCGCACCGACCCCGCGACCGGCCGTCGCATCCCGGTCCGCGCCCACCGGGTACGAACCGGACCGCCCGCACCACCCGCACCCCTCACCCCGGAAGCAGCCGACCGGGCCTTCGGTCCGGCCGCCACCACCGACCCACTCGACGACGCCCGGACCACCGCCGTCGCCGCCGCGTTCGCCGACCCCGACGTGCGACTGTGGCCCGCCACCGCACCCGTGCACGACCAATGGGTCGTCCGCGCCGACGGCGCAACCGTGGTGGTGTCCACCCACCGCGACAACCCCGACGGCGACGGCCTCATCGAACACGTCGCCGTCGGCACCATCGTCCCCGCCGGCACGAGATGGGGCTACCCGGCCGACGAGGCCGACATGTGGATCATGTGGGACCACCAGACCAACCACGTGCCCCTCGGCCGCCCCGACGACGTGGGTGCGGTGCGGACCATCGCCCTGCGCGACGGCGAAGCCACCCCGTTCACCACCGTCTCCGACGTCCTCACGGCCGTCACCACCGAAGCCGCCGCCGGCCACCAGTAGCCACCACCCGCACCCGTCCAAGGAGCATCCACGCGGCCGGCCACCTCATCGGCGCGGCGTTCCTCGTCTTCGCCTTCCGGACCGCAACGACCAGCCGTCTCCGTGGCGGGGGAACGGCCATGGTCGGGCACCGTGACCGAGGAGGTGTCGCGCCGCTCCACCCAGACGGGACGGCGGACACGCGTTCACGCGCCACGGGTCGCCTCCTACTCCCATCCCGACAAGTCGCCGACGCCACCCTGGAACCAACGACGTTCGGCACCCGCCGGTTCGCCGTCGGCGACACCGTCGAACTGGCCCACGACCCGGCAACGGGGGCCGTGCGGCACCACCACCTCCAAGGACATCATCGTGCTGACCGCCGTCGGCGTCGGCCATCATCGCCGAGTTGCTGTCCGACCCGTCGACGTTGCGACCCGGGTGGACCCTGCGACGACCGTCACCGGACACGCCCCTCCGTCACGGGAACAACAGCCACATGGGCAAACGGTGGAACGACGTCACGGTCAACGCCCCCGGTGTCGCCGAGCTCGGTGACACCGGCATCGTCCTTGACATCGACCGGCCCACAACCGGCCGCATGGGGTTCGTGTTCGCCGACGTCCACACACCAGACGGCACCACACGCAGGCTCATCGAGCCCCGCTACGCCCTGACCCACGACACCGTCCGGTACCAAATCACCCGCATCGACGGCGACGACGTCACCATCGCATGGCGGACCGTCCCCCACCGGTTCGCCCCCCGCATCCAAGGATTCCTGCGCCGCATCCGACCCCGGCCGTCCGTACCGGCTCCCGGGGCGGCCACCGTCCCACCATCGGTCTAGCGTCCCCTTCACAACGGCACCGGCCGACCGGTCCACGCCGACACGACCTCCCAGGAGCACCACCCGTGAACAAGAGCGAACTCGTCGACCGGATCGCCTCCGGCACCGACATGTCCAAGGCCGACGCCTCCGCCGCACTGGACGCCACCATCGACGCGATCGTCGAGGCGGTCGCCGCCGGCGACGCCGTCAAGATCCCCGGCTTCGGCAACTTCGACGTCCGCGAGAACGCCGCCCGCAAGGGCCGCAACCCCGCCACCGGCGAGGAGATGGACATCGCCGCCTCCAAGACGCCCCGGTTCAAGCCGCTCGGCAAGTTCAAGGACGCTGTCAACAGCTGATCCAGTCCCCGCTGCCCACCCCCCCACCCCGGGACAGCGGACCCAGAGGCCCCCGCCGCCGGCACCCCAGCCGATGACGGGGGCCTCTCTTCGTGGGTGCCTCCTGCCCCCGCTCTGCGGTACGGCCTGTACCGTTGAACGTCGAAACGACCGGCAATGGGGCCTGTCGGGCCAGCCAACAGGCATCCTCCCGCCGCTGGGCGACTGCCTGTCACGGGCCCGGCCTCATCGACGGGCGCACAGGAGGACAGGGCATGAAGGACCTCGCTGAGAGCCCCGACAACACGATGCAGCTCTCGGAGGTGGCGTATCAGCTCCTCGAGGAGATCCTGCTGATCGGAGTCAACGGGGCCGGGCCGCTCGGATCGGCACGGACCGTGGCCGAAGAAGCCATGCGTCGCCACGACAGCAAGGACCGGGCGATCAGGTCACTCATCCGCATGCACGTGCAGCTTGCCGGCGCGCAAGGCTTCCTCACCAACCTCGGCGGATTCCTGACTCTTCCTGTGGCGCTGCCCGCAAACATCGGTGCCTGCTACATCCTGCAGACACGCCTGGCCGCATCCATCGCAATCGTCCACGGTCAGGACCCGGCGGAGGAACAGGTCCGGTCGGCCTTGCTGCTGTGCCTGCTCGGCAACACAGCGGCGGAGGCGGCGAAGAAGGTCGGGGTGCAGATCGGCCAGAAAGTGGCGATGAACGCGATCAAGAAGCTGCCGATCGAGGTGCTCCGCGCGATCAACAAGAAGATCGGGTTCATGCTGCTGACCAAGTACGGATCCAAGCGAGGGGTGATCGTGCTTGCCAAGGGCGTCCCTGTCGTGGGTGGCGCCGTCGGCGGCGGCTTCGACGCCACCAGCACCTACGCGGTCGGCCGATACGCAGCGAGCATGTTCGGCGACCAGGAGGGCAGCGACGACGCCCTCGTGGATGCTTCGGATGATGTCTTGGTGGATGCCTCAGCGGTCGACGTGCCGCTCACCGATCCGAACCCGACCACACGGGGTCTGCCCGACGCCTCGTCAGGCCGCCAGCGACCCGTCGCTGCTGGCGGCAATGACCAGGGTGGCGACGACAGCCCGGCGGACGGCTTCGCGGGCGGCGGCCATCGACCCTGACGACCCTGCGGCCAGCAGTCCGTCGCGGGCCGTGACGGGCACGCGGAACACCCGGACACGCCCGACCGGCAACCCGTTCACCAGCACGCTCGCAGGCGACCCGGCATACGCCACCAGGGCGTCGGTGACGAACTGATCGACGTCGGCACCCACAACAGCTGCTGCCGAATCGATGGCGGCGGCGATCTCCGGGTGAAGCCGGATCGGCAGGTCCACACAGTCAGCATCGTTCACGGTCGGCTCCCTCGGATCGCTGGTCCCCCAGCCATTCCGCCCCGGGTGGGCCGACGTCGTCTGGCTACCGGGTCCGCCCCGCCGCGACCAACGCGACAACGGCCACGTCGGGAAGGCCGCGGCGGCCCGCGAGCGCCTCAACGACCTCCTCGCGGGGATCGGTGGCGAGGTCGATCAGCACCTGAGGGGCGGCGTCCAGCGGCACCCGGCCGGCCAGGATCGCCCTGACCCGGTAGGACCGGTCGGCAGCGAGCCCGACGATCACCGCAGGGTCGAACCGGTGAAGGTCGCTGCGTCCCGCCAATGCCGACCGGACCTTGCGGTTGGCGTCGGTGGCCAGCATCGGCACGGCGGCGTCGTCGGGCGCCACCGTCTGCGCCAGTTCGACGCGCACAGCAACCGACAGCGTTGTGCCGAGCAGGTCCGCCGCGTCCTGGGTGGTCTGAAGACGTTGCAACGCCAACACTCGGATGGTGTCATCGTCGTCGTTCAGCAGGTTGCGGAGGTGGCCGTCGCCGATCGGGGAGGGGCCGGCCAGCACCGCCCGTCGCGCCGAGGGGACCGGGTCGCACAGCAGTGCCGTGACGAGCTCGTCGGGCAGGTCGTCACGCCCGGCGACGACCGTCCGCACCCCGGCATCAAGAGACTGTGCGGCGACCGCCACGAGGTCGGCGGGCAGGTCGGCACGGCGTACCGCCATCTCCCACAGCCGCGGTTCGTTGGACCGCTCCAACAGCATTCGCACTGTTGCCGCCTTGGTGGCTCTGCGAGCGACCATCGACACCCACACCTCAGCCGACAGCTCGGGTTCGACGATCCGGTCGAAGTCGTCGTCGGGCAGCAACGGGTTGAGGACGGCGACGGCACGGACAGTCGGGTCGGGGTCGAACGCCAGACCGATGACCAGCGCCGGGTCGATGTCGGTGCGGCGGGCCAGGGCAGACCGGACCGCCGCTGAGGGGTCGGCGGCCAGCCGGGCGGCGACCGGGCCGGTGAGGGGGTGCCGCAACGCGATGCCGCGCCGGACCGCCCGGTCATCATCGGCGGCGAGGGCGGTCACGGCCCATTCGGGCAGCGACCCGGCCGGCCGGCCCATCAGCGCCCTGCGGACCTCCACCGACCGGTCGCCGACCAGCGCCTCGATCCGGTCGGGGTCGTTGGTGTTGGCCGCCTCGGCCACCCGGCGGCCGTTCACCCGGCCTCACCCGAGAGGCGGGCGATCCGGTCGGCGACCTTCGCCGGATCCGGCGATGACGAGGCGGTCAGCCGCTGACCGTCGGCGGTCTCCACCACCAGCCCGTCCGGACCCCACCAAGCCGCCTTGGCACGGTCGTGGAAGACCACCAGCACCTGGTCGCCGTCATCGGCGTCCCAGGCCGCATCGATGCCGTGCACCGCAGCCAGCAGACGGGCGACAACGATCGCGTCTGGCGTCCGTGTCGCGTAGGCCTCCACGACACGGCCGACGAGCATCGCGGTGTCACCGGCGGGGTCGCCGGTGCCGTCGATCAGGTTGCCGGCGTCGGCCCGTGACACCCCGAGGATCGCCGCGACCGTGCCGACCGCTGCCTTGCGGGCTGCCGGCGGCAGCGACACCGAACCCGCCACGGGGGAGGGGACCGGGGCCTCGTCGTGGGCGGCGGTGCAGCCGACGTCGCCGCAGCCCAACTCGGGGTGCGCCTGGACGTGTCCAACGGCGGCGCAGTCCTCGCAGTGGCCCGGCAGCCCCACCGACCCGCGTTCGGGATCCGATCCCGTGTGGGTGGGGGAGGGTCGTCCGGCGGTCAGCCACCGGCCCACCGCCACGTCGGCGTCGTCCCGTGACGCCCCGGCCGGCAGGACCGCCACGATCTCACCGGTCACCGACAGCAGCACCCGGACACGGCCGTCCTCGGTCGCCTCCACCCGACTCATCCCCACGAACTCGATGCCCGCGACGGCCGTGCTGTGGCCACGGCCGTCAGGGCCGTGCCGGCGGACCAGCAGGTTCGCGGCCTCCCGCCGGGTCTCGTGCCCGGCCGACTCGATGCCGCAGACCTTGCAGTGCGCGTCGAACAGGCCGTCCACCGCGTCGATCCCACCGGCCCACTCCCGCGTCCACGTCCCGTCGGCCGCCTCCTGCTCGCGGTACACCAGCCACGACCGGCCCGGCACCACCGTCACCAGGGCCGGTTCGGCAAGGTCACCGGACAACGTCGCCCGCACCTCATCGGTCGACACGCCCATCGCCTCGGCGATCTTGGCCACGCCCGCCTCCGACCAGGACTCCACCATCCGGCCGGTCTGGGACTGCCCGGCGGCGATCTCATCAGCGAAGTAGGACGCCAGGATCGCCCGGACCACCCCACCGGGAATCCCGTAGCCGACGATCCCCTCGAGGATGTCGTCGTCCATCTGCTCGACCGACCCGAGGATCCATCCGGCCGACTGGCAGTCCGCCATCGCCGAACCGGGCAGGTCGCCCTGCATGACGGCCGTTTCGGCGTTGGCCTGCTCGGCCTCACGGACCCGCCCGACGATTGTCTCCACGGCCGACTCGGGGTCGGTCCCACCGATGATGTCGGCGGCGAGGTGGGCGTGGCCGGTCCGCCGCACCCACAGGCCGGCGGGCACCCCAGCCGACCCGCCGTCGGTGTGCAGCCCAACGACACGGTCGTTCTCCCGGACCGCCGACTCGACCTGCGCGAGCTCAAACGGTGCGGACGGCTCGATCGACAGGATTGGCACCGTTGACAGGTCAACGACGTCCCCATCGACCAGATCGGCCGCGCGGACCCACTCGTCGGAATCGCTGTCGTCGGACTGCTCCACGGACAGGTCGCCGATCCAGTCCAACAGGTCGCCGTTGCGGCCCGGCTCGTAGCCCAGCACCCACAGGTCGTCCTTGTCGGGCCGGACCACGACATCCACCCCATGGCGGATCGGAGCGATGCCGGTGGCACCGAGCTGGTGGGCGTTGGCGATGCGGCTGCGGACCTCGACGGCGGTCGGCAGGTTGGGCACGGCGATGCCGACGGGGGATGGGTCAGTGACGACCTCCGCACCTGCGGTGGTGAACCGGACCGCTCCGCCGACGATCGCGGCGGCAAGGACCGTGACGTCGTCGAGGTCGCTCACCCCCCGGTCGGCGTTGAGGTCGGCAACAATGCGCCGGAGGTGGTCGTGTGCGGTGACGATGGTCATGGCGGATCTCTCCCTGGCGGGTGCATGGTCTGGCGTCCCGGCTCCGCCGTCGCACCCAGGTGAGAAGGTCCACTGGTGTCCATCGGCGGTCGTGTCCGCGTTCCGCGGTGAGGGCCCGGAGCCGCCGTGTTTGCCGGGGGCGGTCCGTTGCAGGTCCCACAGCCACACAACCGTGGCTGTCTGCTATCAATCCTAGCAGATATCCGGTGCCAAGGTCAAGGACGGGTGGAAAGGCAACCGGAAGCGAGAACCTGCGGCTTCCAATCGGCGTGAGTGCGGGACTCTGTCCGCGCGGCATGCAAACCTTGCGCCCATGACCGACCTGCTGCCCGACCTCTACGACCGCGAACGCGCCTGGACAGACCCCGCCAAGCACGGCATCAGTCCCCGAGCCCAATGGTCCGGGAACGGCAAGAACGCCCTGTGGGTCTGCCACGCCACCGCCAACAAACGGCCCGCCAACGGCCACGTCATCGACGTCTGGAGGCAACGGCAGGGCAACGGCGCAGCCCCTGTCCTGCTCGTCATCACCCACCACGGTGGCGCGGTCCTGTGCGGCCCGTCCGGGGATTCTCCACCGGTGGTCGACTTCGATGCCGACGTCGCCCGACGCATCGCCACCACCGCCTTGGAACTGCCCACCCGGCACGCCGCCGCCCGCAAAGTCTTCGGCTACCTCGACACCGACGGCGAGGAAGCGACCGGCATCATAAACCGGGGTCTGTTCGCCACTCACCACCTCCGTACCGGTGTGCCCGATCGGCCCGACTGGGACGATGCCCGCACCACCGCCGAACCGGCCATGGACAAGGTGGACCGCGAACTCGTCGCCGCCCTCGGCTGGACCATCGAACCCCAAGGCGTCCACGAGGTCCTGCGCGACCCCGATGACCAGACCGCACGGGCGGTCGCGGTCTTCCTCGCCCCTGACGAATCGGCCGACGTCGCCTCGGTCAAGCGCAACAACACCAGTCCCGTCTCCTGGGCGATGACCCACGCGGACCGCAATAACATCCCATGGGTCGTCACCGTCCAGGACCGGGCGATCCGCCTGTACTCCACCGCCACCTCCGGCGCCGCCGGACAGGGGTCCCGCGAAACCACCTACGCCGAGCTGGACCTCACCATCCTGCCCGGTGAGCTCGCCGGCTACCTCACCCTGCTGTTCTCCGCCGACGCCCTCGCACCGGGCGGTACCGCCGAACAGATCCGCGAAGCCTCAGCCGACTACGCTGCCGCGCTTGCCGAACGGCTCCGCGAACGCGTCTACGACCAGGTGATCCCCGCCCTGGCCACCGCCATCGCCGCCAAGGACTCCGGCCCGGAGGGGCCGGACCTCGACGCCGCCTACAGGACCGCCCTCACGGTGCTGTTCCGCCTGCTGTTCCTAGGCTACGCCGAGTCGAAGCGCCTGCTGCCCTACAAGCGCAACACCGACTACACCGACGCCTCCCTGGCCAAGCAAGCCCGACGGCTCGCCGACCTCCATAACGAAGGCGCCGATCTCGGGTTCGACAACCCCCTCACCCCCCAGATCGAGGCGCCCACCGACACCGACCAGACCGACCTGTGGGACACCTGCGCACGGCTGTTCCGCGTCGTTGACAAGGGCCACACCCGCTACGGGGTCCCCGTGTACAACGGCGGACTGTTCTCCGACGACCCCGACGTCAACCCCGCCGGCGCCACCATCGCCGACCTGGCGCTGTCCAACACCGAGTTCGGCCCGCCGCTCATGGCCCTGCTCATCGACCACACCCCCGACGGGGGCGCCGGGCCGATCGACTTCCGCAGCCTGTCAGTCCGCGAGTTCGGCACGATCTACGAAGGCCTGCTCGAATCCGAACTCGCCCTCGCCGACCAGGACCTCACCCTCGTCAAGCGAGGCAACGACCAGGTCTATGAACCCGCAGGAGCGATGGATGAGGTGGTCGTTGCCGAGGGCGAGGTGTACCTCCACAACGCCTCCGGCGCCCGCAAGGCCTCCGGGTCCTACTTCACCAAGCCCTTCGCCGTTGAACACCTCATAGGCACCGCGCTGCTACCAACCCTCGACGAGCACCTCGACCGGATCGCCGACCTCCTTGGGCAGGGCCAGGAAGCCGATGCAGCCGAGCAGTTGTTCGACTTCCGCGTCGCCGACATCGCGATGGGCTCCGGGCACTTCCTCACCGCCGCCGTTGACGAGATTCACGCCCGCATCTCCGCATGGCTCGCCGACCATCCGATCGCCGGTGTCGACATCGAGATCGACAACCTCCGCAGGGCCGCCCGGCAATCGCTGCCCGAAGGGCAGCACGACCTCGTCGAAGACGCCGCCCTCCTGCGACGCCTCATCGCGCGCCGGTGCGTCTACGGCGTCGACCTCAACCCGATCTCTGTGGAACTCGCCCGCGTATCGATGTGGATCCACACCTTCGTGCCCGGACTCCCGCTGTCCTTCCTCGACCACAACCTCGCCATTGGCAACAGCCTCACTGGGGTGGCCAGCCTCGATGAGGCTCTGGACGCGTTGTCCCCACGCGCAGAAGGCGCTGCTGACGGGAAGACGATGCTCACCGCATCTTTGGGTATGGACGTGCTGCGCAGTCACCTGGCTGCCGCTGAACAACCCCTCAGCCGACTCGGCCAGATCCTGGACACTACGACCTCCGACATCGAGGAGTCCCGGCTCCTGGCGCACGAAGCCGCAGCGGCCATCGCACCCCTTGAGCGGTTGCTAGACGCCGTGGTGGCCGCGCGTCTTGGGGAGACCCCCATGCCCAACATCCTCGTCGAGAGCGACGTGCTGGACGCCGGCAGCGACCAGGCCAGCACCGCCGCCGCCGAGGTGGACGCGTTGCACTTCCCGATCGCTTTCCCCGAGGTGTTCATACGCGACCGGGCAGGGTTCGACGTGCTGATAGGCAACCCCCCATGGCAGGAGGCAACGATCGAGCGGCACGGGTTCTGGGCGCTACGGTTCCCCGGCCTTCGCAGCCTCGACCAAGCCAAGATGGAAGCCGAGATCGACGCCCTTGCCCGATCCCGACCTGACCTCGTGGCGGGCTACGAGCAGGAGGTCTCCGACATGGAAGCCATCCGGGCGACACTGCACGCCGGACCGTACCCAGGCATGGAGACCGGCGACCCAGACCTCTATAAGGCGTTCGCTTGGCGATTTTGGCACCTGCTGCGGCTCGGCGGGCGCACCGGAGTCGTGCTGCCCCGTGGGGCCATCGCGATGCTCGGATCCCAGGCCTGGCGGCAGGAACTGCTCGACCACGGGGCGTTGGAGCAGATCGTGCAGCTCACCAACAAGGGCGGCTGGGTGTTCGATGGTGTCGAACCCCGGTACACGGTCGCATTCAACGTGCTGCGTCGAAACCCACTGGGGACCGTCACCGATCTGCGCCTCTACGGACCCTATGACAACCGGATGGACTACGACACTGGGATCGCCGGGCCAGGAGCGGTCGTCCCGACCGACGAGCTGCGTAAGTGGACCCAAGCGGCCTCGGTGCCATTGATGGCCTCCGAGCGTCACGCCGAGGTTTTCCGGGTGCTTCGTCGCCACCGGAAGGTCGCCGAGTTGCCCTTCGCGTATATCCGGGAACTCGACGCGACCAACGACAAGAAGCACATGATCCTCAACCCAGGTGCCACAACCGGACTGTGGGAGGTCTGGAAGGGCTCGTCGTTCGACATCTGGCAACCGGGCACCGGCGAGGTGTACGCATATGCCGATCCGGCCTACATGACCGAGGTGTTGGAGAAGAAGCGCACCCGTAGTCGCAACATGAAGATCATGCCGCCCGCATGGCGCACCGACCCGGACACCCTCCCCGTTCTGAACTACCGCATCGCCTTCCGCGACATCGCCCGCGCCACCGACTCCCGCACCATGCGGGCATGCCTCATCCCACCCGAGAAGCCACTGACCAACAAGGCACCGTACCTGCTGCGCAGCGACAAGGCGACGGTGCAGGACGAGGCTTACCTCCTCGGCGTGCTCTGCACGCGCGTGTTTGACTGGCAGGCCCGATGCACCGTCGAGACGAACGTGAACAAGTACGTCCTTGACGACTTTGCCGTCCCGTGGCCCACCAACCCGGACCATCCGGGACGTCGACGGGTAGTTGAGATCGCCACTCGTCTGGCCGCGCAGACACCCGACTACACCGAGTGGGCGAAGCCACTCGGCCACGAACCCGAACCAGTCAGCGCAGCCGACACCGCGGAACTGCTGGTGGAACTCGACGCCACCGTCGCCCGTCTCTACGGCCTCACCCGAGACGACCTCACCCACCTCTACGCGACCTTCCACCCCACCGGCGGCCATGAAGCGTTCGGTCAAAAGGTCATCGCCCACTTCGACACGCTGGACTTCGGTTCCGCCCACCCCACCGACAAGGTCACCGCATGAGCCACAAGCCCGAGGTCGTCTCCAACCGTCACGGCACCGTCGCTGACGCCATCGGCGGTTACTGGGACCACTTCCTGACGCACCGTCCCGGCGACCTCGCCCTCGCGATCGCGTCGGCTTACTTCAACCCCGGCGGGTTCAAGCTCCTCGCTGACCGGCTCGAGGCCGCCGCCAAGGTCCGGCTGCTCATCGGGGCCGAGCCAGACGTGGCCGCCGACATGTTCAGGCGCCGGTCCCTGGCCGCGTCGCGTCCAGGGCACACGATGAAGGCCCGACTTGCCGAAGCACTAAAGGAGCACCTTGCAGAGATCGAGGTTGACCGTGACCTCATCGCCTTCACCCCCGGCAACGACGCGCTCGTCGAACGGCTCATCGCGTGGCTGCGCAGCGACGCCGTGGAGACTCGACGGCTCACCAGCCAGTTCCTCCACGGCAAGGCCTACATCCTTGAGACCGACAGCGAAGGTGTGGTTGCCGGGTCGTCCAACTTCACCTACGCCGGGCTGGCCCGCAACGTCGAACTCAATCTCGGCCACTACGAGCCCTACAAGGTCAAGCAGGTCCAAGACTGGTTCGAAGAGTTGTGGGACGAGGCCGAGGCCTACGACCTTGCGCGCCTCTACGAACGTCGTTTCGAGGACCACCAGCCATGGATCGTGTTCCTCAGGATGCTCTACGAACGCTACGGCGACGACCTCGACGTCAGCGACGAGTCCTTCGGCATCCCGATGCTGCCCTTCCAGGCCGAAGGGGTCATGCGGGCCCGGAGGTTCCTTGCCCGCTACAACGGTGTCGTGATCGCCGACGGCGTCGGGCTCGGCAAGACCTTCACGGCCGGCCAGCTCATATGGGAAGCCGTGCACGACCGCCGCCAACGGGTCCTGCTCATCGCCCCCGCAGCACTGCGTGACGGTCCTTGGGCCAAGTTCCTCGTAGAGCACGACCTCGAAGCCGTCACCTCGATCTCCTATGAGCAACTCTGCAACGACATTCGTCTGGGTGGCACCAAGGAGGTCTTGAAGCACGACCCCGACGACTACGCCATGGTCGTCATCGACGAGGCCCACGCCTACCGCAACACCGGCACCGAACGAGCAGGGGTGCTCCGCGAACTGCTGAAGGGCTCGCCACAGAAGGACCTCGTGCTGCTGACCGCCACCCCGGTCAACAACAGCCTGATCGACCTCTACAACCTGCTCGCCTACTTCATCCGCAACGACGGAGAGTTCATGCCCGTCGGCATCCCGTCGCTGCGCAAGCACTTCGCCGCAGCCCAGGCTGCAGACCCCGAGGACCTCTCCCCAGACCTTCTCTTCGACGTCCTCGACGCCGTTGCCGTCCGGCGCACCCGACGGTTCGTCAAGAAGCACTACGCCGGCATGGAACTGCCTGGCCTGGGACCCATCCGGTTCCCCGAGCCGAAGGTCACCCGCGTCGACTACGACCTCGACGCCGTCATCCCAGGCTTCTTCAACGACTTCGCCCACGCCCTCGGGATGGACCCGGACGACCCCGACACGCCCATCCCCACCCCCGACCAGTTCGACTACCAATCCGGCCAGCTCACTCTCGCCCGCTACGCCCCCTCTGCCTTCCTGGCCGACCCCGACGCCGATCCGGAACCCTATGAGATGCAGGCCGCAGGCCTGCTGCGCTCCGGCCTGCTCAAGCGATTCGAGTCCTCCTCTGCGGCGTTCGCCAAGACCTGCCGCAAGATGGCCGCCTCACACGACCTGTTCCTCGACGCACTCGACGACGGATGGGTGCTGACCGGTGACGCCCTTGCCGAGTACGCAAGGACCGACACCGACTACGACCCGTCTGACTACGACGGCGGCGGCACCCGCGGTGACGCTGCCGACTACGACCTCGACGAGCTCCGTGCGGCCGTCGAGGCCGACAGGAACCTGCTGGAGGAGTTCGCCGGCCGGGCCGAGGCGATCGGTGTTGCCGACGACCCCAAGCTCGACGCCCTGATCGAGGCGCTCGCCGCGATCGCCGAGCAGGCCGACCATGACGGACTCACCCCACGCGAGCAGCAAGACAACCGCAAGGTGCTGCTGTTCAGCTACTACGGCGACACCGTCGACTGGATCATGGAACGCCTCGCCGATGCAGTCGTCACCGACCCGAGGCTTGCGGCCTACACCGGTCGGGTCACATCGGTCACCGGCGACGACGGCGACAAGAAAGAGGTCATGTACGGGTTCGCGCCACGGACCGCCGGGGCGCCGGACGGGTGGACCGACAACTACGACATCCTCGTTGCCACCGACGTTCTGGCGGAGGGCGTCAACCTCCAGCAGGCACGCCACATCATCAACTACGACCTGCCGTGGAACCCGATGCGGCTTGTTCAACGGCACGGACGCATCGACCGTATCGGCTCTCCGCACCCCAAGGTGTGGATGCGTTGCTTCTTCCCCTCCGATGTCCTCGACGACCTCCTCGGTCTCGAAGCACGCATCCAACGAAAAATCGCCCAGGCCGCCGCCTCGATCGGTGTGGAGGACGAGATCATCCCCGACTCCGCGGTCGCCGAGGTGGTGCTCGCCCACACCAAGGAACAGATCCAGGCGATCCACGACGAGGACGCCGCCCTGCTCGACGACGACCATGCCCCCGGTGCCCTGTCGGGCGAGGAGTTCCGCAAGATCCTCGCCGACGCCATGGACAACGCGACCACACGCGCCAAGGTCCTCGGGTTGCCGTGGGTCGCTGGATCCGGGTTCCGCAGCAGTGGCAACCCCGGGTTCGTGTTCTGCGCCCGAGTGGGCGACCACCCCGAAGCGGTGTTCCGGTGGGTCCCCATCGACACCGACGGCAACACCCTCGTGGAGGCGGACGGCACCACGATCCTTTCGGACCAGACGCTGCAGGCCATCGCGCGCGCCCAGTGCGAACCAGCCACCGACTTCGACCTGCCCGACGCGGCACGGGACAAGGCGTACACGGCCTGGGAAGCGGCACGTGACGACATCCTGGCGAAGTGGGCCGACCTGTCGGACCCGACCAACGTTGTGGTGCCGGTCCCGAAGACGATGCGACGGGCCAAGGAGCTGCTCATCAACCACCCCCCGGCCGGCGTCACCCAGGACAAGCTCGACTGGTACGACGAAGCCCTCTCAGCCCCCTACGACCACCGCACCCAGAGGATCCTGCGGCAAGCAATCATCGACCATGACAACCCAGCTGACCAGGCCGTCGAGATCGTCAAGGTCATCCACGACCTGGGACTCGAACCCCAACCGGAGGTCCAACCCCTCCCGGAGATCGAAGCCGACGACATCTACCTGGTGTGCTGGATGGCCGTGTTGCCCGAATCCAACAGCGCTTCAGACGTGCTGTTGGAGCAGCCTGAGGGCCTTCCTGCGCAGATCGACTCATGATCGGCCAACCCTTGGCGGGTTTTGATCGGCTCAACCGTGCGGTGGTGCGTGGCCGTCGGGCCCCGCACAAGCCACTGCTGGTGCTTGTGATGCTCGGCTATCTCTCCCGCGGTAGGGACCGGGTCGCTTATGACGAAGTGGAACCGGTCCTTCGTCGACTGCTTGCCCGGTACAACGCCCAACGGTCCGCCCAGACCCCGTTCAACCCGTGGCTTCGGCTGCCCGCTGACGGCGTGTTCGAGGTGGCGGGGTGGTCACCGGACCGCGGGTACAGCGACGTTGCGGCCCGCGGGACCGTCGGCGGGTTCGTGCCGGGAGTCCGGGCTGCGCTGTCGATGGATCCGTTGGCCGTCCCGGCCCTGGCCGCCTCCATGCTGGCCGAGAACTTCGCGTCGTCGCTGCACGCCGACATCCTCACGACCTGCGGGTTGGCCAACACGGTGCCGGCGGGGCTGCTCGGCACGGGCGGCCGGCCGCGGGACCACGGGTTTCCCGACCGGGTGTTCGACGCCTGGGGGAGGGCCTGTGTTGTGTGCGGCTGGGACGCTGGCGACGGCACCGACGAGGGGATCGGGGTGCAGGCCGCCCATGTCCAGTGGCATTGCTTCGACGGGCCAGACACTGCTGACAACGGCCTGCCGTTGTGCGCGTTGCATCATGTCTGCTTCGACCGTGGCCTGTGGGGCATCAGCGAGGACTGGACGATCCGGGTTGCATCGAGCGTGGAGGGCGGCCCTGAGGTCCTCCGTGGCCTGATCGACCGGCACAGCCATCCCTTGCGGGGCGAGGGGACGCTGGCCTCCCACCATGTCGAGTGGCACACCACACAGGTGCTGGCCGTCTGACCTCCGGTCAGACGGCCGTCCCCGGGTGGCGGTGGGTGTCGGGGGGCCGGTCGACCATCTGCCACATGCCCGTTGTGCCGTGTGCGGAGATCCCGTCGACTGCGGTGATTGCTGCGCATCGGTTGGACGGCCGATCGTGGAAGTGGGTCGCCGATCGGTACGGGATGACGATCACCGCGGCGCGAAACGAATGGATGATGACGGTCCGACCCCTCCTGGTTGCGGCGTCCAGGGCGGAGGGCAGCGACCACTGGCGGCTGCGGCACGGCCGGTCGTGCACAGCGGCGGTGTGCGCGGACCGTCAGCTGGAGATGGAGCGTCGGCGGCGTGCCGAGCAGCG
The DNA here is from genome assembly GCF_003344865.1 of Euzebya pacifica. Classification (GTDB taxonomy): domain Bacteria; phylum Actinomycetota; class Nitriliruptoria; order Euzebyales; family Euzebyaceae; genus Euzebya; species Euzebya pacifica. The sequence goes on from NZ_CP031166.1 coordinate 168,796, forward strand.
GGGCGACGCCGCCCCGGTCCCCACCGACGACGAGGCCCTCCTCGACGACGTGGCGGCCGGGATGGTGGCCGGGACCATCGACTGGTACGACGTTGCGGACCGGTTCGGCCGGTCCCTTGGGTGGGTCCGTGACAGCTGGGAACCACTTCTGATGACGCGGTGGGTGGTGCTGGAGGAGCAGCGGGCTCCTTCTGGGCGGCACGGCACCGTCCATGGGTACGTCAAGGACGGGTGTCGAGGGCCTGGCTGCGCTGCTGCGATGAAGGATGACAGCCGCCGGCGCCGCCGGGCTGTTGCCTATGGCCGGCCTGCGCTGGTTCCGGTCGGCCCGATCGGCGAGCACCTCGACGACCTGGCGGCGGCAGGTGTGGGGATGCCCACGGTGTCCAGACAGGCCGGGGTGGCGTTGTCGACGGTGCAGTCGATCCGCAGTCGGTCCCGGCCGATGGTCCAAGCCACGACGGCTGATCGGCTCCTGGGGGTCTCCGCATCGATGGCTGCGACGGTTGACTCGTCCGACACGCGGGCCGTGATCGCCGAGCTGCTCCTGCGCGGGTGGACGAAGGCAGGGATCGCTCGTCAGGTCGTTTCGCCGGGCGCGACGGTGCTGCACATCGGGGTGCGTCCTCGCACCAGCCGAGCCAACCATGACGCCGTGGCGGCGTTGCTTGACCGGCCGTGGCCCGGCACGCCATCGCTGCCTGCGCCGATGTGGCCCGACGACCGGGTCGTCTCCTCTGAGTCCGCGAAGGCACTCCTGCTGCTGCTTGCCGAGGCCGGTGTCAACCCACGCCGGGCTGCTGCCCGGATTGGCGTCGACGCCGATGCACTCGTGGCGATGGGTGAACGGACCACCTTGGGGGTCATCGGCCGGCTCCGGCGGCTGGCGGCAGCACCGCACCAGCCGATCGTCCGGCCACGGGCCGCCTGACCGCTGCCTCCTCTACGGCTGGCCCCGGTGGGGGCTCAGTCGGTGGCCGGGGGGAGGCTGGTGGATTCCAGGTAGGCGTCTCGGAGGTCGTCGAGGCGGACGTAGGTTCCGTTGCGTTCGACCGCCCAGGTCTCCCAGCCGTTGACGTTGCCGTTGGCCAGCGTCGCACCGGCCCCCGACGGGGTGGCGTAGCGGACCCCATCGAGGATGATTGCACCGTCGGTGCTGACGGTTCCGCTGCCCGGTGCCGTTGACCGCAGGTGGGTGATCGTTTCGTCAGCGAACAGCAGTTCCGCTGCGATGAGGTCGGCAAGGCTGATGTGGCTGCGGTCAACGGAGGTTGCATGCGGGGTGCTGTGACCGTCCCCGACGACGATGGGGGCGTCTTCGGGTTCGACGTCTGGGGCAACGGGACTGCGGTCGACGAGGGTCTGGTAGCCACGATGGATGACGTCGGCCATCAGCTTCCGGCGTGTCTCGCAGAAGGTGTCGTAGTCATCGGTCCACCATCCGTCGTAGAGGGCATGGTCGGCCATCTGTGCGGCCAGGGTCGCGTGGGGGAGGGTGTCGGCGTGCAGGGGCCAGTAGTGGGCGGGGGCGTCATCGGAGATGTCGCCGTTCTCCACCCAGTCAACGAGGGCGGCGTTGGCAGGACGGTTGGCGAGCGCCGACCACTGGGCGCCGGACAGGCCGGTCTGGTGGCGCAGGTAGGCCTTGGGGAACAGGTGATGGCGTTCGATGCCCTTGGCTGCGGTTGAGGGGCCCAGCCGATGGGAGACCCGTTCGTCGTTGGGGGCGAACAGCACTGGCGCGTCGATGACCACTTGGGCGGCCTCGTAGGCCATGAGGGCCCGGTTGGACCACGACCGCGAATCGAGGGCTTCGGGCAGCGACGTGGTGAAGAAGTCGGGGGTCATGATCGCGGCGAGCCGACGTTCGGTTGCGCTGATCAGGTCGACGTCGTCGCGGGTCATGGCGTACAGGTCCGCGGCGAGGGTCGATTCGCCCGACCCGGAGTAGCGGCCCGTGACCGATGCGGCGTAGAACCATCGGGCCATGAGGTTCTGCAGATGGCGTCGGTCGATGCCGCGTTGGCGGCCGTGGGTCCAGATCGCATAGGTCGCAAGGACCGCAAAGTCGCTGTTGACCTGACGGGAGGACCGGTATCCGGCGGTGTCCAGGACGCGGAGGAACTCGTGCCAGTGGTGGGTGGACAGGACCTCCTCCTGGGCAACTGACCAGGCGGCGAACCGTTCGGCCCGAGTCTGGGTGTCGTCGTCACCGCGAAGGAACGCGTACACGTCGGAGAGGGCGGCACGACGAAACGCCACCGCGGCGACGACCCTGACCAGCTGGGTGGCGTCGGGGAGGATGTGGGGGTTGTGCGGGGTCCTGGCGGCCTTGTACGGGCTGTCGGTGTGGGCGGCACGAACCCATTCCTCCAACGCGATCCGGTCCTTCTGGGCATGCACTGACATGAGGGTCAGGACGAAGTCGGACTGCCCCAGCGACTTGCCGCCGTTGTTGGTGCGGACAAACACCTCTGCGACGTCCTCCACGTCGGCGTGTTCCTTCAGCTCAACGACTGCAAGCTTGAACTTGGGAAGGTCAGTCAAGCGGGACAGGTGGGTCTGGACGGTCGCGAGTTCGGTGTCGGTCAGGTCCCTGCCGGTGGCCTTGAGCCCCTCGACGTAGCCGTTGACCACGGTGAAGGCGTTCTCCGCAAAGGCCTTGGTGATGTCGGGAATCCATTCGGCGTTCTTGGCGATGGCGCTGTTGGAGGTCTCGAACCGGCCGGTGAGCGGGTTGAACGCGATGCGGATCCGCTGCGACTTGTAGTCCTTGTTGAGGACCTCCGCGCCGTGCAGCACCGCATAGATCGACGTGACCCGCTGCTGCCCATCGATCAGCAGCAACGACGGGTCGGCCTCCTTGGTGTCGGTTCCGATGGTCCGGACCGACTCCGACCTCGTGCGCCACGTCATGATGTTGCCGACCGGGTAGCCCCGGAACAGGCTGTCGAAGAGATCGCGGACATCGACGTTCTTCCACACGAACGGCCGCTGCAGCTCGGGGAGGGCCAGTTCGCCAGTGGCGACCTGCTCTGCGAGTCGGGACAGCGAAGCGCTCGTGTCGACGAACTTGTCTTCCAGAGCGACAGCGACCACAGGTCGTGTCCTTTCATCCAGTCCAGAGGCAGGGCTGGGTGAGCATACGGGACGACCTGCGCAGGATCGTGGGCAGCGTGCCCGTCACCGGCCCCCTCGGCCGCAGCAGGGTCGCTGTGACCCGCGGCCTGCTGGGCCGGGGCGTGACCTGGTCAGTACTCGTCGACCTCGATGGTGTAGCTGGCGTCTGGATCCAAGTGGTGCCAGCCGTCCAGGGCCTTGGCGATCTCCGATCCGGTCACCTCGAGTCGGTGGGTCAGGTTGCTCACGTGGGTGCGGGCGGGGTGGCGCATCACCCAGCCGTGGACCTCGGCGGCGTCGGACTTCCAGCCCGATTCCTCGGTGAACACCGGGGTGCCGTCGGGTGCGGTGATGTTGGCGTAGAACGTGGTCACGGTCCCATTGTCACGGTTGGGTGCGACATGCGCTTGCTTGCCCGGCGCAACAGCCCAAGTTGAACAACCCTGTCCGCCCACTTCCACCCCGCTCACAAGTGCTAGACATCATAGCGGTACAATGCTATGGTGGGGGTGTGGCACCGAGGCGGTGCCCGATGGCCAACAGGGACCGACCCCGCCCGGTGGGGGAGGAACCGTTCACCGGCCCCAACCGCACACCAGCGGAATCGCCATCACCCCACCACACGTTAGACAGGCACCCCCTGGCCGACGGATTCGTGGGCGGATGGACACCGGGCACCCAAAGCCGTCCGCCCGCAGCACACGTCGTGCCGGAGAGGAACCGCCATGTCCACGACCACCGACGCCTTCACCGCCGCGCTCGAGGCCGCCCGAGATGCCGCGATCACCGAACTCACCCGTCAGGTCCGCACCCGGATCCCGGCCGCCGTTGCCGTCCAGATCGACATCGAGGACGAGGACCTGCCGGGCCACCAGATCACCTTCATCGGAGCCGTCCGGCTCGCCGGCGGCCGCGTCCTCCACACCGACCCCGGCGGGCTGCCGTGGGACGACGGCTGCGACTTCGCCGGCGAGGACCGCCACCTGATCGCCGATGCCGCCGACTGGGATCCCGACAACGACCCGGCCGATGAGTTCCACCAGTGGGTGGAGGAGTTCCGTGACGACACCCGCGAGTGGCCCACCTCGCTGGTGGACACCTTCCGGTACGCCGACGGCGCATGGATCGACCTGGACGGCCCGTCCGTCAACACCGCCGATCCGGTCGACGGCGACGGTGACGGCCCGGTTGAACGGCGGGCGGTCGAGTTCGGCATCGAGCACCTGCCCGACGGCACCATCGAGTCGCTGATCGACCAGGCCGGGGTGACCAGTGACGTCATCGACGGCGTGCACATCCGCAACGCGGCCGCCCACGGGATCACCCTGCGGGTCCACGAGGGGTTCGCCGCCGACTGGGATCCCGACGGCACCGGGGCCATCGACTGGGACGCCGTTCTCGCCGCACTCGTTGCCGATGCCGACTACTCGGCGCTGCTCGGGCCGATCCGTGCCGCCGTGGAGGGCGGCTTCGACGTGGTGATGTTCGTTCAGGACGGCCCCCGCCCACCGGCCCCCAACACCGGCCGGATCACCGGCATCGCCACGGGACGGATGGTGCACGGACCGGTGGCGGAGCGGGTCGTGGCCGATCTCGCCGGCGCGGTCGGTTCGGAGGTCCCCGGCGGGCTGACCGTGGTGGCCGATGACCGGGCGGCACGCCGGTTCGACGGTGGCGAACCGCAGTCGGTGTGGCTTGCCCCCACCGGGCCGGTCGACCCCGACGCGATCGGCGACGGGAACTTCCGCAACGTCGTCGGCAACGCAGCCGCACGGTTCGCCGATCTCATCGAGGTGTCCAACCTCGAACAGCACCGCACCAGCACCTACATGGACGCCACCGTCGTGTTCACCGCAGCCGACCGGCGGCTCATCGACAACCGGTCGGGCCGGTGCATCTTCGATGGCGTGTGGATCGACGGGGGCGACCCGTCGGGGGCCGACCCGATGTACCTGACCGTTGACGGCCCGTCGGTCAGTGAGGCCATGCGGCTGCTCGCCGGAGAGGGCGCCTACGGACTGCTGGCCGTCACGGCACTGGCCCGTGCCAACGAGGCCACCACCGTCCGGGTCGTCGCAATCGGCTGGAACGACGCGGTCGGTTCGGTGGCCCGGTGGGCCGAGTCGATGGCACCGTCGCAGACCGCCGGCGTCGTGGGCGGCATCGGGTCGGTCACGCTGGAGGTCACCGGCGGCGTCGCACGACTGGTCGGGTTCACCGAGGCCGACGGCCGGCGTTGGGTGTCCGGCCCGCCGACCGATGGGCTTGCGGAGGCGTTCGTTGGCAGCGACGCCCGCCTCCTCGTTCAGATGGCGTCCAACGGCGCGGCTTGGGACCTGCCCGCAGGGTCAAGAGGCGAGTTCGTCGTCACGACCGCCGGGACATGGGAGGCCGGCACCAAGGCGGGGTTGCGGGCGGACGGGCCGATGTGGCGGATCGCCTGCCGCGACGGCCTGACCGACGGCAACGGTTTGGTGTTCTGGTCCGATGAGGACGGCTGGGGGACCGATGACGGGACGTGGGCGACCCGCTACACCGACGCGCAGAAGGCCGCCGGCGACCTGCCGCTGCCCGACGGCGACGGTCCGGTGTGGTGGGTGCCAGACGCGCCCACGGGACGGCAGCACACCAAGGCCGTCGATGACCTCGCTGCCATGGGGGTGTCGCGCCGGCTGGCCGGCCGGATCATCACCCAGGGGATCTATGACCGGGCCCCTGACCCGGTGGCGGCGGCCGACGCTGTGGCGGCCCGGACCCGCTCGCAGCGCCGCTAGGCGGATGAGGGGACCGTCGAACGGGTCTGCGGTAGCGATGGGTGGGCAGGCCGCGGCCGGGGTGCGGGCGACAGGAGGCGGCGATGCGGGCGGTAGCCACGTGGCCGGCCCCGCCCAGGTCGTCACCGGTGAGCACCTTGGCTGCGACGGCGAGACCCAGGCGTTGATGGACGGGCCGCGCCCGTGACTGAATCAGGTCCGTTCCATGTCGGGTCGCATTGGTATTGGACCGGCTGACTTCCAAGGCTTACTCGTCCAACCACCCGAGAGGGACTTGTCTGGCATGACCCAGGAGGACCGGGGGCTGGTGCGGTGCCACGGCTCTCTGGTTACGGGTTGGCCAGTCCGGTCAGCGCTGCGGCAACCGCGGCGACCGCGGTGGCGTGTGAGGATGCGGCGGCGGCTCGTTTGGCGAGGTCTTCGAATGCGGCTGCCGGATTGGCGCACACGGCTGCTGCGACGACGTCGGCCTGCCGGTCCGACCCGACGGGCCGGCCGATCGCATCCAGTGCGTCGGCCAGTATGCGGCAGGCCGCTTCTGGCCCATCGACGACCGTCGGGTGTGACTCGACGAGGTTGGTTGCCATGGTGAACTCCTGGACTGCGGGGTGGCAAGCGACCAACCCATCGGCCGGGCCCAACGAACTGTGAGCGGTCATGTCGTCGGGCGGGTGCACCATCGTGGTGATGATCCTCTCCGACACCGCCATCAGGGAAGCCATTGACGCGGGCCAGTTGACGCTGGACCCGATCGACCTGGATCGGGCGTTGCAGCCGACCAGCGTCGACGTCCACCTCGCCGCATCCTTCAGGACCTTCGACAGCCACCGGCATCAGGTCATCGACCCCCGGCGGTTGCCCGGCGACCTGACCAGCGAGGCGACCGCGTCCACGGAGGACCCTTTCGTGCTGCATCCGGGCGAGTTCGCGCTCGCCTCGACCGTGGAGACCGTCGGGTTGCACGGCCCCATCGTTGGACGGGTGGAGGGCAAGTCGAGCCTCGGCAGGTGCGGCTTGGCGATCCACGCGACCGCTGGATTCATCGACGCCGGGTTCCACGGCAACATCACCTTGGAGTTGTCCAACGTGGCGAACCTGCCGGTCCTGTTGTATCCGGGGATGCCCATCGCCCAGTTCGCCTTCTTTGCTGTCCAGGGCAAGATCGCCCGCCTCTACGGCCACCCCGACCTGCGCTCCAAGTACCAGGGGCAGGCCGGCCCCACCGCCTCGGCCTACCACCGCAACTTCGACCGGTGACCGCCGACCTGCCGAAGGTCGGCGCGCCTGCCGGCCGTGCCCTTGCCGCCCACGGCATCCACACCCTCCGGGACGTGGCACGACACACCGAGGCCGAACTCCGAGCGATGCATGGCGTCGGCCCGAAAGCGGTCGGAATCCTGCGCGAATCCCTGGAACGCCACGGACTGGCGTTGCGCAACGAGGACCTCGACAGACCCACCCGCAAAGAATGAAGTGCTAGACGTGCGAGCACAGCATTGCTAGGGTTTGGGCATGACCGACAACCACCGCGTCCTCGACCCCTCCACCGGCCCCGCAGTGGCCGCACGGATCCTCTGGGGCGACGACGCCTACGACTCCACCCGTCAGGGCGGCATCGGCGAGACCGACATCGACGATGTCCGTCCGTGGCTCGCCGAACTCCCGACAGAACGGGTTGACGCCATCGCCGCCGCCACCGGGCCGCACTGGGGCGAGGTCATCGACGCCACCACCGACGAGATCAAGGCGGTCGCCAACCTCGGCCTCGACGGCCTGCAGGGCGTCGCCGCCCACTCCGACCTCGAGATCGACGGCGAGGCCCTCGCTGCCTTCCTCCACGCCAACCGGACCCGCACCGCCTGAAACGACCGACGGTCCCACCCTGAGGGGCTCGGCCATCGCGTGTTCGCAGCAGGCGTCAGCTGCGGCCGTGTCGGACCGGTGGGCGACCATGCGTTGCATGGAGATGCTCACCGACGACGAGGCACGGCTGATCGCCCCGTACGTGTCCAACACGACTGCCGGCGTGTTCGCCATCCACGGGCTGCCAGAAGCCGTGAAGGCCGGCCTGTTCGCCCGCTACTCCCGCTCCACCAAGGGACTGCGCCGACTGCTGCTCGACGAGTTCGCCGACGTCCTCGATCCCGACCGGACCGACGACCTCGACGAGGGCGACCGGGCACGCGAACTCCTCGACCGAGTCGTGGTCCAGTTCGGCGACGACTCGGTGGCCGCCGGGGGCGGGGCCCACGCCGCCGTGGAGGGCGCGTCGAACCTGCTGGCCAAGCAACTCGAATGGGGCCGCCTCGCCGCCTACCTGGAGAAGTCCACCCGCTACGTCCCCTACGACGACAAGGTCGATGGCCGCTACCGGTACGTCCGGCCGCCCGAGATCATCGACGGCCCCCACCTGGCCGAGTACGAACGCGTCCTCGACAACGTCTTCGACATCTACTCCGGGCTGATCGGCCCGCTGGAAGCCATGTACCGGGCCCGCCACCCCCAAGACGCCCAGACGTCGGCTGAGGCGTACCGCAACACCATCCGTGCCAAGGCCCTGGACACCGCACGGGGGCTGCTGCCCGCCGCCACCGCCACCAACGTCGGCATCTTTGCGTCCGGGCAGGCGTGGGAGAACATGCTCATGCGGATGCGCGGCCACGACCTCGCGGAGGTCCGCACCACCGGCGACGCCCTCCTTGGCGAGCTCCGCACCGTCATCCCGTCGTTTCTCCGCCGCGTCGACATGCCCGACCGCGGCAACGTGTGGACCGCCTACCTGGCGTCGTTGCGGGCCATCGCCAAGGACGTCCACACCAGCGAGATCCGGCCGACGTTCGGGCCTGACCGTCCCGGACGGCCCGGTGTCCGACTCGTCGCGCACGGCCCCGATGGCGCCGACATCGACGTCATCGCCGGACTGCTCTATGGCGTCTCTGACCTCCCCGAGGACGAGCTGCGGTTCACCGTGGCCCGGATGCCCGCAGCCCAACGGGCTGACCTGCTGAAGCGGCTCGCTGGTGACCGGACCAACCGGCGGCACAAGCCCGGCCGCGGCCTCGAACGGGCCTGGTACCGGTTCGAGCTCGTGTCGGACTACGGCGCGTTCCGCGACCTGCAACGCCACCGCATGGCCACCATCGACTGGCAACTCCTCTCACCGGTCCACGGCTACACGATCCCCGATGACATCATCGACCTGGGCGGCACCCACGCCAAGGCCTACAAACGGGCGCTGTGGTCACAAGCGGACCTGCACCGCACCCTGCTGAGCACCCACGGTCCCGAAGTGGCCCAGTACGCCGTCGGGTTCGCCTACAACCTGCGGTACACCATCCAGATCAACGCGCGGGCCCTCATGTTCATGCTCGAGCTGCGAACCCAACCGCAGGGCCACCCCTCCTACAGGCGGGTCTGCCAGGAAATGCACCGGCTCGTGGACGGGGTCACCCCCTCGATCGCAGCGATCATGCTACGTCGACCATCGCGACTACGAACTGGAACGCCTTGACGCCGAGCGGCGCATCACCGTCCGAAGCTGAGCCAACGCGTCCCCTGCCGCTCCACGACCATGCCCCGCCGCACGGGCCCGCACGGCGCCGGAGATGACGTTCCAGGATCGGCCCCGCACGACGGTCCCACCAAGGACACCAACTGGCCGAAGATCGACTCCAAGGCGATCGGCCGGCTCGGTGACGCACCGGTGGACGTCATCGCCAACCCCAGCCTTGCGACCGTCGAGTGGGCAGTTGGTGGCGACACGGCACGCCACGGGGTGCCTGTGGTGGTGCTGATGGGCGGCAACCTGCTCGAGGCGGACGTGGACCGTCCCACCCGCCCCGAGGATTTCGACGATATGGCGGCGCGTTGAAGCTGCTGGCCCGGCGCACCAGCAGGCCGGTCCTCTGGCGTTCACCACGTCCGACCCCGGTGCGGGACGGCTTGCTGCTGACACCCGTATCGGCTTGGCCACAGGGGGGTACGGGGCGGTCCACGCCGACGTGTGGTCCGCCACCGGCAGCCACGACACCGTGGCCCTGACTGGTCTCCCGGCACAGGCACGGGTCGCCATCGCACGGCCGGTGCAACCGGGTCCGGCCGGACTGTTCGGGGTGGCACACCCGTACCGGCTGCGACCCGGATGTGGGGTGTGGTCTGCGTCCGGTGCGGGTCGCGGTCAGGTGCTGGAGCCGGCGTCGCGCAGGTGGGCGCCGACGTGACCGACCGCGACCACCCGTTCAGCCCCGTCGACGTACCAGTAGGTCCGCATGATCTGATTGGCTGGGCCGACCCGGCGTGCCAGATGGGGTCCGAGCATGATCTCGCGGTCGCCGTAGCGGCGGATGTAGTCGGCCGTGTAGGTGGTTGCAGCCGTCTGGGAGATCCCTGGCCGGTATCCCGACAGGCCGTACTCGGGTGCGGCGATGCGCATCGCTGTCCCAAGCGTCCCTGACGCCCATGCCTCAGCGAGTCGGTTGAGGGCGAGAAGGTCGGCGAGGACCCGATCAGGGTCGGGGTATTCACTGGCGGCCGCTGAGGTGTGGGCATCGGGAAGGAAGACGAGATGGGTGCAGCGGTCGGCTGCGATCCGGACCGCATCAGCAACATCGGTGGGGGTGGGAAACGACGGTTGTGGCGGCCTGTCGGGTCGGATCGTGCCCACAACGGCATCGCCGTCGGCTGGGGCCGTGTCGTCGGGCGAAGAGACATCTGGGGAAGGGTCGGGCGGTGCCGCACGCCGGCGTTCAACCGGGACGACCGGGCTCCTGTCCACCCCGGCGTCGCAGGCCAGCGTGTCGATGACGGCCGAGGAGACGCCGAACTCGCGGTCGAGCCGTTGCAGGGCCCCACGTCGTCGCCGGTCGATGCTGGCCAGCAGTTCGTCGGCGGGCATACCGAGGGTCCGGGCGGACGCCACGAGCGTGTCGCCCTCCACGACCGGTGACCCGGCAGGGTTCGGCGAGTGGCATCGTCGCGGCAGGGGCCGACCGATCGCTTGCGCAGCAGGTCAGTCCAGGCCGATGCCGGGTTGGAGTCAGATCGCTCGTTGACGCCCGCCCGTTGAGGGAAGCGGGTTGGCGGGTTCGGTGGGGATGCCGACCACATCGGCGGTCACGCTCTCCCGCAACGGTGTCAACGCGATGGCGAACACCCCCTGGCCCGACATCAGTACGTCGAAGACCTCCTGCTGTTCGGTGCAGACGTACAGGTCGGTGCCGTCGTTGAGGAGGGTCACGTCATCGAGGGTCTGGCCACGATCAGCGAGGGCATCCAGCACCTTGGTGATCTTCTGCAACGACACACCGGCATCACGAAGCCGCTTGACCATCCGCAGACGGACGATGTCCTCGAAGCCGTACAGCCGCTGGCTTCCCGACCCGACCGCATCCTGCACGCTGGGCACCACGACCCCGCGGGTGGTCCAGTGGTCGAGCTGCCGGTAGGTGATGCCGGCCAGCTTCGCAGCCACCGGACCCCGGTAGCCCTCGCGGTCATCGCGGAACAACGGCGTCTGCCCCACCGCCATCACCTGCCCTTGCGTGTAGTTCCCTGTGTCGGTTTCGCACTGACGAGCGTACGCTCGCCCGAGCATCCCCGTCGAGAGAATCCTCATGCTCTGATAATGTTTTCAGCGTATGGCTGATAAGCTTTTCAGGACTCCCGAGGGCAATCCGTTCGTGCCCGGCCACGATGCCGTGCCCGACGTATGGGCAGGCCGCGCCCGCGAGCTTTCTGACTACACCGGGTACGTCCGGGCTCGCCGCGTCAACGGCGTGTTCGAGCGCGGCCGCGCCGTGCTCGGCCAGCCAGGGATCGGCAAGTCCGTCCTGGTCAACCGGATCGCCAGAGAAGCCAGCGAACTCGGCGACATCGTCCTGCCGCCCGTACGACTCCACCGGGGGGCCGACCCGCTCGCCGGTGTGGCCGCCGCACTCGTCGCCGCCGCCGAGTCACAAGACCTTGCCGGCCGAGTATCCAAAGCCGCGATGGAGGTGTTGCGCACCATCGCGTCGCTCCGCATCGGCGACGCCGCAGTGGCGATCAACGCGCCGGCTGCCGAGTCGGCCCCCCGAGCGATCACCACCGCCCTGACCGACCTCGCCGGGGCGGCACGCGCCAGGGGCAGCGTCGTGCTGGTCCGACTCGACGAGGTCCAGAACGCCACCGCCGACCCCGTCACCCTGTCGTCGTTGCTCATCGCCCTGGGCGATGCCAGCGCCGCAACGGTCACCGATCGCGACTTCGCTGGCAACGCCCACGACCACCACCTGCCCGTCGTCGTGTACCTGACCGGCCTGCTCGACTTCGTCGACAGCGTCGAGGGCGACCCGATGCAGCGAGCAGGCGCAACGTTCGGACGGCGATTCGCCAAGACCTACCTCGACTGGCTCGCCGACGACGAGGTCCGCGACGCCCTGGTGCCGTTCACCACGAGCGGCTGGCCGACCAACGACCATCGGGTGACCGCTACAGCCGACGCCATCGACGCGCTCATCGAGGCGACCGCTGGCGACCCGTTCGTCTTCCAGCTCCTCGGGGCTGCCGCCTGGAACGCACGGCCGGATCATTCGGTCATCAACGCCGCCGACGTCGCTGCTGCCGAGGCCACATGTGCCGAGGAGATCGAGGACCACGTCGCCCGGATGCTCGACCCGCTCCCCGACCTCGAGCGGGCCGCGTTCGAGGTCCTCGTTGGCCTCGACCCCGCCAACCGGTCGACCAAGGCCGTCGCTGACGAGCTCGGCAAGACGTCGTCGCAGCTCGGCCCGACGATGCGACGCCTCGAACGCCGACGGCTCGTCCGCCGCGAAGGACGACGTACCCATGTCGCTGCCCGACTCGTGGAACGCCACCTGCCCTGACCGACCCGGTCGTCGGTGGGGGATGGCTCTCGCCGTCGTGCCCGGTGGCTTGGCCGGGTCCGGTTCGACCGTCCGCCGCCTGCCTGCCCCACCACCACGATGTCGTGGTGTTCCCCGGGCGGCCCGGCCGGAATGCCATGCCCATGACGTCGCACCCCTGTCCTCGCAGCACCCAGGCCGGCCAGCCGTGCCGCAACACCATCACCGCTGGTCGGGCCGACTGCGGACGCCATGTCGCCGACACCACCTGCTGGACGTGGGGTGGCGGGACAGGCGGCCTTGCCACCGCGATGCAGGACCCGATGGCCACACCGGCCAGCCCTGCGGTGATCGCGGGTCCAGTTGCCCCTACCGGACCGCGGCTTGATGGCGCCAACGGGCCCGGCTCCGCAGCCCTGCGCGGGGCCCGCCGCCAGCAGACCGCAGAGATCCGCCGGATGGCAGTCCCCGACGACGTCACCGTTGGCCCTGCCCGCTACATGCCCGCCCGGGACGCCGTCGTTGCCTGGGTCGCCGGCGACCGAGATCTGCTGGACCGGATCGGCGACGGACGGGCCAGCGGCCCGGTCCCGGTGACCGTCGGCGGGATCGTCGGCAGGGTCGAGGACGGCCGTCTCGTGTGGCGCAACGGACGCACCATCGAGGAAGGCGACATCATCGAGTCCTACCGGACGTTCCCGACCGCCCAGGCTGCCCTGGACGACCTGACCGGTACCGCCACACCGGCCATCACCGGCCGGTTCGGCCACTACGGGCCGCACCACCAGACCGACTACGACGACGCCATGGCGTTGCTGCGTGAGCACAAGGGCCATGTCACGAGCCACCGGGACCCCTACGGCTCGGCGGATGCGACGGTGGTCGACGCCGATCTCTGGCGGGATGGGGCCGATCTCCCGGTCATCTCGATGAGCATCGCCTACGACGACACCGGCGCCGAGGTTCGGGCGTGGTGGGCCAACGACACCTACGCGTCGGCGTCTGCGCTCGCCGAACTCCTCGCCCACCGCAACGCAACCCGGCAGGCCAGCACAGCCGCCTGAGCCCGCTGCAGGGCGTCAGCGGGCCCCACCGTCGCGAGGTGGCTCCAGAGGATGAAGCAGCCGACGCCGAACAGCAGCGTCAGCGGCACCTGCGACAGGATGCCCCTCCAGTCGATGTCGTCGAACGGGAGGGTGCCCGGCGAACACGACCCCGCCGCCGACGAGCCAGACCCCGTCGGTCCGGACGTCCCAGAGGATGAGGAAGCCGAACGCGATCTTTGCCACCAGTCCCATGCCGGTGGCTCCTGACATACGAAAGGCCGCACCCCGTGATGGGGTGCGGCCCCGTCCCTACCAGGGACGGTGTGGGTCGCCTGCTACCAGGCGACGTGGTTGGACTCCGCGCCGCCGCCGGTGACCCAGTGGTCGGGCCCGTCAGCGGACCAGCACAACGTCGAGTCGCCGCCGCTGCCCGACCCGTTCAACCCGATGGTCTGGGTCCAGAAGCCCTGCGGGTCAACCGAGTCGTGGCAGGTCACCGTGACGCTGCCGCCGGCGGGGCCGTGGCTGACCGACAGCGAGTACCAGTAGCCGCCGTTGATCGGTGCGCCGCGCGTCAGCGACAGCGTCAGGCCCGGCGGAGGCGGTGGGGGAGGAGGCGGGGGCGGCGGGGTCCCCCCACCACCACCCCACGTCACGTGATTGGACTCCATGCCGCCGCCGGTGACCCAGTGATCGGGCCCGTCGGCGGAGTAGCACAGCGTCTGGTCACCGCCACGCCCGGCGGCGTTCAGCCCGATGGTCTGGCTGTAGAAGCCCTGCGGGTCCACCGAGTCGCGGCAGGTCACCGTGACGCTGCCTCCCGGCTGCCCGCAGACCGACACGTCGTACCAGTAGCCGGCGGGTGCCGCGGAACCCCGCGCCAGCACGATCCCCTGGGGCGAACAGGCGGGCACCGGGTCTGGGCCGGGACCGGGGTCTGGATCGGGGCCGGGGGTGGGCCCGCCGGTGCCGTACAGCGCCCTGACGGCGGCGATGTCGTCACCGTGCAGGCCCTGCGGGCCGTCGTAGTAGGCGTACATCATCGCGTCGCGGACGTCGCTGTGGTGGATGCCGAGGGAGTGGCCGAACTCGTGGGCGGCGACGGTCCACAGGTCGGTGCCGGGGACACCGAACTCGCCCCAGTCGTCGGCCTCGTCGAACCAGATGTAGTTCTGGCCGCCGACGACCTCGCCGAGGTGGGCTCGGGCCAGCACCCCGCCCCGGCCACCGAACCCCTCGGCGGCGGTGGTCCACTGGACCAGGACGTCGGCGTTGCCCGGCGACCCCTGGGTGACGGTGACCCCGGACACCGACGCCCACTCGCGGGCCGCCGCCAGCACCAGCTCGTGCTCGCGGCTGCCCGACAGGTCCGGGGTGCCGTTGACGAACCCGATGGAGATCGGCAGCGACGTCCACTTCTGGCCGCCGAGCACGTACTCCTCGGTGTCTGCAGGCCCCGACGCCGACGCCGCCGGGGCGGCCGACACCACCTCGTCGACGACGGACTCACAGATCGCCGCTGCACCACCGAGGACCCGGATGGCGTCCGGCTCGAGGTCGGCGACGACGTCCAGGACGAGGTCGTCGACCGGGCCGCAGGAGTCGACCAGCAGCAGCGGGCCGTCCTCCACGCTGGTCGCGGCCAACGCATCGGCGTAGCCCGCCGAGGTGGCGAGCGTCACGGCCGCGACCCCCGGCGACCAGGCCTCGGCGGCGAGCGCCGCAGCGAGCACGATGTCGTTGCCGGCGGTCCGGTGACCCGACGGGATCCCGAACCGGTTGTCGATGTCACGCATCGCGTCGGAGGAGATCCGCCCGCCGACGTACTGGATGTAGCCGGGCCGCAGGCGGTCGATGGCGTCCAGGACCGCAGCCGGTGCAGGTCCGGAGGAGGGGAGCAGCAGCACCGCACGACCGGTGGTGCCGGCCGCGAGCGCGCCGGCGAAGGTGTCACCGGAGGCGATGTACAGCACGTCGTTGGGGACCCCGGAGGACACCGCGACACCGACGACCGCGGCGGCGGTCTCGAACCGGGAGGCCCCGGCGACGCGGGTCACCGTCCTGCCGGCGGCGGCGTCACGGGCAACGCCGTCGGAGATGGCGGCCGGGCCGCCGAGGACGAGCACCCGGCCGGGGTTCAGGGTGGCGATGGCGTCGGTGACCGCCTGGGGGACCGAACCGGTCGGCGGGACCGCCAGGACCGGCACGTCCAGCGGGCCGGCGGCAAGCGCATCCGGGTAGTTGGCCCCCGACACCAGCACGACGGTGCCGGCGGACTCGAAGGAGTCCAACGCCACCGCCGCAGCGGTCTCGTAGCGGGACGGACCGGACAGCCGGAACGCCACCGGGGCGTCGGCCACGGTCACCCCGACCACCGGCAACGAACCCGGCCCATGCTCGGGGCCGTCCGCCACCACAGGGGCGGCGGCATCGGGAAGGGGGGCGAGGGTCAGCAGGCCGGCGATCGACGCCACGGCCACCACCCATGCGATCAACGTGCGGCGCATGGTGCGCTCCTTGTCTCTGGTAGGGACCGGCCACCCGAACGGGGCCGATGGAGCAACAGTGGGGACCCGGCACGCCCGGGGTAAGCCCGTCAGCCCGGGCGTCGCGCCCGGGAGAGTCGGGTCGATGTGGGAACATCGAGCTGATGTCGCTGATGAAGCACTGGGAGGCCGCAGGAGTGGTCGCGGTCGCACGGCGGTCTTCGCCGGGTGACTGGCTCAGGCTGCTTCGCGATCAGGAGCGCACCGACGTAGAGGCGTTGCTGGCGGCCCGACTCAACGTCGAACCGGCGACGGTCGAAGGTCTCGTCGCGAGTGCCGAGTCCTGGCTGGCCAACCTGTTGGCGCACAGACTCGACAAGGGCAAGGGGACTCGGTGGGCGAGGTCGGAGGCCGCCGCCCGACGCGACCTGGCCGTGTGGCCCCCAACGGTCCCTTCAGCAATGGCGATCGACGCCTACTTCAAGCTGCACGGCGCAGTGGAACGTCTCCGCCGCAGCCACCAACGAATCGCCGTCCACGCCGTGCTCGACCTCATGTCGCTTGACAACGACCCCCGCGCCTCCCGCTACCGCGACAGCGCCCGCGACGTCGCCACCCGACGCGGCACGACCACCGAGATCCGTGAACGCAGGTTCAAGGAGATCCGCCATGACAACGACACCCGCAGGGCGCGCCTGATCGAGTTGCTGTCCGCCCGGCACATGGACGGCGGGAGCCCAGAGCGGTTGCTGGAGGCCACATGGAGCAACGGGGCGGGCCGGGCCGGATGGTTCACCGCCCTCGACCGGGTGATGATCGAAGTCGCCCGAGAACGGCAGGTTCTCCACGCCGCCCCATGGGCCACACGGTTCAACCCCGAGACGGCACACCCGTCCAACGCCTACCCCCAAGAGGTCCGGGCCTACCTGGACGGGATCATCGAACGCTACTCGTCGCTGCCGGGCGCCTGGCATGCACCGGACCGGATCGTTGCCGGTCACCGCCGCCACGTCGGCCGCAGGTTCGTCCGACCCATCACCTTCGGGGAAGAACGGACCGAATGGGACGACTGGATCGGCACCCTGCCGGGAGACACCACCGGGATCCTGGTGCTGGGAGACCCCGGCTACGGCAAGTCCACCCTCACCCGGTGGGAGACCGCCAGCCGGGCCGCAGAATCGCTCCGCGAACCCATCCCACCCAAGGGTGGGGTGCCGGTCCTGGTCACGTGCGCCGCACTGGTCGAACACCTCCCCTCCGACGGCAAGGGCGGCCTCCTCGGTCCCGCCCTGACCGCCCTGTACAACGACCACGTCGACCTCGATCCCACGTTCCACACCTGGGCAACCTCCCACCCGGACCTTCTTTGCATCGTCCTGGACGCATTCGATGAGGTCGAACGCGGATGGGGCAAGATCGAAGGCGCCCTCGCTAAGGAAACCGGGTTGGGCCGGATCATCGTCACCTCACGGCCCGTCGGGCGTCCCGATCGGTTCGCTGCCACCTCCGGTACCACGACGGTGAACCTCGCCCCCCTGACCGCCGAACAGGCCGCAGGGATGATCAGCGACTGGTTCGCCAAACCGATCCGCACCGACGCGAACGGGCAGGCCCGGACAGCCACCCCCGATGAGGATGCCCTCGACGGCAGCCGGGCACGTGCCAGGGACCGACTGCTCATGGCCCTGGACGCCGAACCGCAACTCGCTTCACTCACCCGGATCCCGCTTTTTGCGGTCCTCGCCTGCACCATCGTCGATCCGGCACGTGCCGGCGACACCACCCACCCCGGCTTCCCCTTCCACCGTGAGATGCCAGTCGGATGGGTGCCGCGAAACCGCACCGAACTGCTGTGGGCCGCCGTCATCGACCGGCTCTACGGCGTCGGCATCGACGGCGGCTACAACGCCCCCCGAGCTGACCTCCTCGACCGGCTCCTCCGCGACGCCGCCGCCATCGCCTTCCACATCTCCATCGGTAACAAGGGCAGGAACGACCCGCGCCGCAACCGCCGACTGCTCGACCACCACCTCCGCACCACCCTTGGCGACCGAATCGCCGACACCGCCGGACTCCTGCTGCTCAAGGTCGGCGACGATGGCGGCTCGGGACTTCTGACCGAGAACCGGGAAAGCATCGACTGGCTCCACAAGCAGGTCGGCGAGTACCTCACCGCCCACCACCTCGCTGCCAACCCCGACCTCCGCAACGGCACCGGGATCCAGGACCTCATCGACAGCCCGGACCAGACGGAAGTCGTCCGTCTCCTCATCGGAGAACTCGCCCGGCTCCGCGACTCCTCATTCGAGGAACTGATCGAACGGATCGCCGACGGCCACGACCTCGGGATGATGCACAGCCGACTGCTGTGGCGCGCACTCGGTGAACTTCCCGCCCCTCTCGCCGACGATCTGCGCCACCGCTACGCCCGCACCTACATCCGCCGGCTCGAGGACGCTCGGACGTTCAATCCCGACAAGTCCGATCAGAACCAGATCATCCGCGAACTCGCCGACGTCGCCGAAGCCGTCGGTGCCACGGAAACGGTCCGGCCATGGACTGCGGAACGCCAACCGCACCGCATCCGCGAGGAAGGACAGCTGCTCCTCGACCCCCAGGTCACCGTTGTGGACTGGCTGCGCACAACCGCACCCACCAACTTCGACACCGCCAACCCCAACGACATCGCCACGGTCATCGACGTCGTCAAGGCCTACCGCAAACTCCGGGCCGACGGCCAATGGGACGACACCAACGCGGTCGCCACCGAACTCGCCGCCATGGGCATCGACCCGTGGCTCGTCTGGACGGGCTGACAGGCCCACCCGCGCGGGCATGTCGGCACCTGCCGCGACCATGGACCCGGCACGGAATGACCGGGACACACCGTCCCGACCCGTGCCGAGGAACCCACCGATGGCAGACCCGTTCGTCCACCTCCACGTCCACACCGAGTACTCGATGCTGGACGGCAAAACCCGTGTCGGTGGACTCGTTGAGACCGTCGCCGCTGACGGTGCACCCGCCGTGGCCGCCTCCGACCACGGCAACCTGCACGCCTGGCCCGCTCTGTACAAGGCCGCCAAGGCCGCAGGCATCACCCCGATCCCGGCGATCGAAGCCTACGTCGCCCCGGAGGACCACCGGGTCAAGGCCAAGCAGGGCCCCTACAACGAGGCCTACTACCACCTGACCGTCCTCGCGACGTCCAATGTCGGGTTCGCCAACCTCGCCAACATGTCGTCCAAGTCATGGATCGACGGGTTCTACCGGAAGCCCCGCATCGACCTAGGGCTGCTGGAGACCCACTCCGAAGGACTCACCGTCCTGTCGGGCTGCCTCGGCGGGGAGGTCTGCCAGCACATCCTCCATGGCGACAAGGACGCCGCGCGCGAGACCCTTGACCGGTACGCCCAGACGTTCGGCGATGACCGGGTGTTCGTTGAGCTGATGGACCATGGGCTGCCCGACGACAAGATCGTCAACCCGGTCCTGGTCCGCCTCGCCAAGGACCTCGGGCTGCGGACCGTCGCCACCCAGGACTCCCACTACACCCACCCCGGGGACGCCGACTCCCACGACGCCCTCCTGTGCGTCGGGACAGCCTCCAAGGTCGCCGACGCCGACCGGTTCCGGTTCGACTCCCAGGAGTTCTGGGTCAAGCCGGCCGCCCAGATGCGCGCCCTGTTCGACGACTTCGCCCCCGACGCCTGCGACTCCACCCTGCTGATCGCAGAGATGGTCGACGTCGACATGCGCTATGGCCTGGACCTCCTCCCGGAGTTCCCCTGCGACGACGGCCACACCGCCCAGTCCCAGCTGCGCCGCGACGTCATGGATGGTGCCAAGCGGTTGTACGGCGACCCGTTGTCCGACGAGGTCCTGGAACGCATCGCCTACGAGCTGCGGGTCATCCACGACATGGGCTTCGATGACTACTTCCTCATCGTCGCCGACTTCGTCCGCCACGCACGAGAGGTCGGCATCCGGGTGGGGCCGGGGCGCGGATCGGCCGCCGGCGCGATCGTTGCCTACACCACCGGTATCACGCGGGTCGACCCGATCCGGCACGGCCTGATCTTCGAGCGGTTCCTCAACCCCGACCGCGTCTCCATGCCCGACATCGACATGGACTTCGACGACCGCCGACGCGGCGAGATGATCGAGTACTCCAAGGTCAAGTACGGCGTAGACCTGGTCGCCCAGATCGCCACCTACAGCCGGATGAAGGCCAAGCAGGCTATCAAGGACGCCGCACGGGTGCTGGACCTGCCCTACTCCGTCGGTGACCAACTGTCCAAGGCGTTCCCTCCCTCCAAGCAGGGCAACGACCCGACGATCGCCGACGCCCGCGAGCACGAGCCGTTCACCACCGCGTTGGAGGGCATGGGGCCGGAGGCTGCCAAGGCGGTCGATCTCGCCGCGACGTGGGAGGGCAACGTCCGGGGCACCGGCGTGCACGCCGCCGGTGTGGTGATCGCCCCCAAGCCGCTGGCGACCCTGTCGACCCCGCTGATGGTCGATGACGACGGCAACGTCGTCACCCAGTGGGAGCTGAAGACCATCGAGCCGATGGGCTACCTCAAGATGGACTTCCTCGGGTTGCGGAACCTCACCATCATCTCCGACGCCGAGGAACTCATCCGTCGCAACAAGGGCATCGACGTCGACATGGACGACCCAGCCCTGCTTGGCGAAATGGACGACGGCGCCGCCTACGACCTGCTGTGCCGCGGCGAGACCCTCGGCGTGTTCCAGCTGGACTCGCGCGGCATCCGCGATCTCGTGGTCCGCATGCAGCCCCGCCAGTTCGATGCCATCTCCGCTGCGCTGGCGTTGTACCGGCCCGGCCCGATGTCGATGGAGATGCACACCGAGTACGCCGACCGGTTGGCGGGACGCAAGCCGGTCCGCTACGACCACGAAGCGCTCGAGCCCATCCTTGGGGAAACCCTCGGAATCCTGACATATCAGGAGCAGGTGCAGCGGTGCGCCACGGACCTCGCCGGGTTCTCCGGCGGCCGGGCCGACACGCTCCGCAAGGCCGTCGGCAAGAAGCAGGCCGACCTGATGGCCGAGCTCGAACCGGAGTTCAAGGACGGCGTCACCACATCGGTCGACGGCGTCCTCGCCGACCGACTGTGGGACCTCATCGTCGGGTTCGCCCAGTACGGCTTCAACAAGGCCCACACCGTCTCCTACGGCATCGTCAGTTTTCAGACCGCCTGGTTGAAGGCCCACTACCCGACCGAGTACATGGCGGCGCTGCTCACCTCGGTTGCCAACAACAAGGACTCTCGGCCCGTCTACCTGGCGGAGAACCGGCGGATGGGCATCGAACTGCTGCCACCGTCGATCAACGCGTCGGTGGACGCGTTCGCCGCCGACGGCGACACCATCCGCTACGGCCTCGGGGCCATCAAGGGGATCGGGTCCTCGGTGGTGTCGGCGGTGGTCGCCGAACGCGACGCCAACGGCCCGTTCGCCGACTTTCACGACTTCGTCGCCCGGCTGTCGGCCAATTTCCCGTCTGTGCTCAACAGTGGCTCGGTGGAGGCGCTGGCGTCCTCCGGGGCGTTTGACCCGGTCGGCCACCCACGCAAGGGGCTCACCCAGGTCGCCGCCCAGATCCTCGAAGGTGCCGTGGCCAAGGCCAAGGCGGAGGCGGAGGGCCAGTTCTCGTTGTTCGACGCGCTCGGCGGCGGCGACGCGCCGGACACCAGCGACCGGGTGCTGGTCCCTGGGGGCGAGTACGACCAGACCCAGATGCGCCGGCTCGAACGAGAACTCCTCGGCGTCTACGTCTCCTCCCACCCCCTCGACGGACACCAGCACCGCATCGCCGCCCAGTCCGACCGGCAGATCGCCGACCTCCCCGAGCTCCGCGACGGCCATCCAGTCGTCATTGCCGGGATGATCTCCGCCGTCACCGGCAAGACCACCCGCAAGGGCGACCCCTACGCCACCGCGGTCCTGGACGACACCACCGGCGAGGTCGACCTCACCATCTGGCCCAGGGCCTGGGCCAAGTCCCAGCCGCTGTGCACCGCCGACGCTCTCATCGTCGTCGAGGGCAAGTTGGAGAAGAACGACGACGGCATCAAGGTCCTCGTCGACCGGGTCCGCCCCTTCGACACCACCATGGAAGTTCCCGAATCACCGGAGGTTGCCGCGATGGACACCCCCGACCCGCACCCGGACCCGGCCCCGGTCCCCGTCGCGAGCCGTCCGGCACCCGACGTCCCCATCGCCGGCGGCTCGGGCACCGACGCGCAACCCGCTGCCGTCGCCGTCGAGACGGCTGCGGCGCTGCCGGCCGGTTCGCCGGTCGCGGTCATCGACGTGTCGCCGGCCGAAGCGCTCGCGGGCGGGTTCGGCCATGCGATTCGGTCGCTGATCGAACGGCATCCGGGCCACAAGTCGGTGCGGGTGCGGATCAGTTCGCCGGGCCGTGTGACCACGATGAAGCTGCCGAAGGCCAAGTTCAGGGTGGACGACTCCAACGGTTGGTCCGCCGACCTCGCCGAAACCCTCGCCGGGCTGATCGCCGCTCCGGCAGCGACCGTCGACGGGACACCGGTCGACCCGTTCACCGGCGAACCCGACCCGACCGACGACCGCGGGCCGGCCACCAGCACCCAGGTGATCGCCGACGCCGTCGAGACGGCCGGTGACGCCACGCCGGGCGGCGATGCCACCGTTGAGGCGGCCGGGCCGCAGGACACGGCCGAGGGCGACCGGGTTGGGCCGGGGGAGTGGACCGACGGGCTGGACATCCCCGGCCCGGCCGAGGAGGACACGTCCGAGGAGGACGCTTCCGAGGAGACGCCACCCCCGGTCGAGCCACCCGATGACGGGCCCGAGCAGGAGTCCGCCGACCCCGCAGACACCGCCGAGTCACAGGACCAAGGAGGGGAACCGGAGCCGCCGGTCGAGGCCACCTTGGTCCCACGGACCGACGAGGAGCTCGCGCAGATCGACGCCGCCCGCGAACGGGTGCCCGCCGACGCGGCAGCGATCATCGGCATCGCCGCCGGGTTCGACATCGACCGTGACGTCGTCAAGGCGGTCGCTGAGGAGCACGGCCTGTTCACCAAGACCGCGATGGGCGACCCCGTCAGCCGGTCCCGACTGCTGCACCTCGTCCTCGACGAGGCCGCCAAGGGACGACGCGAGGAGACGGCCCGGTGACCGGACGGCAGGCGCTCCAGCCACGCCTGCAAGGCGTCGGGATGGGCCGTGACCAGCGGGGCGGATGGTCCACTGACGTGTGGCTCACCCCACCGGTGCTCCTCGACGCCCTCGGGCCGTTCGACCTCGACCCGTGCGCCCCGGCGGACCGTCCATGGGACACCGCCAACACCCACATCTGCCTGCCCGACGACGGACTGTCGGCCCACTGGCCCGCCGACGCGCGGGTGTGGCTCAACCCGCCCTACGGCGACCAGACGTGGGTGTGGCTGCGACGGCTCGCCGACCACGGGCGCGGCACCGCGCTGGTGTTCGCCCGCACCGAAACAGCGGCGTTCCACCAAGAGGGCTGGCAGCGCGCCGACGCGATGCTGTTCCTTGAGGGGCGGGTCCGGTTCCACCGCATCGACGGGACCGTGTCACGAAAGGACGCCGGCGCACCGTCGGTGCTGATCGCCTACGGGCCAGCCGATGCCGAACGGCTCGCCGCCAGCGGGATCAACGGCCACTGGGTCGACCTGACCGCCGCCCGACGCGTCGGGGAGCAGGCCGCATGACGCGCCGTGTGCTCACGGGGCGGCAGTCACGCCGACCCGTGCCCCCCGTTGCCGGCCGCGTCATCGCCGGGGGTGCCCGATGACGGCCTACCAGACTCCACTGGCCCTCAGCGTCCCGGTGGACGGTGGGATGGGCGGGCACCAGTCGGCGTCGAGCATCACCGACGTGTGGCTGACCCCTCCGGAGATCATCGCGGCGCTCGGCCCGTTCGACCTCGATCCGTGCAGTCCCAACCCGAGGCCCTGGCCGACCGCGAAGCGGCACATCAGTCTTCCTGACGACGGGTTGACCGCGGACTGGGCCGATGAGGAGTTCGTGTGGTGCAACCCGCCGTACGGGCCGCACACGTTCGCCTGGATGCACCGCCTCGCCTCACATCCCGCCGGCGGGATCGGACTCATCTTCGCGCGAACCGAAACCGCCGGATTCTTCGCGGAGGTGTGGGACAAGGCCGACGCCGTCCTGTTCCTCAAGGGCCGTCTGTACTTCCACCTGCCGGACGGCAGCCGCGCGCCGGCCAACTCGGGTGCACCCTCGGTGCTGATCGCCTACGGGGCCGAGGCGGTCCGCCGGCTTGACCGGAGCGGACTCGATGGACGGCTCGTGCACCTCACCGCCGCAGGGCAGGCCGGCCTTGCGGCCTGAGCCGGTGGGCGGGCGACCTTGCGGCGACGGTGGGTGTCATGATCATGCGGTACGGTCCGTGACGTAGTCGCTGGTTTGGAACGTTGGGGTGGTTGTGCGCGTTGCCGTGGTCGTCGTCATGGTGTGGTCACTGCCCGTGGTTAGTACAGCGGCGCCGGGGCCGTGCAGGCCGCCAAGGTGTTGTGCCCGTCACGTTGTTGACACGAACCGTCGGATGGCCGGGGACATCCCATGCGACATCCCCCCGCTGACGCCCGTCACCCGCACGATGCCTTACGCACCAACCGCAAACTGGGTCCGATAGAACCGTCACGAACGTCATGAACGGTTAAGCCGTAACGGAGTCCGAATGGCCCGCACCTCCACAACCGAACAGGTCGCAGCGGCGTTGCACGTCAAGCCCGCGACGGTCCGCAAGTACGCGCGGGCCAACAAGCTGCCGTTCGACACCACGCCCGGCGGTCACCGACGGTTCGACGTCGAAGAGGCGGTCAGGGCCATCGCCGGAGATGATGACGGCGAACCTGCTGGCGGGTGGGAACTTCCCGACCCGGTCCCTTTCGTTCGTGTCCCACCTGTGTCCAGTCGAGTGACTGTGCAGACCGTCCAGGTCTCACCCGCGCCGGCGCGGGTGCTCGACGACGCGGGTGTGCTGGAGGACTGGGCGACAGGCACGAGCGTTGTCTGACTGGTGGGTGACCGCAACGGGGGCGTGACCGTGGAGTCCCTGACCATCGACGGCGACCAGGCCCGGATCCGCACACGCGTTGAGCACCTGGCCACGATCATCGTGACGCAGACCTGCGACCTCGAGAACAGCAAGGTTGAGAACATCCTGGTCGCCCGAGTCCTCGCGTGGGCCCGCTTCGCGTTTGTGGGTGCGCGCAGGCAATCCGGTGTCGTGCGCTCCGACCCGAGGCCCAGTCCTCTGACGTCGGCTCATCTCCGTAGGCCCACAATCACGACCTCGGCCCCATCTGCACCGGTCGCGTCAACAGCGAGCGCAAGGAGCATCTGGTGGTGCGGGCCGCTGCCCTCGGGACGGCGACGCGAGCCGTTCCGGCGCTGCGGACGAGGTCAATGGAAGCTGTCATGAGCGGCGGTCGTTGTCATCGGGCCCGAACTCCCGACGATCGGTTGCTAGCGATGTTAGCACTGGGGTAGGATCTACCCATGCCCACCCGAGACGACTACACTCTGCCCGCCGACGAGGCGTCCGCGCTCGCGACCAGCGCCGCCCGTCTCGATGAACGTCTCGATCGGATCATCGCTACCCTCGACCCGGCCCTCGCCGTGGCCGCGAGGCGGGTGACCGCAGCCGTTCGGATGCTGCCGGCGGGCGACCGGGCACCCGAGTCGTTCCGGTCGTTCAGCGGTGACCTCGCGGAACCGTTCCGGCAGGAGGAGCCGGGCTGGCGCGACGACGGCGACGCGTTCATGGTCGAGGTCGCCTCCGGGAACCTCGCGACGCTGGCCGACGACTGGGCCCACGGCCGGCCCGACCCGGACGGCGACCCGTGGCCCAAGCGGCTCTCAGCGGTCACCGGCGGACTCATCGCGTTGGACGGACGTCTGGGCTGAGCCCCAGGACCCAGGCCCATGATCGCGTCGATGGCGACGTGCCGGGCGGCGGCTGGTGGCGGTGTGGGCATGAGGGTGGCGAACCGGGTTCATGTGCGGGCAGGGCCGGTTGGGGGGCGGCGGGACACGTGGTGTTCACCGGCCGGGTTCGGCGGATGTGACGCCCCGGCCGCCCGGGTGCCGAGTGGGTGGGGTCGCGGCCGACCATGAGGGGTGATGAGCGCGCTATCCGCTGAGTCTGCACGGGCCGGACATGACGACCCGGTCATCGTGCAGTCGGTGGAGATCGCCGATGCGTTGGCCCGCACGGTCACGACACGGGCGTTGATGCGGGCGTGCTTCCCGCGGGGGGACTGGCCGACGGTGTGGAACACCTCCACGGGCACGGTGACTCGTCTGCCCGATGGCACGTGGCGGCCCGGTTCGTCCCCGACGACGCCCGGTGAGCAGTTCACGATCGGGTCCGCCCCGTTCAACGCACGGGTCCGATCCGACTGTGTGCTCGCGGTCCTGCTGAACTGGATGGTGTCGGCTACCGACGGAGTGCTGGCCGAGGACCTCCAACAGGCCGCCGTGGACGGGGCGGGTCCGCTCGGCCAGTTGCTGGCGGTCACGTCCCACCGGGCCCGGATGGCGTTGCCCGACGACGGCATCGAGTTGTACCGGGTCGCGCCGGCCGGAACGCCGATGTGGCCGCTGCTGTCATGGACCTCCCAGAAGCGGGTCGCCAAGTTGCGTGCCCGCGCCTACCGGGACCAGGGACTGGTGCCGCTGGTGATGCGCAGCATCGTGCCGGTGGACCGAATCATGGGCAGCTACCGGACCGGACTGGGGTCCCCCGGGGAGTTCGAGTACGTCACCAGCACCGTCGATGCCGTTCGTGCGCTCGGTCCGGGGTGATACAGAGGATGCAGATGCAGATGACTACCGAGAAGGGCCACTGATGGCGACCAAGACGTGTGGCAAGCCGACCGCGTCCGGTGGACGCTGCCAGAAGCCGATCGGTCCCGCAGGGACCTGCGGTGCCGATCACAAGGCACCCATGGCGGTGGCTGAGGTCGCCACCGCCAACGGTGTCGCCGCGCTCGCCGACCCGTTCGCGGGTGGCCGCTACCCGCGTGAGCCCTCCGGCCCTTCCGGGAGCTTCGACACCGGCGTCATCGAGGTGACGCCAGGCGACCGCGCCGCGTCAATCGCTGAACGGTACGGGGTGGCGCTCAACAGCGAGCACCGCGGCCCCCAGACCGGCTACCACGTCGACGTGTCCCACCTGACCCACGACCAGGTCGCCGGTGCGCTCACCCGCAACATCCACGGCAACGTCGAGGTCCACACCGGCGGCGACGACAGCGTGTTCATGGTCGGCGACTACGACGCCATCGTCGCAACCGCACACGCCGCCACAGCGGAGGTGCACGCCGACCGGGGACTGCGTGACGCCGACACCGCCGCCCATCTCGAAACGGCTGCTGAGAACGCCAGGTTCGTCGGGGACGTCGGTGCCGTCGGCCGGACCACCCTGCCGGCGACCGCCAAGACCACCGGGGCTGCGTCGCTGTTCAAGCAGCGGTTCCCCATCGGCACCCGCATGGAGATCGACGCCGGCGACGGAGCCGCCCCCATCATCGGGACGATGGCACGGGGTACCGGCGACTACTACGTGGACGGCAAGCCTGGCCCGGTGATCGTGGTGACGATGACCGATGACGACGGCGCCAGCTTCAGCGTCCAGCTCGACAAGCCGTCGCGTCTGACCTCACCGACCTGGCAGGTCCGCGAACTCTCCAACGCCTGAGGTGGCCCGCCGCTGCGGGAAACCGACCCGAGGCGGCGGCCGTTGCACCAAGAAGGTCGGGCAGGCCGGCCGGTGCGGCGCCGAGCATGCCGGGCAGGGGCCGCCTGTCACCGCCGCACGGGTCCACAATGGTGTGGTGACCGCTGATCCGTTCGCCCTGCCAGACAGGTCCGGGCCCACCCTCGGTCCGTTGGAGGACCTCACCCGCCGATGGGCGGACGAGGGGGTGCGCATCGACATGTTGCACCGTGACGGTGAACCAACCGCCGTGCTGTCCAGGATCGCCGTCGATGCCGATCGGCGCGGCCAAGGACTCGCGGACACGGCCATGACCGAACTCACCGGATGGGCCGACAGCCACGGGATCACCCTGGCTCTCACGGCATCGGGGGACTTCGGTGCCTCACCACGCCGGCTGCGGGACTGGTACGGCCGGCACGGGTTCGTGCCGAACCGGGGTACCGACCACCGGGTCACCGAATCGATGGTCCGACCCCACCCCGAGGAACGGCCCGCACCACCTGCGGCACGGCCGGCGACAGCGGCGGAGTCGGAGGCGGCGCTGCTGGCCGAGCTCGACACGAAGGTTGCCGACGGGCGGATGAGCGCAGCGGAGGCCGACGCGATCCGGGCGATGCTCACCTGACAGTGTCGCATCCTTCGCCTGTGTGGGCGTTCGCTTGCCTGCGCCCGCCATGGGGGTTCGGACACACGACGGTTCGCCTTGACGTCCCCATGGTTCGTACTCCGCTGGCTTTCCCGTGTGCGCGGAACAGCAACAGGGTCGGCGGGTTCAGGTAAGGTCCCGTCGCTTTCGATGCGGGGTGTACAGACGCCGGGCTCGGCCTCTCCCTGCCTCCGCTTGCTCCCGCCGCCCGAAAAACCGCAGACAGGACTCCCGCATGCCCACGCCGGCTCCCTCCCGGTTCCGCCGCAAGCCCTTAGTCTTGGTCATCGCCTTGACCGTCGGTCTGATGCTGCTGCCGACCCCCGTGGTTGCCCAACCAGAGGACCGTTCGGTTGAGCTGGTCCGGTTTGCCGGGGCCACGCGGGTCGAGACCGCCACGCTGATCGCCGGCGCCGATCCGGCCGCGACCGGTGCCGGGTTCGGCAACGACAACGTCCTGGTCGCCCGCGCCGACGGGTTCGCTGACGGGTTGGCCGGCGCCTACCTCGCCGGGATCCTCAACGCCCCGGTCCTGCTGACCCACCAAGCGTCCGTCGCCCCGGAACTGCAGCAGTTCCTCGCCGCCGCGTCGCCCACTGGACGGACCGTGATCGGTGGGCCGGCCGCCGTCGGAGAGCAGGCCGCCGACGGGTTGGCCGCCACCGGCCGGGTGGAGGGACCCAACCGGTTCGCCACCGCGGCCCGACTCGCGAGGGCGCTGCCACGCGACGGCAACCGCAGCGACACGGTCCTGCTGGCCTCCGGGGAGAACTGGCCCGACGCGCTGGCAGCAGGGACGATCAGCGCGGCGGCGTCCGTCCCGCTGCTCCTCACGGGACGCGACACCCTGCCAACGGAGACCCGCGAAGTCCTCGAGGCGTTGTCACCCGCCAGGGTTGTCCTCGTCGGAGGCCCATCGGCGGTGACCGACCAGGTCGCGGAAGCCGTCGCCGGGATCGCCCCGGTCCAACGAATCGCCGGTGACACCCGCTTCGCAACCGCCGCGGCCGTCGCCGAGCTCGCGGTGGAGGAGTTCGGGTTCGCCGCGACGCAGTTCAACGTCGCCTCCGGCGAGTCCTTCGCCGACGCCCTTGCCCTTGCGGCCTTCGCCGGACAGACCTCCCCGCGCCCCACCCCACTCCTGCTCAGCCCCGCTGCTGCAGCCGCCCCCGCAACGACGCGGTTCATCAGCGGCCACGCCGACTGCGGCACCCGACGGGTTGTCATCGCCGGAGGCACGTCGGCGATCAGCGACGCCGCCGCCAACGACCTGTTCAACGCCGTCGGGCAACAGCCGGCCTGTCCGGATGCGGGCGACCCCGAGATCACCGTGACCATGCCCGACGGCACCCCCGTGGCCGACGGGGCGGTGGTGGCCGTCGACGACAACGACGGCTACATCACCCTCACCGGGACCGTTGACCACCCGCATGTGGAACGGGTCACCATCACCCACCTCAACGCCGCCGATTTCGCAGACAACTACGTCGGCTACACCGCCAACCGGCAGGTCGGCTCCCTCAACGCCGCCCGCGACGCCCTGCTCGACGACAACGGCCAGTGGAAAGCCCCCCTGCTGATGACCTCACCCGGTGAGTACCTGATCGCCGTCGACGTCACCGTCATACCCCGTGCCGTCAAACGAGTCGTGTTCACCATCGATTTCGACGCCGACCCCCACGACCCCGAATGCAACTGCCAGTACCGCATCGACGACATCCTGGTCGTGGACAACCTCGACGGCCTCCACATGGCCTACGGCGACGACGGCCGGGGCACCGTCCCCACGGCCATCCGGCTGTCCTACCCCGAGGCCGCACCCGGCAGCGACCGCGACATCGTTCGCGACGCGCTCGAGGAGGTGTTCATCCAGGCCAACTCCGAAACGTCCCCTGACTTGGAACATCCCGACCGGCCCGTTCTGCTGGTCACCGGCCCGGATGTGCCCGACGAGGACGCGTTCATGGTGCTGGCCGAGTACGCCAGCGACATCTCCAACATCGGCAGCCCCGCCACCCTTGAAATCACCCTCCGTCCGGTCACCCCGGAAGAGGTGTTCGCCGAAGCCGACTTCTCCGGCGACGCCGGAACCCTGCAGCCGTTGGCGGACCCCGACGCCCTCGAACCGCGGGGCGAGACCGGCTGCGGCGCCGACGTCGACCTCGCCGTCGGTCGGGCCGGTGTCGGCTGCGCCGCGCACTTGGACGAGACCGTCCTGGCGACCCTGGCCGACACCGACCCGGCGGACCCAGATGACGACAACGGCGACGCCGGGGAACGCCCCTCCCGCGTCGACCTGTCCGGCACGCTGGAAGGCGGGTTCGATCTGGAGTTCGGCGCAACCATCGGCATGGACTTCGACCTGACGATCCGTCCGTTCTCGTCCCTCCGCCCCGGCCTCAGAAGCGGCCTGATCGAACGGTTCGCCGCGACCACCTACGGCGAGGCCTACGCGGCGGCTGAAGCATCCATCGACGGGACGGTGGACGGAACCATCTGCCCCGACGACGAGGACGTCGCGGGCCGCACGACCTGCGGGCTGCTCGGACCGCGGGCCGCCCGGTTCGGGTTCACCATCCGTCCCCATCCGCTGTTGTTCCTCCGGATCCAGGTCGATGACATCTACGCCCAGATGTCGGCATCCCTCGAGGGGACCATCAGCGCCGGCGCGGAGGCCCGTGCCGGCTGGGAGTTCGGGTTCGAGTGCGACAAGGGGGGCTGCCGTCCGGTCAACGACACGGGCACCGACCTGACCGCCCGCGCCACCGACGTGGCGTTCGCCGGCGAGTTCGACGCATGGATCGGTCCCAGGATCGTCATTTCGCCCTACGGCAGCGGGGTGGGTGTGTGGGCCCGCCCGGAGATCCACTTCACTGCCGAGGCAGGAACCGGGCAGGACCCAACCGTCACAGGCGGCGTCCGGGCCAACTGGGGACTCAGCAGCGGCTTCCTCGACGACGTCATCGGCACCGACAACCTCGAGTTCGCCACCGTGCCCATCTGGACGTTCTCGATCTGGCCCCGCTCGTCCTCGGACTTCACCTTCGTTGCCCTGCCCAATGCATGCCGCGCGATTGACCTTGACATGGCCGGCGGCCAGGTCCTGATCGACGCCAGCGCCGATTGCCACGGCGTGGATCCTCTTGACCTCCTCATCCTTGACGCCTCGGACGGGTCGGTCACGGCCACCATTCCCCTTTCCCGAGAGATCCCGTCAAGGGACGCCCGCGGCATCTGGGGTGCGGCGTTCACCAACGACGGCAACTTCGTGGTGGCAGCCACGGAGATATATCTCGGGAACGGTCCGGAGTATCGTGCCTTTGTGTACGACATCGCCGCGGACGTCCTCATCGACGTAACAGAGGAGTTCGACGCGAAGATCGGGTCCGCCGGCGACATCTTCATCGGTACTTGGGGGCACGAAGCGATGGCAGATGACCACACTGTCGTGTTCATGACCGAGGACGGAACACCGGTCTTCTTCGACGTCGCCGCTCGTGAAGTCGTCTCTCGAATCACACTCGGTGACACCGATGAATGGATCGGAGAATCCTGCGCGATCTCACCGAACGGCAACCACCTCCTCACAGAAGACAGGATCATCGACATGAGGACGGGCAACACCACCATCCTCCCCACGCTGCCGGGGCATGTCGCACAATGCGCGATGGCCGACGATGGATCGGTTGCGCTCAGGGTTGTCACGCGTGTCGACTTCGAGCCTGTCGTTCATATATGGGAACGCGACGGTGCTCCCGACACCACACCCCTCCCTGTGGGCGAGTTCGCCTCAGAGCTGACTGCCGATGGTGCTCACATCGTCGGGTGCTGCTCGGACCGGCCGGGCTTGGTGGACTGGCGGTCCGGCGAGGTCCTCGAAGCCCGCATCGACGGCTTCATCTTCGAGGAGTTGTGGCCCTGGGACGCCGCCGGCAATGGCGGGATGGCCTACGGATGGTCCGACGCTGCCTCGTCGTACGGGGTGGCACTTCTGAGCGCGGACGCGTTCCAGCCGACGAGCAACGACTGACGGCCGGACTTGGGGTGTGTTGCCTCAACGTGGCGACACACGGCAACTGGCGGTCAGCGGGGGGCGGGAAGCACCCGGACCCGCTCCCGCCCGCTGTGCACGGTCCCGCCGACATGGGTGGGGGCGATCCAGTTGCGGCGGTACTGGGTGGGGCCGTCGCGCGGGCCGATGCGGGAGCGTCGCCAGTGGCCACGACGGGTGTGCGGCGACACCTTCCGGCCCGTGGGCTTGGTGGCGGGGTCGGCCGGCGTCATGGCGGTGCGGGCGTGGGTCAGGTCGATCACGTTGACCGTCCCGAAGCCGCGCGCCAGAGCCTTGCGGAACTGCGACTTGCGGACCCGTTTGCGCCACGCCTTGCCCTGCTGCTCCTCGGCCGGAGGGAGCGGCCCGTGGCCGTCGTCAGCCGGCCGGGTCCAGTCTCCCCAGGCGACCGCTGCGGCGCAGGTGGCGACCAGGCCGCCGAGGGTGGCGTGGGAGGCCCTGCCCGGAAGTGCGCCCCGGATGGTGTCGAGGTCCCATGGTGGCGGGTCGCCGGGTTGCGGCGGGATCGCGATGATCCAGTCGATCCAGTCGGAGATGCCGGTCCCGTCGGGCCCGGCCGAGATCGTCACACCGGTGATGGAGCACCCCCGTTCCCCGAGGAGGTGCGGCATCGACCGGCCACCCGCACCGAACGTCGCCTCCCACCGGGTGGTGTCACCCACCGACGGCGGATCGGGCCAGACCGCAAGGTCATCAGGGACCCGCAGGTCATCACCGAACCAGACCGTCACATGGTCGTGACCCAGACGGATGTCGGACATGTCCTCAGCCGACGGCGGATCGGACTCAAGCACCGCAGCGGCGGTGCCGTCCGACGCCGGCACGAAGTACGGCTCGGCCGTGGCGAGACGTGCGGCCATGCCGACTGACAAACCGGGCGCGGGTCCCAGCCTGCCGGACTCCTGGGCCGCGATGACCGGGGCAATCAGGCTGTTGACCACGATGGAACGCAGCACCGGCACGTCACCCGGAAGGTGCGGGGCGGGATCGGCACGTCCCGGACCCCACCGGTCCTTCTGGAGCATCTGGACGCCATGGTCGGCCGCCAACACGGGCAGCAGTGAACGGAACACCCCAGCGAAGTCAGCCTCGGCAGGCACCCGTCCTGCGTCGATGGCGGCGGTGACGAAGTCGTCGCCATCAGCGAACGTGGTCGGGCCACCGGTGGTGGTCGGAGACGGTCCGGTCACTGGTCTGCTCCGTTCCGGTCGATCCAGTCCGCGAACCCCGGCACCGAGAAGGCGAGCCGGCCCCGTGCCGGGACGAACACCAAGCCGCTGTCGAGGAGCTCCTGGCGGACGGGAGAGTACTGGCCGCTGGTGAACCCGGTTGCGGCCAGCAGGTCTGCGGTGGAGGCGTGCCCGCCGGCCCGTGCCAGCGCGGCCACCAGGTGACGGGCCCGCCCGGTCGGGATCCGCTTGGCCCGGTTCAGCATGAACCGGTCGGTGCGTTGCGACACCCGATCGCGGGCCGCCGGCAGGGACTCGGGGCCGATGCGCACCCGGTCTGTGGCTGACAGCCACAACGCCCACCCCCACAACTGCACGAAGAACGGGTAGCCGCCGCTGTCACGAGCCACGGTCTCCACCACCGTGTCGTCGACCGTGACCCCGTGGTTGTCGAACGGGGCCCTGATTGCCTCCGCCACCCCGGCGGTGCCGAGCATCCCGAGTTCGACGGTGTCGAGCCGTTCGGTGTAGGTCTGGCCCTCCGCACGGAGCGCGTCGGTGGCCCCGGGGAGGCCGGCGGCGATGAGCCCCACCGGATGGGCCTCCTGTGCCGCGTAGTGGACTGCTCGCATGAGCGGGCGGAACAGCGCGTCCTCGGCCTCCTGGACCTCATCGACGGTGAGCAGGACCCCGCGTCCGGCGGCTGCGGCGGTGGCGGCGAGCGCGGTCATGATCTCCTCGACGGTGCTGGTGGCCGGTCGACGGTCATCCAGTGACACCTCGATGCCGGACGGCCCGAGCTTCAGCCCGTCGACGCGGGCGATGAGTCGGCGGACCGCCCGGCGGCCCGCGATGGCGTCGGCGGCTGATATGAGCCGGTTGATGGTGACCGCTGGGTCGGCGGGGCCCCGGTCGGCCTCGAGGTGGACGCACACGACGCCGGCGTCGTTGGCGTGGCGGCGGGCATAGGCCATGAGGGCGGTCTTGCCGACGCCGCGGACACCGCGGATCAACAGGAAGTCGGGGTCGCCGCCGCCGGCGAGGACGTCGATGATGACCTTGGCCGCCCCGAGGGCCCCTTCGCGGCCGCCGAACGCCGGCGGCACCCGGCCGATCCCCGGACGGAACGGGTTGTCGGCCGCGCTGAGCACCGGGTTGCCTGCCTGCTTGAACGGATCGGGCACACCCGACTCCTAACGTTTCATAGGGACCCTAGAAATCATAGACGAACATAGTCCGGGCCCGGGGCGGAATGGCATCTGTGACCACCGACCACAGGAGAGGCCATGCAGCGAACGACCGTGAAGGTGCGGCGACGGGACGGGCGGATCCATGTGGACTACGGCGACCCCCACGGCGCACGGGCGACCGTCTCGCCGATGGAGACCGCCCTGGCGGTGGAGGTCGAACGGCTGGCCGCCGGCGGTGGCGAGCCGCGCGACGCGGTTGCCGACGCACGGATGCGCCGCGAGGCCGACGTCCTGCGACGAACGTTGGACGCCGAACGTCGCAGGGCCGTCGCCGCGTGCCTGGATGCGGACATCCTCAGCGTCGCCCTGACCGACCTGCTGGCGGCCGTCGGAGCGGGGGACCGGGCGGCCGTCCGGGGTGCCGTCGCCGATGCCGTGGAACTGCTCGGCGCGATCGCCCCGGTGGGGGTGGCGTCCGCCGCTTGAGCGGTCAGCGTGGGCCGCTGCGCACGGGCCACACCGTGACTCCGGAGATCGTGTCGCTGATCGAGACGATCTCGTGCTCCGGCACCGCCGTCGTGGCCTTGGCCCAGTTGGTCACAGTCAGCGCCGACCCGTCGGGCTCGGTGCGCACGACCCCCTCGACGATGGTGCCGTCCGCCATGGCGACGTCGCTGGCGATCCCGCTCCGGGCGCGCAGCACCTCGGTCGCCGTTGCGGTCACGCCCCGCCCCCGTCGGGGTCCGTGCCGGCCAGTTCGGCCTCGAGGGCGGCGACCCTTGCATCGGCGCGTCGTCGCGCCGCCCGGCCGTTGGCCTCGGAGAGCTCGGCGCGGGCACGGGCCAGTTCGCCGCGGAGTCGCAGCCACCGGGCGGCCGGTGTCTCGTCGGCGCGGTCGTTCATCATGCCCAGTGTCGGGGTTGGCGGCGACGTTGCGGTGGAGGCGGTCAGCCCGTGGGGACGATCCAGGCACCCACCGGCGTCGCCATCGCCTCGGCGACCACGGTGTCGGCGTCGCCGGTCATGACGCTGTCGGTGTCGACGGTGACGAGGAGGAACGGTCCGAGCCGTCCGGCCCGTCGCAGCGCCGCGACGGCACCCAGCACTCGGGGGCCCCTGCGGGCGGGCATGCCGGCGCGCAGGAGCCGGCCGGCGATGACCGCCGTGCCCTTCGCGGGGGCCACCGGTGCGCCGGGGCGGGTCGCGGCGGTCACGCCATCACCGGCTCGACGGAGCGGTCGACACGGGCGAAGTTGGCCCTGCCGACCCCCACGAGCGCGTCGCGGTCAAGGGCGTTGCGGGCCGGGCCGGGCAGCATCGGGTCGGCGGGGGAGGGCGTGACGTCGTCGTTGAGGGCGGCGGCGAACCCGTCGGGCAGGTCGGCGAGGGTGCCGTCCGGCAGCACGGCGACGATCTCGCTGTCGCCTCCGCAGCCGGCCTCGTCCACGAAGTCCCACACGCAGGCGAGGGCCCAGCCGGGGGTGTGGCTGGCGACGACCGCTGCCAGTGCGTTGATGTCGTTGTCGGTGTAGCCGTCGACGAACATGCCGGACAGGTCGCGGGCGACCTGGTTGATCGGGTTGTCGCGGCGGGCGAGTGGCGGCAGCAGCGACGGGTCGACGTAGTCGGGGTCGTTGGTGGGGTGGCCGGTCAGGTAGGGCGCCGCAGGGTCGAAGGCGGCCCGTGCCGCGTCGATGTTGGCCTGCGGGGCCTGCTGGTCGACCAGGTTGGGGATCCAGTTCTGGACGTCGTTGAGCGGGAGGGCGACGGCGGTGCCGTCGTAGCAGGTCCGGGCGACCGCTTGGGCCTGCTGTCGGGTGGGGTAGGGGCCGAAGGCGCAGGGGTTGTCGCCGCCGGGGTCGGTGATCAGGACGATGTAGCTCATGGTGTGCCCTTCGGGGTCAGACGGTGGGGGAGTCCATGTCGGTGGCGGCGCGACGGATGCCCTCGGCGATGACCTGCGCCATGTCGGGGGTGACCTCGATGACGATGCGGCCGTTGCTGGTGCGGGCGGTCGCGTCGTTGTCGGCGAAGATGGCCATGCGGTGGAACGCGCCCGTCGGGTCGGCGGTGTCCGGCGAGATCCAACCGGCGTCCTCGAAGGCGTTGATCACCGCTTCGCGGGCCGCGTCAGCAGCGACGTCGGCCATGTAGGTCTCCCAGGTGTCGATGAACTGGGAGGTGCGGACGGTCATGGCCCCGTCGGCGGTGATGACGTCCCACCGGTCGGTCGTCCGGCCGTCGTCGCGGATGCGTCCGATGACCATGGCGCGGATCTCGACGAAGTCGTCGATGCCGCCGTCGTCGGCTTTGCGCGTGTGGTCGGGGACCTTGACCGCGTAGACGCCGTCGGTCCTGATGTCCTTGATCTTCATCACTTCCACCCCTCCCGGAGCAACGTAGTGCTAGGAACCGTAGCATGACGGACGCCATGCGTCAAAGTATTGCTACAAGTGCTAGCACTATGGCACGATGGGGGTATGAGCGACCTCCCTGCGACGACCCCCGAAGTCATCGAAACCATCCCGGTCGACGCCGACATGAGCGACTCCTACACATTCGCGCTCATCGGACGGGTCAACGGCACCGACGCCCTCGTCGGCACCCACACGACCTACTGCCAACCCGACTACGGCATCGACCACTGGGACGGCGGCATGGCCATCGCCGACTACGCACCCGGGGAGATCGTCGCACGCGGCTTCGGGTGGCAGGACGGGCACTTCGCCGACTCCTGCGACGACAACGGCGACGGCACCCACACCGTGGTCTGGACCGACTACGACGACGACACCGAGCACGCCATGCGCCTGCCGGTGGCCGTCGACGGGGTCATCTTCGTCACCCTCGACGCCCGCCGGCTGGCCCCGTGACCCGACGGCCGATCCCGGACGGCTGGACCGACCTCGGCGACGGCGTCCCGTGGCCAGCCACGCCCTACACGGCCGGCGACCCCTCAACAGCACGACGTGTCGTGATCCGACCCGCCGGACGCGACCACGAGCACCTCGCGGTCTGGCTGCACGGTGCCGACGTCACCGATCGGCACGACGGCCGGCTGCTGGTGACGCTGTACCACCCGACGCTGCGCGACAACGACGGCAAGGCCGTCCTGCTCGCCATCGCCGCGATCACCCCGACCTCCCGGCGGTGGCGAGGCGCAGGGTTCACCGCCCACGGGATGCTCGACGGACTCAGGGTGTGGAGCCCTCAGGAGGCCCAGGCCGCCGCAGCCGACGCCGAATGGCTGTGGCTTCCCGCCCACGGCCCCGGACCCGACGACGCACTGAACGACCAGCCGTTGATCGGCCCGTCGGTCCGCAACGTCATGTTCGCCAACGTCCACGTCACGACCCGCTGAGGCCATCGGTGCCGACCGACCCCGACGCGCAACTCGCCGGCCTCCGCCGCCCGCGCCGAACGGATCCTCCCCGACGGGCCCCCGCCGGGACACCGGTCAGCCGGGGTGGTCCTGGGGGTTGTCGCGACGGGCCGCGAGCTCGGCTGCCAGAGCCGGTCCGACACCGTCGACGGCGGCCAGGTCCTCATCGGTGGCGAGCAGGAACACCATCGCCGTCGGGAACGCCGCGACCACCCGTTCCCGCTTGGCCGGGCCGAGTCCCCTGACACCATCGAGCAGGGTGTCGAGGTCAGCGGCGACGTGGCCCCTGAGCCGGGTCAGGCGCGCCCGCCCCATCCCCTTGATGGCCAGCATCCGGTCGTCGGGTGCCTGACGGATGGCCTCGCGGGTGGGGAAGTCGGCGAGCACCCTGTCACCGATTGCCCTGCCGACCGCTTTGCGGACCACGGCCTCGAGGACGTCGTCGACGGTGTCCACGGCCGTTTCGAGGGGTTCCGGTGCCGGGACGTCGGTCTGTCCGCAGCCGGGGCAGACGTGCATGGAACCTGCCCGCAGCATCACCTCCCCGCAGGCAAGGCACACCGGAGCAGGCTGTGAACGACCGGCCGGCACGGTCGCCATGGGCGACTTGGATGGTCTCGGCGTCGCCGCAGGAGCGACCACTGCCCGTGTGGATCGCTTCCCGTCCGTGGTCGACACGAACGTGGCCCACACCCATCTGAGCGCGGCGGCACCGGTCAGGAACATCAGCAGTCGCTTCATGGCGGGCGATGGTAGGGCGGAAGTGGACCGACACCGCCCGGGGCCGCCTGTGGGATGGCCCCGACAGGCGAGGAGCCAGCCAGTGCCCACGCGACACCCGAATGGACGAACGTTGCCCGTCGTCCCCGGCGTGCACCCGCCTGAACGATCTTCTGGAATGACCCGCCCATGAGCACCCAACGAAGCCTGTTCGGTCGGATCACCGACACCGTCCGCCCATCCCGCGCACGGGCACGCGACCGACGCGACCGGATCGCCGGAGCATTGCTCGGCGTCCATGTCGGTGACAGCCTGGGGGCGACCCATGAGTTCGCGTCCGGGCCGAACACCGGGGAGCAGACCCGCGACATCGTCGGCGGCGGGACGTTCCGGTGGGAAGCTGGCCAGCCGACCGACGACACCGACCTCACCCTTGCGGTGATGCGGGCCCACCTGGCCCATCCCGATGATGACGATGCGATGGTGCGTGACGCCGCTGATCGGATGGTCGCGTGGATGGAGTCCGGTCCGCGCGACATCGGCGGGACCACCCGCAAGACGCTTGGTGCGGTGAGGAACGGCGTCCCGCTCGGTCAGACGGGGGCCACCCACGAGCACAGCGCAGCCAACGGGTCGTTGATGCGGTGCATCCCCACTGGTGCGTTGATCGCCGACCCCGCCCGACGGCGGGTCGTCACCGACATGGTGGGCGGAATCACGCACGGCTTGCCGGTGTGCCGGGACAGCTGCATCGTCTACAACGACGTGGTTGCCGCCCTCGTTGACGGCGCGGACTTCGAGGACGCCGTCCGCGATGCCGTTTCTGACCCGCGCATCGCCATCGAGGTCCGCGACGCGGTCTTCGATGTGTTGTCGGCAGGTCCCGA
Source organism: Euzebya pacifica (assembly GCF_003344865.1). Taxonomy (GTDB): domain Bacteria; phylum Actinomycetota; class Nitriliruptoria; order Euzebyales; family Euzebyaceae; genus Euzebya; species Euzebya pacifica. Next base: position 208,921 of record NZ_CP031166.1, read on the forward strand.
CGGGCCACCGCCGGTGGAGTACGGCCAGAAGCAGGGATGGGTGCTCGGCAGCCTCCGCACGGCAGTGTGGGCGGGGCTGCAGCCCGATGGTGAGCAGGCGTTGATCGAGGTGGCCAACGCCGGCGGTGACGCCGACACCAACGGCGCGATCGCCGGCGGGTTGATCGGTGCCCGTGATGGCATGTCGGCGCTGCCCGAGCGATGGTTGGACACGATCTGGCACCACGACGAGATGGTCGATGCCGCTGCGGTGTTCGCCGACCGCCGAGAGCGGGAGGGCAGGGCCTTGCGCCGACGGGACCGGGTGGACCGGCCTGGTCGCGGGGATCGGGGCGGGGTGGGGTCGGCAGGCGGTCCCTACGGGGCGGATGCGTCGCGTCGGTGCGGTGCCGCGACCAGGGCGGGGGGGAGGTGCCAGCAGCGGATCGCCAACGGCACATGCCCCCACCACGGGAGTATCGGTGGCCCTTCACGGGGCACTCCGAGAAGGGTCGCGGCGCGCGCGGCGATCAGGGACCCGTTCGTCCCGTAGGGCCGTGGGCGGCGGCTGCGTCGGTGGGGAACTGGCCGAGTTCGGCGACGAGGCCGGAGATCCGGTCGGGAGGAGCGGGGCGGGCGATGCCGAAGCCTTGCAGCATGTCGACGCCGAGGAGGCGCAGGGCCTCTCGTTCGCCGTCGTGCTCGACACCTTCTGCGGTGACCGACAGGCCCAGGTCATGGGCGAGTCTGACGAGGTGGGTGAGGACGACACGGGCGGGTCGGTCGGTGTGGACGTTGGTGACGAGCGCCCGGTCGAGCTTGATGGTGTCGAAGGGGAACCGGGTGATGCGGGCGAGGGAGGACTGGCCGGTGCCGAAGTCGTCCACCGCGGACCGGCACCCAAACTCCCGGAGCCGCTCCAACGTCTTGGTTGTGGTGACCGGGTCGAGGATGGCCGACTCCTCAGTCATCTCGATGACGATCCGCGACAGCGGGACCTCGTGACGGGCCGACGCGGCGACGAGTGACTGCTCAAGGTCGGGTTGGGTGAGATCGGAGGGTGCCACGTTGATGTTGGCCGACAGGATGAGCCCGTCCCGGGCCCACAGGGCGAGGTCGGCCATGACCCGGTCGACCATGGCTGCGGTCAGGGCGGAATCCATCCCCATGCGTCGCACGAGCGGCAGGAGCTTGCCGGGGGTAACCAGCTCGTCACGGTCGTACCACCGAGCGAGTGCCTCCACGGCAACCACCCGGCCGGTGAAGGCCTCCACAATGGGTTGGTAGTACGCGTCGATGCCGCCGGAGCGGATCGCGTCGAACAGCCTGGTGGTCCTGGCGAGCGCTTCGGCGTCGGTGGCGTTGGGTTCGGCGTTGATCGTGATGGCGCCGGGTCCCGCCCCCAGTGCGGCTTCGGCCCGGACCAGCCGGTCCCCGCGGTCGCTCCGCGTGTCGTCGGGGTGGGGGGCGGCGACGCCGATCTCGGCCTGCAGCACCACGGGGATGCCCATCACCGTCCACCGGCGCGTGAGTTCCTCGCGCATCCGCACGGCATGGAGCCTGGGGTCGGCCAGACAGATGGTGGCCAGGATGTCGGGCGCCACTCGTCCGGTGAACATCGACGGGTTGAGCGTCTCGAATACCCCGGCGACTTCTTGCAGGACGGCGTCGGCGAACCCGTCCCCGAGGGCTTCGCGGCATCCGTCGAGCCCGTGGAGTCGCACGACCATGGTGGTGGCGTCGGGGTGGTCGAGCTCGGAGGTCTCGGCGATGAATCCGTTGCGGGACCGCAGTCTGGTCGTCGCGTCGGTGGCGACCGCACGGGAGTAGTCGTTGGCGCGTGCGGTGACGAACGACAGCGCGATGATGGCCGGTAGCGCTGCGGGGAGCACGGTGGGGTGGGTCATGGCCACGGCCAAGAGCAGGGCACCGGTGCTGGCCGAGGTGAGGATGCCGAGCGCTGGGATGTTGCCGGACAGTTCGGTGAAGCGGGTGCGTTTCCCGGTGGCCGCCCTGCTGATCGTGGAGGACACGAGGCCGCCCAGGAGGTCGGCAAGGACCACGCCAAGGACGAGTCCGACGAAGGGTGCTCCGGTCCGGGCGGCGATCATGGCGGCGACGATTCCGCCCAGGCCGGCCTGAACGATGGTGACGGCGGCGTTGACGAGGGTCCGCAGGGTCCCCACGCGCCTGGTCAGCGGGACGCTCGGGTGCGGGTTGGCGATTGCGCCGATCAGTTGCCCGGTCCCACCGATGATCCCGATGAGTGCCAGTCCGACCGTCGGGTTGAGCATGGTGGCGGTTACATAGCCCGCGCTGGACAGCGAGTACATCGTGTCGCGCTGCCGGACGGGGAAGGCATCGAGAGCCGCCCCGAGGAACAGCAGGAGCAGGGGGCCGACGATCGGTCCTGTCGCCTCGGGAAGCCTGATGGCAGCCGGGACGGCGAGCGCAGCGGCAGCGATCATCGCCACCGCGACGATGACGGCGAAGGTCGGGGTGGTCGGACGTTGCGGCAGTCCCGTCAGCCGTGCGGCGACCGCGACGAACCGGCCCCTCCTGTCGCCGCGCGAATCGCTCATTGCACCAGCCTGCCTCATGCCGACGACGGCGCGACACAGCCCCGTCCGGTGTCACACCGCAGGCCTACGATTCCCCTTGTATCGAACATGTGTTCGATGCAGGATATCCCCATATTGGATTGCGCCCAACGCAACACAATCGCTACGATAATTAGCACACTTGGTTCGGCGGTCGCAACCAAAGCCGAACCGCCCCGTCTGAATCGTCCCGGTCGCGCGGGATCCGGGCGGGACGTGTGCGCCCATCACCCGTCGACAGGACACGCACCATGACCCGACCCCTCGTCCACCCACCCCTCATGGCGGCAACGGCATCCCTCGCGCTGCTCGCAACCGTCCTCACCGCCACGCTCGCCACAGCCGCGCCGGCGTCGGCGTCGGCCAACGAGTCCGACCTGACCATCACCTACTTGTCCGGCGGAGCCGCCGACGCTGCGGTCTACCGGGCGTCCTGCGGCGAGCAGACCCTCGTCGGCGCGGGCAGCGGAACCGCCGACGCGATCCGCCAACACCTGGTCAACACCGGCGACACCCACCTCGACCACATGGTCATCGGCAACAGCGGCCTCGACCACACCGGCGACGCCGCAACACTGATCGCCGACGGCACCATCACGATCGGCAGCCACGTCGACGGGTTCCTCTCGCCCGAAGACGGCACCACGGCCGCCTACGCGGACTACTGGACCGCCTCCCGCAACGCCGCTCACCGCATCGTCGACATCGGCGACACCATCGCCATGTGCGACGCGACGGTCGCCATCACCGTCGTGTCGGCCGGCCACGACGGGACAGCCGCCGACGGCACACCGGTGACCACCCCCGACGACCGGGGCCTGTGCCTGCTCATCGAGTCAGCCACCGGGTTCCGCGCGGCCACGTGCGGCGACATCGCCGGGACCGACACACCCGACCGGGCCGACGTGGAAACCCCCGCGTCCAACACCATCGCCACCACCGGCCTCCTCACCACACCAGGCCCCGTCGACGTCGTCACCGTCAACGACCGGGGCGGCTGGTTCAGCAGCAACCGGCAGTGGGTCGACGGCCTCGTCCGCCGTACCACGGCCACCAACCCCACGGCCGTGCCCGTCGCCGTCGTGCAGTCCGGCCCCGACGGGTTCGGCCACGTCCACCCCGCCGTCAGGGGACGCTACGACGCCGCCGGTGCCGACTGGTGGCAGACCCTCAACGACGGCACCACCGACGCTCCCGAGGGCACCGACCTCGACGGCACCGTCACCGTCACCGTCACCAGCAACGGCTTCACCGTCACGGGCGACGCCACCGGACGCACAACCAGCAGCGGGTTCGTCGGCGGGACACCGGGCACCGATCCGATCCCGTCCGGCACCGTGAACGTGATCCTCGCCACCGACCCGGTCGGCCACGCCATCGACGTCTCGCGCTCCCGTTACCCCGACGGCCGACGCCCCGCCCACGTCGTGCTCGCCTCCACCCGGTCCTTCGCCGATGCGCTCGCCGGAACGAGCCTGCTCGGCGACGGCCCACTGCTGTTCACCACCCCCGACCGGCTGGACCCCGCCACGGAGTCGGAGATCGACCGGCTCATGCCCGACGGCGGCACCGTGTACGTCCTCGGCGGCACCGCCGCGGTCGCGGTCACCCCCGACCCCGGCCGTCACGACGTGATCCGCCTCGCCGGGGCGGACCGGATCGGCACCGCCGCCGCGATCGCCGCCGCCGTCGCCGCGTCCCGTCCCGCCCCGACCGTCCCCTTGATCGCCCGTGCCTACGGCGACGGTGCCACCGGGTGGGCCGACTCCGTCGCCGCAGGCGGCTACGCGGCGCACAGCCGCTCACCGGTACTGCTCGTCGGAGCCAGCCTCCCCGAGGCCGTGGCCAACCACATCGACCGGTTCGACGTCACCACGGTCCGTGTCCTCGGCGGCCCCTCGGCCGTGCCCGACTCCGTCAGCGACGCCCTCGCCGCCCTCGGCGTCGCCGTGGAGCGGCACGCCGGACCGGACCGGTCGGCCACCGCGACAGCCGTGCAGGACGACCTGTGGGGGCAGCCCAGCGGCGACCGGTACGTGATCGATGGCTGGACCGAGCAGGCGTGGGCCACCGGGATGGTCGTCGCGGGCCTGTCGGCCGACCGCAAGGCACCCGTGCTCCTCACCTCACCCGACGCGCTGCCCGACGCCACCGCCGTATCGATCCGTTCCGCCACCGGCGCCGTCGACGCCGTCGGCCCGTTCACCGCCGAACAGGCCGACCGGCTCGCCGAGGTCATCGGGGCACAGGTGGCAGCACGCACCTGACCACCGCAGGACGGTCCGGCCCCGACGGCTTCCAGGCCACCCGTCGGGGACCGGGCCACCCGGGCAGACTGGACGCGTCGGTGGCGTCGACGACGATCAGGGGCATGAACAACGCCACGACCGAGCGCCCGCTCCGCATGACCCCACCGGAGGTCGCCGAGGTCATCGGCGTCGTGGCCGAAGCACGCAGCGTCGGGCTTGCGGTCCCCGCCACCGCCCGACTGCTCGAGGGGTCGTTCACGATCGCCGATCTCGCCGAGGCGCACCTCGAACTCGAGGACGTCCGCCGCCGCCGCCTCCCTGGCAAGGCGGGCCCCGCGGTGTACGGACGTGCTCGCGTCGCGGCACTGCGGGCCCAGCTCGTCCTGTGTCCCGACACCGCCCCGCCGCCTGAGGCCGGAATGGGCCATCCATGAGCACATGGGCGGTCGGCAGCAACCAGCACAAGAAGGTCCCGGCGGCCACGCAACCGCCGGTGGCCGCACCGCACGCCGCAGCGGCGGCCGGTTCCGACCCGATGTCGACGTCGGCGGGACGACAGGGACGCATCGAGGCCAGGAACCGCCTGAACGAGGCCATCGACGCGCTGTCCGGTGGCAATGAGGACGCCGTCCTCGCGACCTTGCACGCCGCCGATGACGCCGACCATGCCCTGGGCGCGGCGGCGGCCCACTACCCACCGGACGGGACCGTGGAGTGCATGGCCGGCGGGCCCGGTCCGCCGCTGGAACGGGCGGCCATCCACCTGCGCGCCGCAGCCGGGCACCTGCGCGGCCGGTCGGGCATGGACGACCACGACAAGGCGTCGGCGCTGCTGTCGGCTCGGGCACGGATCGGTGCCGCCCGCGAGCTCCTCGCCCCGCTGATCGGCGGATGACGACCCCATCCACTTGACCCCCAAGAACCTTAGTGCTAAGATCCATAGCACAACGACAGCGATCCGGTTCGGGAAGGGACGGGACATGCACCTCAACGCCACCCCCATCGCGGGGACCTACGCCATCGGCGGCACCGACACGCTCCTGCGACTGCCGGCGACCACCGCCAACGCGGCCCCCGGCGACACCATCGTCTACAGGGGGCAACGGCAGGTCGCCACCGGCACCGACGCCGACGGCAACCTCCACACCACCGGCCCGTCACTACAGGCCGGCACCCCGATCATCCTGCTCGCCGCCGCCGTCCCCAACACCATCCCCACCGACTGGATGGCGACCCTGTGACCGCCGACGAACTCGCCACCAAGGTCGCCACCGGCACCCCCAACGAGATCATGGCCTCCAACGCCCGGATGCTCCGCGACCTCGCCGACGCCTTCGACCGGGGCATCGACCCCACCCGTCCCGTCACCCCGCAGATCATCGAGCTGGTCAACAAGACCGCCAACCTGCTCCCGTCCCTCGTCCTCGGCAACCTCACCGAACTCGCCGTCAACGCCGACCAGATCCTCGGCCACCTCGCACCCGCAGGAGCAGACGATGCCTGACACCACCGCGACCGACGCGACCCAGGCCCACACCGACCTGTCCGCAGCCGACCTGCGCGACTGGATCGTCGACTACGTCACCACCGAGGCCGGCGACCCGGAGACCCTGCACGGCCGCGGCGGGTGGGTCGACAAGGACGGCGTCAAGTGGGCCGCCGCCAAGGCCTTCGGCGTCACCGGATACGTCGGCGGGCGGGGGTTCCCCCAGACCGACCGGGACCGACTCAACGGACGCGTCGACCGGGCCGTCAAGCGACTCGCCGACGACGGTGCGTTGATCGTGGCCACCAAGGCCCACCCGCCGCCCGGACTGCCCGACGGCCCCGTGGACGCCTACGGCGACAACGCGGGCCGTCCACGCCACAACAACGGCACCCTCATCACCACCCCGGAGGTGCTGACCGACGCCATAGCGGCCAAGCGGACCGCCGACCGGCGCGACCGGGACGCACGCGAACGCGCGGCCACCCTCGCCCGCACCGTCGCCACCGCCGTCGGGTTGGACCAGCCGCCCCGCGTCACCGTCCTGCGCGACGGCTCGGTCCGCCTCGAACTCACCGCAGCCCAGGTCGCCGTTGCACTCGGGGAGGAGTAGCCGATGCCGACTGCGCCCAACAGCACCGGGGTGTTCTTCGCCGGTGCCACCGACCGATCCGGCACCCACGGCAACCGCTGCCCCAGAACCGGACCCACCGACCGCGGCCATGCGGCCATCGAGACCAACGACGTCGTGCTCGCCGCCCCGGCCGCCACCGAACGACTCACCGCACAGGAGACCCCGTGAAACGCGCCCCGATGCATCCACACCCGCCCGGCCTGGACCTGGTCGACAACGGCCCCTTCTGGATCCGCGTCATGGACCACGAGGGCGGCGAACCCAACGGTGCCGCCAACGTCTTTGAGGGCCACACCACCTTCACCGCAACCCCGCTGCCGTACCGCAAGGCATGGGGGCACCGCTACGAGGTCACCATCGACGCCTGCCCGTGGCTCAACCCGTTCCTCGCCCGCGTCGGGCCCGGTTCGATGTTCACCGAGTACCGCGACGGCCAGGACACCATCGAGGTGGGGGAGCGGTACTACGTCGAACTGCTCGACCGCAAGGGCACCAAGGACACCGTCCCGACCGCCAGCGAACTCGAGGCCGCGATCCTCAAGGGACTCGCCCCCCACGGCATCACCGCCATCACCTTCGGCTGAGGACCACCCCCCATGACCACCATCGCCATGCCACCCGCAGCCGCGCCCTCCGGCGCCCCGACCATCACCTGGCAGCCCACCGCCGACGGGACCGGGGAGCAGGCACCGCTCGGCCGGCACCCGTGGCTGCCGGCCACCTCCACCTTGGACCTCGTGGTCTTCGACAGCGACAACGGAGGGACCGGCTGGGCGATCGTGTCCGTCGACCCGCAGGGCCGGCGATCCACCCTGAACGCGTTCGGTCGCGACTGGGATGGCACCGCCGACACGATCACTGATGCCAAGGACTTGGCCGTTGCCGCCTACGACGCGTTGATGAATTTGCCGTTGTGGGCGCTGCGCGACCAGGCCGTCGTCACCGGCGACCACCGCGCGACCGGAGGGGCCTGATGCTCAACATGCTCTCCGACCGTGAGGCCGATGCCCTCGCGGCCGTCCGCGACGCCCTCCCCGAGCCGTACCAGACGTTGCGGCTCCCCACCACGACCAACGAATGGCACCTCGACTGGGCCTACCTCGTCGCCGTCGTCGTCCCCGACCCCGACCGTGACTACCGGCCGATCATCGAACCCGACGACGACGAGCTCGTCACGATCGGCCGGTACCTGGACCACCGCCGCAACGAGCTGTTCGCCAACCCCGACCGCATCCGCGACCAGCGTCCGTTGGACGTCGACACGACCGTCAACACCATCGTGCTGGCCAAGCGGAAGGACGGCGGTTGGTGCTTCAAGCGCGCCTCACACCGGTCCGGCATGTGGCCGTACTTCAACGACCCCGACCGCCCCCCGATGGACTTGGATGCCCTCCTTGACCTCATCGAGGGTGACGGCAGCACAGGGGAGCGCTGGCAGGCCCACAAAGGCACTCACCCGCTTGTGGGGGCCGACGTCCGATGACCGTCGCCTCCGACATCGCGGACCGCCTGTCCAACAGCCACGAGACGTTCTGGGGCACCCGGTCGTTCGTCACCGTCGCCATCCCGAACCTGCTGTACCCGACCCCGCCGCCACCCGGCGACCGCATCACGGCCCTGCTCAACGACGGGTGGGAGGACAACGGTGCGGGCTTCCAGCGGCCGGTCCCGGACCGTCCCGACCGCACCGAGCACATCCTCATCGTCCCCTACGTCAACCATCCGCCCGAGCCATCCCGGACCATCGTTGCACCCGACCCGTCCGACACGGTGCGTCTCGACGCTCCCGAACCTGCGCTCGTCGACGAGGTCGTGGCGCGTGCCGACTGGGTCAACACCCACGTGCACCTGTCGCCGACCAGTGGCAACCGGGCCATCGGCGCACCCGAGTCCACCGCGATCCTCGATGGCCTCCCCGACTGGTTCGACGCCTACGCCGACGCGGTGTTCTGGGCCAAGACCCAGTACGCCGACTTCACCGCAGACGCCGTCGAAGTGACCTTCTCCGTCAAGCAGCAGCACCGCGACGACCTCGCCAAGGCGGTCACCCGCCTGCTCGACACCGACGACCGGATCACCCTCGTCGACCGTCCCGCCACGACGCCATGACGATCACCCGGGCACCCCGGCCGCCGCGCACCCCCGCATCATCGGAAACCCCATGAGCACCGACAACTACCGGGCCGCCCACCGGCTCATCCGCGACCACGGCTTCGTCGTGACCGGAACCAGCCGCCGGGAGACGGCCACGCTCGACCTGCCCGACGGCAACCGGGCGACCATCATCAGTGACGTCGTCAAGGGCCGGCTGACCTCCTGCGCCATCAGCGGACAGGGGTGTGTTGCCCTCTCGATCCTCACCGACCGACTCGACCGCACCAAGGAGAGCCAGTGACCGCCGCCCCGACCGCACCCGCCACCATCGACCAGGTCGATCACACAGCCGGATGCGACTCGTGCGGCGTCGGACTGGGCGGCGTCCCGATCCGCCTCGCCGACCACCTCGTCCTCCTTGTGTCCGGCCGCCGCCTGTACATCTGCAACACCCACAAGGCCGCCCATGGCCACGCCATGGTCGCGCAGGGCGCGGCGATCATCCCGATCGACCGGTGATCGGAACGGCCTGGTCATGAGCGCGCACGGGGCGCAGCCCTCACTTCCGTTCTCTGCTGAGGGCCCCGCCCCATCGGCTGGTTGCATCCGTGCCACGGCACCTCGACCCGGAATGGCGGAGGCATGACCGCACACTGGGAGACCCCGTCCGGCAGGCCCAGCCCTTGGGATGGCGTGGAGTTCCACCCCGACGAGGCCGACCGGTGGTCCGCTGCCGGGTTCACGGCCGCCGCTGCCACCGCATGGTTCGACGCCGGGTTCGACTCTCCGGACGAGGCTGCGGACTGGGCAGACGCCGGCATCGACCCCGACACGGCGATGGGCTTGGCCGCGACGGGTGCCTCACCGAGCCGCCCCGCCCGCACCGCCTGACCCGTCAACGGGCCGCTGGCGGCGCAAGTGCAGAGGGGGCAGGGGTCGCCCGGTTGGTCCCTGGGCCGGGCTCATGCCCATCGAGCCCGAGGGCGACCCGATCGCCCACTCCCGCACTGATGCGGGCATGGGGGCCTCCGTATCGTCCCACCAAGCGTCGAGCTCCTCCTGCTGCCGCCTCTCGTCGGCCTCGGCCTGGAGTCGGGCTTCTACAACGAGTTCCCGTGACCGCACAGCGGCGTCAGGGACGGCGAAGACCACATCGGCGCGGTTGGTGAAGTTGCCGTCAGCGATCGGCACCAGCCCGTTGGCGAACCACGCGAATGGTTTGACGCCGCGCTCGATCTCACCGTCGGCCACTAGGGTTCGCAAGGCATATGCCTGCCGTTGCTTGGTGACCACGAAGGGACCGAACACACAGCCCAGAACGCCGCTGATATCGGAGTCTGGCACCCATCCGCTGGAGGCCCATGCGTCGAAGGGCAGTCCCTCGAGGGCCGCCCGGCCACCGCGGACGACCTGGTGCACGAACCTGCGGCGCTCCGCGGGTGTCGGCTCGTAGGGGCCGAGAGGCAGGTCATCGGGGACATCGGGGGTGTCCAGGCCGAGCCGGACCATCAGGCGCCTGTCGTTGGCAAGGACGACATCGATCGGTTGGCCGTCAAGGACCATGTGACGGACCACCGCGATCGCCGTGTCGCGGTCGACCTGCGGTGCCTTGCGTTCGTGCTCGGCGCGGGACTCCTCGGACCACCTGCTTCCCCCCATCGGGCCCTGGGAGACGGGCACCCATCCGCCCTCCTCGCCCGTCGCAGAGATCAGCGAAAGGCTCCACAGGGTTTCGGCGGTCTCCGCGATGCTCAGCTGTCCATCCGGTGTCGTCATGGACAGGAGGATACGGAATAGCCGTTCTGCACCGTTTGGGGTTGCACAACGGCCGGGCGCACCCGGGGCTGGCCATGCCGCCGGGGCGGCAGCGGAATGACCGGGGCATGCGAACTGCCACCGCACCGTCCGCGCCGGCTGTCGTCTGCGGGTTCCGTGGATGCGGCCACCTGGTGCGCAGACGCGGCGACTGCGGTGGCCGTCAGTGCCCCCGCAGCATCGGTGCCGAGCTCGTCCGCCATGCCGAACTCGGTGACGACACCGGACTGCTGGCCCAGGCCTTCAACGACCCCTTCACCCCGCCGAACATCACCGCCGCGCCGGCAACGGGTGGGACCAGCGGGTCGCTGACCAGCCCCGAGGCGATGGCCGCCATGATCACGGCCGGCTACGACGACGATGACGGTGACCGCCGTGCCGTGGTCGACACCGCCGCAACCCTCGAAGCGGCCATCCGCAGCATCCCCACGGCCGCCCTGATCGACGCCGCATGGGCCGACACCCCCCTTGCCGCCGCACTGGCCGACGGCCCAGGCGACGGCACCTCCGGCTTCTGGACACGCACCGCTTGGGGTGAATGGACCCGCCACCCCGGCGGTTCGGCCGAACCCGACGACCCCGGCACGGTCGTGTTCCACCCCGGCGACACCAAGGACCTGCGTGCCCTGTCCCGCCAGGTCCGACGCGACGCGGTCCACCGGCTCGTCCAGTTGTGGGCCGTAGACCCCACCGGCCACCCGCAGACCCGCGCAATGCAACGCATCGCCGCCGACGCCATGGCGCGCGACCCGCGCGGGTTCACCCCCGACCCGGCCCTGACCGGCCGGGACAAGGTGTACGCCGAACTCCTCGCCGCGCAGTACGACCACACCCAACGGTGGCTTGCTGACCGGGGAATCGAATGGGTCACGCTGCACCGCGGAGAATCCGCCACCGGCCGGGGCTACCGGCGCCACCCGATGGCGTCGTGGACCACCGAGGAATGGGTGGCCGACTGGCATGCGACCGGCAGCCTCAGCAGCGGTGGCACCCCCGGCTCCGAACGGGTGGCCACCGCCGACATCCCGGCCCGCGACATCATGTCGGTGCCGACCACCGGGATGGGCACGATGACGGAGTACGAGGTTGTCGTTCTGTCCCGCGTCCGTCCCGACCGGGCCGCCGTCAGCGGGCGTGCCGCATGACCGCCTCCAACGGTCCCGCACCGTTCCGTTGAAGGCCCACCGGGCAGCACCCGTACCGATGAGTCCCGGCTGCGGACGTCCCGTGACGCTATTGAGGAACATCGCCGGATGGGCGCCGCAGCGGCGGTCGCGATCGGCAGGCCATGACCGTTCGTAGGTCAGACGCCGGGCAGAGTTGCTGGCCGACGCCTGACCGGTCGGCTGGTGGTGTTGGGCGGAGCCCACGCGTTCGCGCGTGAACGATGCCGCAACGGTCGACCATGCAGGGGCATGGACACCAACGAACGAAGCCGACCGGCACGTCATGGGGTCCCGGCGCCCGCGTCGGGCCTCCGCAATGCCGACGGGTCACCGGTGACCACCGTGCGACAGCTCGTCGGCCTGATCGAGCCGATGACGGTCGAAGCGTGGCTGGCCACGACCTCGGCTGCCAACCCGCACCCCGACCTGACCCGAGACCTTGTCGTGCGGGGGTTCCTCGCCGGGTGACCGGGCAGGGCCGGAGCCGCCGGAAACCCTTGCGGGGACTGCGGTTTTGGTTGTCGCCCAGCCCACATTCACCTTGATCCGAACATCCCTAAATGCTAATATAAATAGCAGTACGGAGGTGTTCGGGAAGGGACAGAAATGCTCATGGGGACAACACCCACGATGTGCGTGGAAGGCCAGATCATCACCGCCCAGCGCACCGACACCGACACCGTCATCGACATGGTCGGCACCTACACCTCCGACCCCCAGGGCGCGGTCCACACCATCACCGTCGCCGTCCCCATGCGCAACGGCGACCACGCCACCATCAACCGATGGGCAGCCGCCGCCGCAGCCGTCCGCCTCTACGCCGACGACACCGGCCGCGTCCTCTGCCTGCAAGGCAACGGGATCCTGTGGCCCCGCCCCCACCCCGTTACCGCCTAAGAACCCGGGGACGTCTCGCGACGACGCCCGAGACGTTGCGGTGCAACACCCCGCCACCCCGGACGCTCAACGTCGGCCCAACCATCCCGGCAACGAACCCTCCCGAAGCGGAATGGACACCACGCCAGTCCGAACCCCCGCTAGGAGACCCCCGATGCCAACCGCCCTCCCGGTCCGCACCGACCGGGTCGTGGTCGTCACCGACGCCCCGCCCGCCTCAGCCGTCAGCCTCGGCCCCGCCGCCGCCATCCTCGCGGAGGTCGCGTCCAACCAAGCCGTCTTCGGGCACGTCTTCGGCATCCCCGTCTGGCAGCTCCGCCGCATCCTCGCCCAGGCCGCGATCGACGCGACCATCGCCCGTCGTGTCGCGTTCGTCTGCGCGGCCGCCATGCTCGACGCCACCATTGCGCCCGACCGTCCCGGCACCCTCGCCCAGCGCGCCATCGCCGGTCTGGACGCCATGCCCGTCGACCACCCCGCCGCCATCACCGTCGCACTGATCGTCGGCGCCGACCCCGACCTCGAGCACGCCGTTGCCCACGCCGCCCGCAAGCTCCCCGCCTGGATTGCCGACTGGACCGGAACGGGCCGCTGAACACCCCCACCGCAGCGGCTCAACCCCCCTGTGCTTCCTCCACGGACTCGTCACCACCGCCCACGCCGCATTCGTCGTGGTCGGAGCGGGTCTGCTGCTGATCGTGATCGACGCCGGCGTGCACGGCCAGGCAGCAGCCATGGGAGCCATCGCCGTCGTCCTGCTCGGCTGACCGGCCCCGGGGCCTTCGCCGCCCAACATGACGCCGCAGCGCGGAACACCGGGCCCGCCGGTCCACCATCCGGAACGGAAACCCCGACCCGGAGAACGCCATGCACGCCGCCACCGCCAACCTCTACGAGGTCCTCGGTGTGCCCCAAGACGCCGATGCCGACACGATCAAGAAGGCCTACCGGTCCGCCGCACGGACCTCCCATCCCGACACCGGCGGCGACGAGGAGACCTTCAAGGCCATCGGTGAGGCCTACCGGGTCCTGTCCAACCCGTTGCTGCGGCGCGAGCACGACCGTGCCCTCGCGCACCCCCTGCACGACGCACCCGGCCCCGACCCGGCAACTGGCACCGACGGCTGGGAGGACCCCCACGCCGACCAGTGGGACGACGTGCCCACCAGCGACCCGCAGGACGCATGGGACGACGTGCCCGTCGACGACGTCTGGGAGGACGCATGGGACGACATCGGCCCGTCTACCGGCCCCGATCCGCAACAGACCTGGTCCTCCGGCGGCAACCCCTGCTCGATCGGCAACCCTGGGGGCAGCACCGTTGCCCAGGCGCTGCTGGACCGGCTGCCCTCCACCGCGTTCGTGTTCCACCACGTCATCGCCGGCGGACTCCGCAGCCGCGTCGACCACGTCGTTGTCCATCGCGACAGCATCCTGCTCGTCCACGACCGCACCTGGCCGTCGGGAACCCACACCCTCCACGGCGAAACCGCCCACCTCGACGGACGCCGCAACCGCAGCAGCGACCCCGGACGCACAATCGCTGCCGACACCGCCCTGCTCGCAGACCTCCCCGTTGACCAGCAGTGGACGATCAACAGCATGATCGCCGTCACCCCCGCCGGCACCGGCCCCATGGACCTCACCGGATGGCACCACCCTGCCACCACCGCCGTCCCCATCGGCCTGTTCGCCGACGCCGTCACCGCATGGGCAGCCGAACGGGCCGCAGGGCCTGCCAGCCCGGCAGTCATCGACCATCTCGCCACCCGGACCCGACGGTCCCGCACCGTCACCCACGACTTGCCGGTCGCGCCACGCACACCCCGCAAGGCCTTCACCGGGCTCGGCCGAACAGCCGACCGGATCATCGCGGCAGCCACCACCACCGGCCTCGCCATCGCCACCGCGGCCTTCGCGCTCCTGTGGTTCATCCCGCTGCTGACGACCAGCGACCCGTTCGCCGCGCTGCCCACCGGATGGCAAGCCGCCTACGCCGGCCTCGGACTCGCCCTTGCCGCACGTGTCCGCCGCAACCCGACAGCACCCACCGACACGCTCCCGCCGGTCGACATTGCGCACGCCGCCCACCCGACCAGCAAACGCACCGACCCAACCGACTGGCTGATCAGCCGATCCGTCATGCTCGCCGCCGCGGTCCCCGCAGTCAGATGGGCCGCGGAACGGTTCCCGTTCGGCCTCGGCCCGACCGCCACCGGACCACTGCTCACCTCATCCCGGTTCGCCGCCGCCCTCCTCACCGCAACCACCGCACTCCTGCTCGCCAGGGCCATCCTGCGGCCAGGGACATCTGCGGCCGCCTGGGCTGCGGTGATGTCAGCACCGGCCCACCGGTGGCCCATGACGCTCAACGCCCTCAGGTGGCACGCCCACACCGCACCGGTGCACACAGCCGTCAGCCGGCTCGACACCCACCCCGACAGCCGCGCGACGGCCGCAGCGATCCGGTCGTCATGACCGAACCCCGTCGTCAAGGTGTCCGAGCCCGGGCAGTAGCGCCGTCGCCACCTGCGGGTGGAATGGGAACGGCATGAACAACAGCCAATGCGGAGCAGCGACGGGTACCGGCCGCCCGTGCACCCAGCCGGTGACCATGGCCGGACACTGCGCAGCCGGACATCCGGCGCGATCCCGTCCCGCAACCACAACCGCAACCATGCGGGCATCCGCGACGTCGGTTGCTGCCTCGGACCCGATGACGGAACCCGCAGCCGGCCTGTCGCCCACCCAGATCGGCGACCGGCTCGACGCTGCCGTCACCGTGCTGTCCGGGTCGACGGATGGTGAATGGGTCAGCGATGACTACGACCTGACCGCCGCCGACTGCCGCAAGACCCTCGACGAACTCGCACCACTGGACGGCCAGATCGGCAAGGACAGCGTCCCAACCGGGCTGGCCGACGATGCGCTGGCCGACCTCACCATCCGCGAACTGGTCCAGCATGCCCACCTGAACCTGACCAGCGCCGCCCACCGTGTGCGCCGCGACGGGTTCGCCGACGACCGGGCCACACAAGAACGTGTCGCGTGGGAACGCAACCGCGCCAAGGCCTTCCTGACCGCTGCCGTGATCGCCGATTCCGCCCACGCCCACGGGCAGAAGCTCAACCGGATGGGCGGAGGGGCTGACGGTGGCGGGTGGACCAACCGGGGCGAGATCGCCACGTCCACCTCCCGTGCGCTGGGCCGCACGGCCACCGACGGTGAGACCAGCCAGTGGGCTTTGCGTGTCGCCGCCTGCGGTGTCACGGTCAGGAGTTGAGCAGGTGGGCAGGTCCAAGAAGGAGTCACCGTCGTCCGTGGCCATCGACCTGCCCGCCGACCTGACCGACATCCCGTTGCGGAACATGCGGTCGGGGTTCTGTTCCGACCCGTCCGCAACCCACGGGCACGACCAATGCGACCCGGTGGTGGTGAACAGGGGCGGGTCCGACAAACTTCTTCGCTGCCCTTGTGACTGCCATGAATGGCTTTGGGCGGCCGCGCCGTCGTCACGCGTGAACGCGTCGGCGACCATCCGGTCACTGATGGGCTACGACGCCGCTCCGGGCACCCAACGGGCACTCGACCTGGCATCCTGACGGCCTCAAGGGTCAGGTCGAGGACGTCGGGTCCCGCGTCACGTCAAACGATGCGGTCCCTGAACCCGACGACACGACGTGGCACACCAGCTCCAACCGGCGTGACTCGCCCTGCTCCATCGGATCAAGACGGGTGACCGCGCCGCCCGCGACCGGCTGCCAGCGGTCATCAACCGGTGTCAGGTGCAGCGGCAACGACGCCACGACCGTGACCGGTCCGCATCGGCGGGAGGCCTTCGCGGTGGCGGCCAGGGTCACCCTGCCGCCGACGACGCCGGCCGGGGCGGGTTCGGGGCGGACGGTCACGACGGGGAACGGGTCCACCGCAACGGTCGGAGCCTGAGCCGTCACGAGCAGCGGCAGTGGTGGGGGGAGCAGCGATGAGGGGATCTCCACGTCGTTGGCGTTCAACGCCGACACGACCCGGACGACGGTGGGGCGCGGTACGGAGATCGCGACGTTCTTCGGTGCCCAGGGCGGAAGGTCGTCCACGGTGACGGGCAGCACCAACCCCTCCACGGCGAGGCCCACCCGGCGGATCGGATGGTCGGAGACGTTGAGCAGGCCAATGGCGACCGTGCCGTCGGGTGGGGCCGGTGGTTCCCCGATCCGCATGGCCGGCGTCTGGATGGTTGGGGCGTCGACCTCTTCCGCCTGGTCCACCAGGCCCTCGGGCCCGTGGATCTGCAACCCGGGGAGTGGTTCGAGGTCCTCGGGGCGGTGCGCGGATATACGCAGCGTGATCGGCAGGAGGTCCGCGGGCGGGTCGCCGCGGTACTCCACGGCGTCACGGCTGGCGTAGGCCCATCCGTCGCAATCAGCGGGGTCGAACTCCCATCCCATCGACAGTGGCTGTACGGCTTTGCTGCCCCCGGTCGGGTACCACAGAAGACGGCAGCGGGCGCCCGCAACGGGGGTGTCGAGCAGCCGGATGTCCTGGGGCGCGGGAAGTGTCACGTCCGTTCATGGTCACAGACGGCGACGACTCGGCAGCATCTGTCCGGTCCGACGTCCCACCCGACATCCACACTGGCCTCCCCGCCCCCGTTGCCGGTCGGTCCGGAATGGGAGGGGTACCCGCCGAGCACGAGAGGAGAGCCATGCACCCCATCAACGTCGACCACCTGGCCTCCCACCACGGCATCCAGTACTTCCGGGAGTTCGTGCGTGGCCTGCCGGTGACCGCCGGCGGGCCGTCCCGCGCGTTCCTGCACATCCGGGCGGAACGAACCGATGGGGAGGTCACGACCCTGGTCCGGCGCTCGTGGCGGCTCCCGGTCGGCAACCCCGACCAGCTCGACTGGACGCTTGCGGTGCAGGCCGCAACGGCCGGGGTCAACGGGGACCGGATCGTGTGGGTCGCCGCCCACGTCGACGACCCCTCCGAGGGCGGCCTCGCCGACGTCCGGGTCTCCTCCCACCTGACCGCCACGGCCGACGGGATGACCGGCAGGCGGATGCCGTACCGGGTGCTGCGCGTCACCGATGACGGTCCGGTGCTGGTGTGGAGCGACACCGGGGTGATCGTCCCCCGACGTCGGCTCCGGGCCGCCGAACACGTCCTGGGCAACTTCATCGGCGAACCCACCCCCTGAGCCGGGCCCGGCGCGAGTGCGTGCGACGAGATCGCGCTGACCCTTGCCGACATCGCTGTCATGTGCTATCGTTCTTAGCAGTTGAGGTGGATGGGTGTCACACCCTCATGAGAACCTCGGAATGACAACCCCCACCACACGCACGAGACGCGCGGAGGACCCCATGAGCAACGACACCATCGACCCGGCCCTGCTGACCGCAGCCGCCATCGGCGCCGTCGGCCCGGCCAAGGGCGGCATCTCCTACGGGTGGAAGCTCGACGTCATGGACGCCGCCGCCGAACTCCTCGGGTTCGTCGGCTACGACATGGCCAACCTGCTCGAGTGCGTCCAGTTCAACGGCATCCTCCGCAAGGTCGACATCAGCCCCGGCGGTGCTGGCTCCGGTGCCGGCAAGGGCCGCCTGCGCCTCTACATCGAGTCGGAGAACGTCGACCGGGGCGACACCAAGGCCGGCGAGATCCAGACCATCGCCTCCCACTTCGCCACCTCCGTGGCCGGCAAGCGGATGCAGGCCAAGGCCAACGCCCTCATCGGCCACAGGGTCCGCGTGTTCAAGCAGGCCGACGAGATCAAGGAGGGGGAGCACGCCGGACGCAAGACCTGGGTCGTCGTGGCCCTCGTCGACCGGGGGCCCGAGGGCGGCTACGGCAACACCGCCGACGCGGCCCCGCCCGTCGAGCAGGCACAGACCAACCCCAAGCCGGCGTCCGTGACCGCCGCCCCGGCGCCCGTCGCGGAGGCCGCGCCCGAACCGGCCGGAAAGACCGCACCCGCGCAGGCCGCCCCCGCGCAGGCTGCTACTGCCAACGACGCCCGCAACGACGTCCCGACCACCGGCAAGGCGATCGTCGCCAAGGCCGAGCAGACCCTGTCGCTGGACCGCGCGACCGTCGTGTCCATCGCCGAGGCCGCCGACCTGTTCAACAAGACCGCCATGGCCGACCCCGCCAAGCGCGCCGAACTGTGGGGCCTGCTGTGCGACCACGCCGCAGCCCAGGTCACCGAGGAGGCCGAGGCCGCCCTGCGGCAGCCCGAGGACGCCGTCTTCTAGCCGCCACGACCCCGTGGGCGGACCCCCTTCCCGTCCGCCCACACCCCCACGACGCCCCGCCGGCACCCTTCCCAACCCGCCGGCGGGGCGTCGTGCCGCCTCCGGACGGTTGGACCAGCACCGATGATGCGACACAGTGGTCTGTACGGACCACCATTCAGAACGACGTGACATGACGACGGCGACGGACCACGATCAACACCCGACACGAGGAGTGTGAAGGAAGGCCGGTGTTGGGCCAGCACGACGCGACCCGAACCTGCGGATACACCACCGCAGACGGCTTGGCATGTCCGGAACCGGCCCGTCCCGGCGAAACCCGGTGCGCCGAGCACGCCCCGGAACGGTGGACCACCGGAGGACTGCTCGGCCTCACCGACCTCGACATCCGCATCCTTCGCTCCCAGGGCATCACCCCGGAGCAGGTCGCTGCCTACCCCCGCCACCTCGTGCCGTCATCGATCCGCGACCTCGTCGAAGCCGGAATCGGACCCGAGCGCGCCCAAGGATGGCCGCAGCGGTTCACCTTCGGCAGTGAGCTGGTCGCGATGATCACCGCCGGGCTGGACCCGGCCACCGCCGACCCCTACCCGGAACGGTTCTCCGGATCGGAGATCGTGGAGCTCCACCGGGCCGGCCTCACACCTTCCGCAGCCGACAACTGGCCCGTCCGATTCGACGGCCACGACATCGCCTATCTCGCCGCCAAACGGCTGCCGCCCCGCTACTGCGACGCCTACCCCGACTGGATGGCCCCCTCCGTCATCGCCCGACTCCACAGCGTCGGTGTCACCCCCGAGGTCATCGCGGGCACCGCTGACATGTGGACCGAAGCGATGTCAGAGGACGAAATCGAACAGTTCCTGTCGCTGCTATGACCTCGACGGCGAACGGGCGTTCCCGCACCCCCGCGGGGCTACGGTGGGCCTCACATGGATGAAGTACGGACCGCAATGACCGCGACGATCAAGACGATCGGCTCGATCGCCGATCCCGTCGACGCCCAGGCCGACGCGCGGGACTGGTCGACCGCTGCCGGGTCCTACATCGAACGGTTCGGCGACGTGCGCCGCAAGGCCATCGCCGCCAAGGTCGCAGGGTCCAACCGCACACAGGTCGCCCGTGTCCTCGGGATGTCACGCCAACGCGTCTCCCAGATCCTCAACGGCGGCGGATGGCCGCCCGCACCCGGCAAGCGACCCAAGAACGAACCGCTGATCGCCGCGCTTGACGCCCACCTCGAGCGCGTCACCGCCATCGAGGACCCCGTCGCACGGGTGAAGGAGTGTGCGCAGGCCATCGAGGTGCTGGTGTCGTTCCAGAAGGCCCTGCGGGTCACCCGCAGTCGGTGCATCGACTACGTCACAAGGGAACACTCCTACCGCGAGGCCGCCGGCATGTTCGACATGCCCCACCAGCGCGTCCACCGGTACGCCGCCGCGTGACCAGCCCGGGCGGCACCGTCCCGGTCGGGGCCGACCATCAACAGCGATGTTGATCGCTGTTGCCTCGCTGCGAGGAAGCCCCGGTGCGACCACCGTGGCGCTCGCTGCTGCCGACCTCGCCACCGCCAACGGCTACGTCATCGTTGTCGACGCCGACGGGGACGGCTCGCTGCTCGCCCACGGCTACGGCCAAGGCCTTGACGGATGGGCCCGGACCGACGGCGCCGACGACCCCGCAGTCCACGGCACCGCCAGGACCTCCGGCGCCGTGGTTCTCGCCGGCCCGGTGCTCCCGGTCGAGATGCCACCGGTGGTGACCGCTGCGACCGGCCCGCTGCAGCGGGTGTCGCGTGCCGGCGTCACCGTCGTCGTCGACTGCGGCCGCATCGGCGGCCCCTCCGCCGGACTGTTCCACACCGCTGACCGGCGCCTGCTGCTCGTCCGCGACCTCCCACCACACGTGGAGTCCGTAACCGCCCTGCTGGACGGGCGCAACGGCGTCGCCGAGGTGCTGCGGGTCGGCCCCAAGGGCCGGTTGCCCGACGACCCCCAGACCGCCGAACTGGTGATGGGTGACGACTGCCCACCGCAGATGCTGCGGTCATCGCCGCTGGGACGTGCGATCGCGTCGGTCCTTGCCGATACAGGGGTGGAGATGCCCGAATCGGACCGGCCCGCCTGGGCCGAAGCGCAGGGAGCGATCGCGTGAGCCACCACATCCTCGTCGTCGACGACGAACCGTCGGTGCGGGGCGTCGTGGAGGCCGTGCTGTTCGCCGACGGGTTCGACGTCACCACCGTCAGGGACGGCGAGGAGGCGCTGGATGCCATGGAGGAGCGGCTTCCCGACGCCGTTGTCCTTGACCTGATGATGCCGGCGATGACCGGATGGGAGGTCCTCGACGAGATCCGCCGCGACCCGCGCCACCAGCACAGCCGGGTGCCGGTCCTGGTGCTCACCGCCAAGGCCACCGACTGGGACCGTGACCGGACCACCGCCGCCGACCACTTCATGTCCAAGCCGTTCGAGCCCGACGAACTGGTCCAGACCCTCACGCGGCTGATCGCCGCGAAGGCCTCCTAGCCGTCGGCGGCCCGGCGGGCGACCGGCCGGATCCGGGCGAACAGCCGCTCTGCCAGCCCGAACCTGCCAACCGGTTCCGTCCCCAGCCCCACGGCGAGATGGCGGCACGTCGCAACGACCGCCGGGTCGATGTGGTCGGTGGCCTCGGCCACTGCTGACACCGGGAACCCCTCCTCGTTCGCTGCGACGGTGACCGCCTTAACGATCCGCGCGGAGCGGGGAGACTCGTCCGACGCGAGGAACGCCAGCACCCGGTCGACGGCGTCGTCCAGCCGGTCCTGCGCGAGCGGGGGCCTGACACCGGCGTCGTGGTAGTCGTGGGCGTCCTGCGGGTGCCACACGCCATGGTGGACCCATTTGGCGGCCCGTTGCGGTGTCGCGCCGGCGTCCTCCCACGCCTGGACGGCCGTCAGGACAACCGGGTGGGACAGGGACGCCGGCAACGACCAACGTGACCGCAGCCGGGAGGCGTGCCGGATGGTTCGGGGCCGCCGCACCGCGATGTCGACGAAGGTTGCGGTGTCGCGGGCCAGTGTCGGCCGGTCGATCGCCAGCGACCCGGCGGTCATGAGCACGTCACCGACTGCCCACAGGAAGTCCTCCGACATGGTGTCGAGGTCCTCGGCCAGGAAGTCCGCCGCGTGGGCCGCGAGCTCCCGTGCGGTCAGGGACGGGTCGACAAGCGCGAGTGCGGCGAGGGACTCAGCCCGTTCCTCCCGCAGCGGTCGTCCTGCTGCCCGTGCGGTCGCGGCCCATCCACGCGCATGGCGTCCGTGCGGGTCGTTCAGGAGTGCCGCATGGGTTGACAGTGCAGGGCCGAGGAACAGGTGCAGGAGGTCGGGGACCCGGTCGGTGGAAGGGCCGTGCTCGATCCACCGTTCCATGAGTCGGGTAGAGATGGCGGGAGCGGCCCAGTCTGCGTCCCAGGGGAGGATGTCGCCGCCGTGCTCGGCCGGGTCGTAGCCCGTGACCATCCGTTCTACCTCCTCCCAGAACCCCGTAGTGCTCGCTATCGTAGCACAAAAGGGCAATTGTCCGGAATGTGATGTTGGGATCACCATCCGTCACGCGGCTTCGACAGCCCTCCGCGCTCGGGTAGTGATTGCCCTGATGGACTACGACACCAAACCGGCATGGCTCGTATTCGCTGTGGCCCTGACGACCGCCATGTTCGCCTTGGGGGTCCCCGAGCTGTGGGCGGAGGCCCGTGCCGGCACGGTCCTTATGGTCGAACCCGTCATGATGGCAGCGGTCGCCATTGGCCTTGCCATGGTTCCCACAGCCGTGGCATGGATGGCATGCGCAGCGTTCGGCACCTACACCCCCGACCTGTTGCCCGATGAGCTCGAACGGGCGATGCGGCCCGATGTCGCCGTGGAACCGACGGCCGTCGCCAGGCTCCGCGGGTTCAACGTCGTGACCTCGGGAACCCCGCTGCCGCCCTCCCTTCGCGTGACCGACTGACCCCGGGGCGGCCGCCTCCGGAATGGACGGGGTGAACCCACCCCCCGGAGGCCGGTCCAGTTGCCCAGAACACGCACACGCTGCTTGGCGCCCACCACCGATGGCGGCGCCTGCATGCGTCACACCACCGGCGGCCGCTGCCACCAGCACCGCAGCAGCGCGTCGCGCAACGGCAGCGCAGACGCCACGGCCAGCCGTGCCGCAGCCTCCGACCCGTTCACCAGCGGGACCGTCGGCCTCCGCGACCTGCCCGCACAAGCCGCCGGCGACCCGTTCCACGGCTCGGCGCTGAAGATGTCAGGGGTCACCACCGTCTGCACCGGCCCGGGATGTGCAGCCAACACCACCGCACGCGACGGGCTGTGCGCCTCGTGCCACTCCAACGGCAACGCACCCGGTCCCGACACGCCCGGCTACCAGGACCTGATCCACGACGGCATGGCACTCACCGCCTGCACCCATGGAGGATGCGGCCGGCCAACCCGGTCCCGGACCGGGGTGTGCATCAAGCACCGAGGCGTACACGGGCCATCCTCAACGGACCGTGCCGACGGGCTTCCGCAACGGTCCGCCGCAGCGGAGCGCGACATCCTGAACGACCGTGAACCACGGCTGATCGACCTGATCGGCAGCGGCCCGCAGCTCGGCCTCGCCGCCCGTGGCAGCGACCAGCACCGCAGGGACATCCGCACCCGCGATGTGAAGGCCTGGTGCATCGGCGGCAGCGACGACGACCCCTGCCCCAACACCACCAAGTCCACCACCGGCCGGTGCGGCGGCCACCGGCCACCCGCCTACGGCTCCATCTGCATCGGCATCACCACCGGTGGTCAACGCTGCCGCCGGTCGGTCTGGGGCCGACCGACGTGCGACCAGCACCGCGACGGCGACACGGTCCTGACCACCGACACCCACCTGTGCACCGCGATCGCCCACTCGGGGAAACGCTGCACCAAGACCGCCGCCGACGGCACCGTCACCTGCTACCTGCACGCCCACTGGTCCGACCCCGACGCCGACGCCGCCGGCCACCTCGCCGGCACCTCCCAGGCCAACCCCGACCACGACGGACGCGTCACCGGCGGCATCGGACGGTGGAAGACCCGCCAGGCATCCGCCAAGGCCCCCCAGTCATTCCCACGGGACCGTCGCAAGGCCTCTGGTGCCCAACGTGCCCGAACGGCCCCCAAGGCCCCCAAGGCGGGCTTCCGCAGCTACGCCCACGCCAACGACGCCGTTGTCGGTCCCGCCGCCGCCAAGGAGAACCTCCCCGCCGTTGAGCACCTCCGAGGCCGCAAGATCGTCTTCGTCGACATGGACGGCACGGTCTACGACTCGTGGCACTGCTGCTCCAAGAAGGACAACAGCCTCGTCGGCAACGACGAGTGTCGCCACATCCGCACCGACACCGTCGAGGCGATCAAGCAGACGATCGCTGACAACACCGGCCCAGACGGGATCCCCCCTGTTCCCGTCGCGCTCACCTGGCGGGCTGGATGCGAGACGGTGACCCGTGAATGGCTCGGCCACCTCGCCGCCGAGACCGGCCTTGAGATCACCGACGTGTTCCTCCCCGGCTCCTCCCAGGACATCGCTGGACTCGCCATGCCGCGCAACAAGGGCGGGGGGGTGGACCACCAGGCCAACCGCACCCAGTGGGGCGGAGGCCAGGTCGCGTTCAAGGCCCGTGAGATCGAGAGCCTCCTCGATGTCCTCGGGATCGTCCCGGTCGGCCACTTCGAGGACAACGCCGACGTGCTCAAGATGAGCGAGGGGAAGGGCACCGGCCACATCCATCACGTCCCCCGGCTCGTCACCATCGAGAAGCACGAATGGGACGCCGGCTACCTGGGGGCGCCCAAGCCGAAGTACGGCTCGGGGTCATGGGGCGGTGGCCGGTCGAACTGCGAGGTCTGCAACAACCCGTTCGACGGCGTCAACGTCCGCAAGTCCGACGCCGACCGGTGGCGCTGCACCGACTGCGTCGCCTCGGTCGGCACCTGGGCGGAGGAGCAGAAGGCCAAACGTGCCTCCCGCAAGGCCGCAGCGAAGGACAACGGGATCGGCAAGGCCCGCAAGATCGTTCCCCCAGCCGACCCGTTCACCCCCGTGCCCGACGACGACTACTCCGCCGGCAACCACTGCACCTCCTGCGGCACGCCCGTGGGCGGCCACCCCGGCCAGTGGGCCGTCTGCGACGACTGCGACTACGCCACGACCGGGGCCGACGGCGCAGAGATCGTCGAGGGCTCAGACCTGTGGCTCGACACCGGCGGCGAGATGGAGGAGGTCACGGTGATGATGGCCGACGACGGCACCGACTCGGTCGCGGTCAAGCGGCGCAGCGACGGCGAGATGCTGTTCGTCGACGCCGAGGACCTCCACTCAACCCCCTTCTAAGGAGTCCGGGTCCGTCGGGGCCTTGTGATCGCGCAGGATCCGTTCGGCCTCAGCAACGATGCGGTCGTCGTGAGCGGCCTGCTCGGCGGTCACCTCATCGAACAGGCTGGCGCCGCGGATCGTCTCCTCCGACGCGAACGCGGACCTCACGGCCCACAGGGCGGCAACGACCACAGCACCGGCGATGACGGCGCCGCCTGCGGACACGAACGCCGCGAGTGCGGACGCCTTGGAAGGGTGTGTGATCGCCTCGGCGACACGCGCCGGGGTGGCGTCAAGCGTGACGACAACGGCAGCTGTGACCGCGAACGCGGTCAGCAGGGCAAGACGTTCGTTCATCGGACCTGATGGTCGTCCGGGACCCAGTTGCAGGTCAGACGTCGATGCCTGTCGCGGGGCGGACGAGGCAGCCGTCGGGCGCTCAGTTCCCTGTGCAGCAGGGTCAGGACCGGGACGTCATCCGGTCGAACGCCGCGACTGCCCCGCTGATCGCCCTGGCGTAGCCGTTGATCGACGGTTGCCAGGCCGCCTGCCACGGCACGCCGAGATCGCCCAGGATCGGTCGGACGGTCCGGCCGAATGTCGTGCGCATCAACCGCAGCACCACTGCGGCGTCGGGGACGTTGGTGCCGGAACGGCGGGACAAGGCCTTGCACCAGTCCGGCCACCGCGGGTCCCATCCGGACTGCCATTCGACCTCCACGGCCACCCCAGTGTGTTCTGTGGCGATGGCGGCGGCTTTCCGGACCCGTTCGTGGTCCGCGTCCTTGCCGCCGATGAACAGCACCCGGACGGGCCTGTCGAGCGCCGCCAGTCGTGCGGCCATCCCGTCGACGGTCTCCTCGACCCTGACTGCCCGACGCATCGCATCCAGGTCGAACCCGTTGGCCCCGTAGCGGTCGACCAGCTCCAACAGGTCCTCTGGGTCGGCCTCGTGTCCGGGGTGGTCCACGTGCCGCCAGAACGCCTTGTGGGCGGCTGCGGCCGCAAGTTCGGGTTCGCCGCGAGCGACACGGAGTGCGATCCGTTGGGCGTCGACGTCGTCGCTGCCGAGGTGGGCGCGGAGGGTGTCGTCGTTGTCGAGCAGTTCCAGCCAGGTGGCGGCGACCTTGGCGTCGTCGCAGTCGATGGCGGCGTCGGCGGCGAGTGCGACGAGGTCGTCGTAGCGTCCGTCGGGGCACTGGCCCGAACGCAGGACCGATTCGGCGAGGTCGAACGTCTCGGTTGCGGTCAGTCCGGGGGCGTCGATGAGCCCCAGGGCGGTCGGGATGCTGCCGGTCACGCCGTCGTCGACGGCCAGCAGGACGCAGCCGACGAAGGGGGCTCGGGTGGCTGCGTTGGCAAGGCACCAGGTCAGGAACGGCCCTGCGGCGCGTTGGCTGGCCGGTCCGCCGAGCACCAGCCCTTCGGCGACACCGACGAGCAGGTCGGTCGGGGGCTGCCAGCCAGCGTCGACGGCTCGGCTGAGGTGCCGGATTGCGTCGCGTGCGTTGGCAGCAGACCGGAGCGCAGCGATGCCGCGGTGGCCGGCCGCCTCCGCCGGCAGGTGGGTGCCGGCGAGCGCCGGGTGGCTGTCGAGGGCCGACACGGCCACATCCAGGGCAGCGTCGGCTCGCCGGTGGTCACCCGCGGCGAACGCGGCGTACCCGGCGAGCAGCGCCGCGACCGGATGCCCCGGGGCGTGCACGAGTGCGTCGTCGAGCTCGCCGGTGTGACTGGCGAGCAGGTCGGTGACGACGTTGTCGCCGTCGGCGATGGGGGAGGGGACATCCTCGACGAACCGCAGGTCCGTGGCGCACAGGACCCGTTGGACGGCGACGTCTGCGGTGGCGGCCGACCGGATGTCTGTGGGGAGGCTGTTGAGGACGTCGGTGGCGGCGTCGAAGTCGCCGGCGGCGCGGAGCGTGGAGGCGAGCACGACCCCCAACTGGGCGGTCGTGTCGGGATCAACGAGCCCGTCTGCATGGCCGATGGCGGCCTCGACGAGCCGGCGGGCGTCGGCGATGTCGCGCCGGCTGACCAGGACCGTGGCGCGGGTGGCGTACCGCTTGATGGTGGTGCCGCCGCCATCGAAGGCGTCACGACGCTCCGCCAGCATCTCGGCTGCCAACGCAATGGTGTCCTCCCCGTCAAGGAGTGCTTCGCAGACCGCTGCGGTGACGTCGGCACCGGCGACCCGGTCAGCGATCACCCCTCGGACGAGGTCGGTGCGGCCGGTGGCCTCCGCGAGGAGTGTGGCGGTGTCGCCAGCGCGTCGGGCACCGACGAGCCTGCCGATCATCCACCAGTGCCGCCGTTCGTCGTTGGCACCGGTGGAGCTGGGGTCGTGGGCGGGTTGTTCCTCGGCCTGTGCATCGATGCCGGACACGAACCCGGAGTGGAACCACGACCTGGCACGGTCAGGGGTGGAGAGGATGAGTTCGTCGGTCTGGCGGACCAGGTCGGCCCTGCTCAGCGCCTTCTCCGCTCCGATGGCCGATCCAACGGCTGCCCGGATGAGGGTGCGGTCCAGCGGGGTGAACAGCGACGCGCCGGTCAGCGGAGTGGTGACACCTTCTCCGGGGTCGTCCTGGCCGGCGTCGACGGTCTGGCCCTGCTGGTCGGCGATGAGGGTGGCGTCGTGCCCCGGCAGCTGGTCGGGCACTCCGGTCCCCGGGGCACAGCCGGTCAGGATGCGGCGCAGGTGGCCGTCGTCGGGATCGGCGTAGCCGTCCAGCATCGCTTGGGACATCGGGGTTGCGGGCACGTCGATCATTGCGATGGAGGCGACCAGCACGACCGCTGCTTGCCAGCCGTACTTCTCCGTGGTCGCCCGCACGGCGGTGTCGAACTCCTCGGCCGTCGGATTGTTGGCGGCCTCTGGCCCGATGACGGTGCGGGCGTGCTCGACCATCGGATTGACCAGCACCTGGCACATCAGTGGTAGGTCGTCGTCCGGTAGTCGTGCCAGCAGGGTCCGAACGTGCTTGGGGGCACCGCCGGACACGTACTTGGGGTCGACCCTGACGCCGAGCTGGCGCAGCAGGTTTCGGACGCCGGGGTTGCGGCCGTCGCGCAGCAGTTCTCGGGCGGGCCCGTCGGGCATCGCGAGGATCGCGGCTCGCAGGACAGGGGCTGGTTGGGTGTGCATCACTGTCCGCTCCGCCGGTAGTGGTTCCAGAGTCGCCCAAGGGCGCCGCAGGGCCGCAGGGCACCGTCATCGGTGATGGTGACGGCTTGCATGAGTGCGAGCCGTTCGATGGCGTGGTCAACGACGGTGGTGCCGCCGAAGTCCTCTGCGAAGGCTCGCAGGTCAGCCGGTGTCAGGGTTGTCGGCGGGTCGGTCGTGCCGAAGTCGATGGTGAACTCCAGCAGCAGCCCCCACACGTCGAGGTGGGTGTCGTCGAGCCGGTCCATGCCGACGGCCCGCAGGAACCGGTTTGCGTCGTCGGTGCTTGCGTACAGCGTCTGGGTGACGCGGGCGGCGGCGTCCACGAGTCGGATGGACTCGCGCAGGTGCATGTCAACGGAGCGTTGCAGCAGCAGCGGCCAGCCGCCGGTCATCCGGTGCAGTTCGGTGGCGTCGGCGGCGTCGACGGCGGCCTCGATGTTGGCTGTCCACGTCCGCACTGCGTCCGGTCCGAGACGCTTGGCGGTCATCAGGTCCACGGCAACGCCAAGGGACTTCTCGAGGCGGGCTCGGCCCTCGACCCAGTCCAGCGCCGAGGGGTCCATGGAGACCACGGCGCAGACCGAGCCGGCATGGTCGGTCTGCAGCATCTGGTGGGCGTTGACGATCGCGGCGTCGATGGCAGCAGCGTCGGAGCCGGTGACGTCGCCGATGACGATCCGGTGCTTGTCGGTGGCCGCTTCGGGGATCCTTGGGTCGGCCCGCGTCAGGTCCCGCGCCTTGGTGTCGACCCCGGGGCGCGCCTCGGTTTCCTGTTCGAGTTGAGCGGTGAGGTGGCTGCCGCCCAGTGCCGGGGAGGTGAAGATGGCCACGACCCGGTCCGGTCCCGGTGCGGTCAGCCGGGAGGTCTGCGCAAACGACAGTGGTGCGACGGCGGTCCGGTCGGACTTCAGGTAGACCCGGTCGTGCTCGGGGTTGTAGCCGACGTCGCGGCTGCGGCTGGCTGCGGTGGCGAGTTCGGACTCCAACCGTCCGCGGTCACCCAGCATCCGGGTGACGTTGGGCGACCGCATCCGGTAGCGGCCGTCGGTGGACCCGGCGAGGAGTCCGAGGCCGACCATCTCGTCGAGGAGGACCTTGAACTCGTCGGGGAGGGTGTCCTCGTCGACGGCGAAGTGGTCGGGTGCCCGCTCCACGGCGATCTGGCGGAGGTCGTCGGCGGTGACGGCGGCACCCATGCCGTGGCGCAGGTCCAGCAGCGCCAGGGAGTAGGCGATCACCCCGTACCGGGGGTCGAGGTCGATGGTGAGCTTGTACTTCTCCTCTGCGGAGTCGGCGAATGCCTTGGATGCCCACACCTGCTCGACGTCGGACTCCGTGATCTGCCATGGCGGCCCGCCGGTGCCGCGCGTGGCGACCATGTGGCTGACCAGCTTCTCACCGAGGGTCTGGACCAGCGCCGGATGCATGTTGGCGTAGGTGACCATGAGGTCGGCGACGCCGCCGTCCAGGACGTAGCCGAGGGAAGCGAGGGGCCTGGTGATCAGCCGGTGCGCTTCGTTGGGGGTCAGCCCCCCGAGGCTGATCGGGGTGCCGAGCTGGGTGAACGGGTTGTTGGGGTCGCGGGCGAACCGTTGGACCCTGTGGGTGCCGGCCAGCACGAACTTGCAGCGGCCATCGGTCTGGTCCATGACCTGCCGCATGGCGGTGACGACGGGGAAGTCCTCGGGCCGGTCGGCGTTGAGCAGGTGGTCGGTTTCGTCGAGCAGCACCAGCAGTCGCCTGGACGGGTTGGCGTCGAGCCATTCACGGATGCCCGTCTCGACGTTGCGGGCGGCGTCGCCGCCGGTTGGGACGGCCACGTCGCTGCGCCGCAGCTCGTGGGCGATCTCGTCCCACACCGCCGATGCGGGTTCGTTCTTCCCGACGTTGCGGACGTCCCGATACACCGCCACGGAGTCATCGGAGGCCGCCTCGAACCGCCGGCGGGCGGTGTGCAGCAGGGAGGACTTGCCGAGCTGCCGTCCGCCCGAGACCAGCGGGGCACCGTCGGGCCGCATCAGCTGGGCGAGTTCGGAGTCGCGGCCGACGAACACCTCAGGCGGCACGATGCTGCCCTTGCCGCGGAACGGCGACACCGCTGACCACGGCAGGGCCAGCCGCAGGGTGTCGCCCCACGTGAGCGAGGGGACCGAGAGGGCCATGGCCACTGCCGGCAGGTCCAGCAGCGCGTAGGGGTGGTCGCTGGTCGCGGTGGCTGCCATCCGGTTGCGGACCGCCTTGGACACGGTGCCGGCGTAGACGACGATCAGGGGCCGGTCGACGGTGAGGGACCGGATGATGTCGTTGAGCGCCTCGGCGGTCTTGACGTTGCCCTTGACCATGGCGATCCGGTAGGACCCACTGGCGGAGGAGCCGTACTGGGGGACTGCCGCCCCGAACTGGGCGGCGCCGGTCACCTCGAAGGTGTCGTAGTGGGCGGAGGACTGCCGTCCCTTGGACAGCGTGGTCTGGGTGGTGAGCCCAAGGCCAGCGAGCAGTGTCCTGATGCCGCCGGTGTCGGCGCGACGGTCCGCAACCCACTCGACCATGACGTCAGCGGCACGCGACAGGGCCGGGTCGGGGAACGACAGGCCGGCCCACTTGCTTCCCGACTCGATGGCTTGGGGGAGCCCACGCGGGTCGGTTTGGGGGTCGAACCCGTCGAGGAACCCGATGAACCGTTCGATGAGCGGATCGAGTTCGGCGGCGTCGGTGTCGACCAGTCGGCTGTCGGGCGTCCCGGACGCAAGGATTTCGTCGGCCACCGCGGTTCGTCCCGCCAGCGCAGCGGCGCGGGCGGCGTCCCGAGCCCCTTCGGGCAGCGTGGCATCGATGCGATCCAACGTCCGGCTGATCGCCCGTTCACGCGCGTCGGCGAGCCGCCGCTCGAGCCGGACCAGCCGCCGCCTGGCCGCTCCCGGCGCCGTGGCGGGGTCGGCACCTTCCAGCAGAGCGGTGGCATCGGCAGCGGCGGCGTCGTCAGTGCCGAACCAGCCCTGCCGTCGGGCGGTGGACAGCATCGTGCGCATTCGGTCGCGCTCGTCGGCGAGCCGATCGTGCTCGGCGGCCAGCCGGGACTCCCGGACTGCCCGCAACGTCTCGGCGGTGTCGGGATCGGCCGTTTCGATCAGCGACAGCAGGGCTGCGGTTTCGCCGAGGTGTCCGAGTTCCATCCGTCGTTCGTAGGCGGCGACCAGGTCGGTGGGGGCGTGCCCCACCGATTCGAGCAGCGGGTCGAGGAGTTCCTCGACGGTGAGGCCGTCCTCGGGCCGGTGGGTGTCGTCCAGCGGCAGGGTGGTGAGCAGGAGGTCTTCCCCGAGGACCTTGGCGCGGGTCGGTTCGGCACCCTTGATGCGGGTGCCGTCGGTCACCGTTGACACGGCACCGGTGACCGCCGGCCAGACGACGTCGACGATCCAGCCGTTGCCGTCGCCTGCGGCGTGTCCGAGTTCGTCGTGCATGCGGTCCAGCGAGTCGTTGAGGACGGCGCGGAGGGTGTCGGCGACCTCGACCAGGTGGTCGCGGTCAGCCCGTTCGTTGGCGGGGATGGCGTCGAGCCAGTCACGGACGATGTCCATGCACTGCTCGGCCCAGGCCATGAGTCGTTCCCGTGCCCCGTACAGGATCGGGTCCGGCAGTTTCGGTCCGCGGTTGTGGACCCGGTCGATCAGTCGGTCCAGGCCAACCCTCTCGGCTTCCGCGAGGGCGGCGGCGACCTCGTTGGCCTTCTCGCGTCGGTCGGCTGCGACGGGCCGCAGCAGCGCCATCAGCCAGCCGTCGTCGCCGTCGCTCATCCAGGTCCGCCAGACCGCTGTTGATGCCCCGTGCTTGATCGTGCGGTCCTTGCCGCCCCGGACTCGTGCTGCGGCTTCGCGTGCGGCGTCGACGGCTGCGGTGTCATCGGGGGGGCCGAGGACTTCCACGGGACCGTCGGAGCCGACCATCAGCCCCTGCTGGGCGGCGATGATCACGGCGTTGAGGATCCGGTTGGTCGCCCGCATGCCCTCCGTTGCGTCGGCCACCTGGCGGGCGAAGTGGTTGGTGCGCCAGGGGGAGATCATGCAGGCGCGGAGTGCCGCAGCGATGGTGAGGACCCTTGCCTCGGCGTCGCCGAGGAGGACGTCGGGTGGGGTGAGCGGCACTGCGGCGTCGAACGCGGTTGCCATGGGCCCCTCGGACCGGCGCATGGCTCGCGCGATCGTGAACAACCGGACGGCGCCGGACAGGGCCTCGAAGTGGGTGCCGGGATGGACTCGCTCGGCTGCGTCGGCGGTCGCGGCGGCGGAGGCGAACCGGCCGGCTCGCAGGTAGGCGTGAACGGCCTCGTCAAGAGTGGCGGCGTCGTGCCGGTCAGCCACTGACGGCCGCGTTGCCTCAGGCTCGGGCTCAGGTTCGGGCTCGGGTTCCGGTTCGGGCTCGGGTTCCGGTTCGGGCTCCGGTTCCGGTTCGGGTTCCGGTTCCGGTTCGGGCTCGGGTTCCGGTTCCGGTTCGGGTTCCGGTTCGGGCTCGGGTTCCGGTTCCGGTTCGGGTTCCGGTTCCGGTTCGGGCTCCGGTTCCGGTTCGGGCTCCGGTTCCGGTTCCGGTTCGGGCTCCGGTTCCGGTTCGGGCTCAGGTTCCGGTTCCGGTTCGGGGTCGGGCTGCGGTTCGGGCTCGGCCGTGGGTTCGGGGGCGTCGTCGGTGAAGTGGAGCAAGGCTGGCCCGTGCACCGCCAGGAGGAACTGGTCGACCTCGTCGGGCAGGCCAGCGCGGAACTGTCCGACCGCGGCGGGGGAGCGGTCGCCGTCCAACCACTCGAGCACTGCCAGCAACGCATCGCGGTGCGGCGTGTCGGGATCGGCTGCCGCGTCGCGCAGCGCGGCTGCAACCGTGTCCGCCGGTGGCTCGCCGACCAGCGTCGCGTACCGCTCCAGCGGGTCGACCGACCCGCGCTCGTCCAGTCGCCGCGCCCAGCTGACCAGCAACTGCTTGGCCTCCTCCGACCCGAACCCGTCCTCGGCCGGGTCGGGATCGGGATCGAACCGGTCGTCCTCGGCCATGGCCGTCGCGATCGCTTCCCACGCCAGCGCCGCGACCACCGTGGCCTGCGCCGCCGCGGCTGCTACCTGCCGAAGCCTGTCGGGATCCTCTGCCGTCATCAGCAGGCTGGCGTGTGCACGCGTGTAGGCATCCGCAACGAGCCACGCGAGGACGGTTCCGTGCTCGTTGCCATCGAAGGGGTTCTCATCGCTGTCGCCACTCAGGAAGTCCTGTACCTGCTCGCTGAGGTCCAGCAGCGACGAGGCCAGGACCGCCGCCGGCTGGTCGGGCTCTCCGCCGAGCATTCGCACCAGCAGGTCCGAGGGGTCCTCGTCCAGAACCACAAGCTCCGGGTCGACCTCGGTCTGCCATGGGACGTCGTCGTGCCGAAGCAGCGCCAGCGCCATGGCCGACCGTGCACGAACCACGTCGGCGAGCAGCAGCAGCCTGGTGGTGCCGATGCCGTGCTCCGCGCAGAACACCTCTGCGGCCTCCCGCACGGCGGCGAGGCCGCCACCCTGGTCCATCGCCTCGGCGAAGTCCGGATGGATGTCGTTGAGCGCCACGGCGAAGTTGTGCAGCGCGCGGCCCCACCGTTCCTGATAGCGCCTCGACGACAGCCTGGTGAGCACCGACCCCTTGATCGCCGGCCTCTCGATGAGCATCTCCGCTGTCGCACGGCGCACCTCGTCCGGCATCGTGCCCAGGGCCGCGTCGGCCGTCTCCACTGGCAGGTCCGCCAAGTGCGGATGCAGCATCCGGCCGATCCGGTCGTAGTCATCGGGGGTGGGGCCCCCACAGGTGCACGTCGCTCTCGTCATCGCCTGACATCATTGCGGGTGGGCGCGACATTGGTCGGGAGGAAAAGGAACACGGCTCTTGAAATTGTCCCTTCACACGCGCCCTGGCGGACCCTCGGCAAGCGCCAGTCGGGAGGGTCGAGGCGGTGATGAAGGCCCCACGAACGCGGCCCCCTGACGGACCTGCGACTGCGGCCGACCCAACTGCAGGATCAGCATGCCGTCGGTGAGGGAACATTCGACCCACCGCCCGCCCCAAGCCACCGCTCGAGCACGTCGAGCCCGCGTGGCCGGGTGATGCCATGGCCGCTCACGCCCGCCCACGCCAACGCCGACCAGACAGTCCACATCGCTGAGCAGCCGTCCTCCCCGCACCCCATCTTGCGTGCGCAACGAGAGTCGCTTGGGCCGGGGCGACTTCCCGGTCAGCCGTCCACGTCGAGGCGGACGGCGGCGACAGCCGTGTGTGGGTGGCGTTGCGCCTGTCGGGTTGGCGGGGCAACCCGGCGGCGGTGGCCGCGGCCGGTCCCAACCGGGACATCCACCCGAAATGATCGGGCGAAACCGCGCAGGTCCTCACGGGCCGTCCGGCAGAGCTCACGTGACGCGGGGGAGAGAAGCAGGTGGCGGAACGCGCCGCCGACGAGGGCGAGGAGCGCGAGCTGGACGACGGTGGTGGCCAGGCGCACCGTCAACGGGTCCGGGCCCATCAGACGCTCGCGGTGGTGGCGGCGGTGCGTGGGCGGCCGGTGACCCATGCGGCACTGGTGGCCAGCAGGGGCAGGAGCAGCGGCCCGGTGCCAACGACGGCGGAGAAGGCCGTCATGCCGGCGGCGCCGGCGGCGAGGGTGCAGAGGCCGCCGACGGCGGGGGCGGAGCCGATCGCTGCGAGGGAGCGCTTGATGAGCTTGAGGGCGTAGATGACGGCGGCGACGGAGGCGATGAAGCCGAACGGCCCCGGCACGACGGAGAAGATGAGGGCGACGGCGAGTCGCGCGGCTGCCGAGGAGATGGCGGTGTCGGTGATCATTTCCCACTTCCCTTCCAGTGTAGTGCTACGTATCGTAGCACTATGTTGCTGGGGGGTCAAGGGTCAGGCGGGGGCGAGGGGCTCCCGTCCGCTCATGTCGAGGTCCGCCATCCACATCCGCAGGTCCGACATGCCCCCACCGGCCTTGCGGCGGGTTGCGATCACGGCCACGCCCTGACGGGTCGCGGCCCGCAGCCACACCGGCATGTCCTCCAGGTCGGCGAACCGGTCGATCCCCTCAACGACGAACACGCGGGTCGACTGCTCCTCCATCCACCGCATCAACGTCGACCACTTCTCCCGGCCCCACCGCTTGGGCTGCTTGCCGAGCCAGCCGTAGGCCATCTCCGGCAACTGCCCGCCTCGAGCGCCGTCACGGACCCGCAGCCACACCACCGGCCCCGCGCCGTAGTCGTTCATCCCCGCATAGGAGGACACGAACGCCCACAGCAGCTCGGTGGCCGCACGCCCGCCGGTGATCAGGAACCCCGCGCCGTGCCCGCCAAGGGCCCCCTGGTAGGCCGCGTCGTGCATCGACTGCATCGCCCACCCCAACCACCGGTCCTCCTCGCATGCCCCCGTGACCAGGCCCTCGACGACCATCGGCAGAACGTCGAAGCGCCACTGCCCCAACGCGTCGCCGTTCCACTCCTCCACACGCTGGATGGTCGTCCCGGACCTGCCCCGGGCGCAGCACGACCCGGAATGACCGCATCGACCCGACACCACACCAGGGGACTCCGATGCCAGGACACAAGTGCAACAAGCCGACCCATGGCGGCACGCCCTGCCAGAACCCGGTGGCGGCACCGGGGGCCACGTGCGGGGCATCTCACCCCAAGGCCGGCCAGGCGACCGTCAACGTGCCCGCTGCGTCCACGGCCGCAGCCGCTGCCGACCCGTTCGCCGTGACGGACTTCGACTCGATCGTCGCCGGCTTCGACGGCCCGGCCACCGAGTCCCTCCGCGACGAGGCCGACACCGAGACCCGCAACCACGTCAAGGCTGCCGCCAAGAGCCTCGGTGGCCGGTTCCCCACCCCCAGCCACGCCTGGGGCAGCGCCAACCAGGCGGTCACCGCGTCCATGGCCATGCTGTCGGGCGCCAAGGACATGCCGATCCCCGAGCAGATCGCCCGTCTCGAGGGCGCCGCCCACAACCTGCTCGTGGCCGCCGCGGTCATGCGTGCGGTGCCCGCCAGCGGCAACGGCGATCCCGGCGACACCGACGCGGCGCACAGCAGCGTCGCAGCGGCCCTCGCTTCCGCGACCGAGCACGGCACCCTGTCGCTGGACCCCGACAACGACAACGTCCGCACGGCCCGCGCCTACGCCCGGAAACTGGCGGTCGACGCCATGCAGGGCCTCGACACGGCCAACCCGACCCAGACGTCGGCGGAGGCCGCCGACCGGTTCCGGCAGGCCGCCCAGTGGCTCACCAGGGGCGTCGCGGTCATCAAGAACCGCGACAACGACGCCCACCAGGCCAAGAAGCTCGGGGCGGGCGGACTCGCGCTCCCGGCCATCGGCAGCAACCAGATCCTCGAAACGCCCGAGGAGGCCCAGGACAACGCGATGGCGTTCTACCTGAGCGGAGCAGCCGACGGTGCCGATGACTGGCTCAAGGGCATGGACGGCGAGTAGCGATGGGGATCCGGCGGGCCCACTCGCGCACCCTGCCCGACGGGCGAACCATCCGGGTCCGCGCCGCCGTCGTCCCCGACGCCGCCGTCGCCGTGATCGACAGCCACCGGACCGTCACCGCCTCGATCGTCGCCGCCGACCCCCTCTCGGCTCCCCCGAAGCAGACGCTGGTTCCCGATGAGGTCACGCGGGGACGGAGGGCCATTGCGTCACGTCCCCTGCGTCCCGGTGGGACCAGGGCGACCGCTCGCGTCGGTGACCTGTCGACCAACCCCGCAGGGCTCTCGGAGGTCGCCGACCTCCTGGCCGAACGGTTCCACGACGACCCCGCGCTCACGGCCCTGCTCGCCGAACGGTTCCCCTCCGCCGACCCGGTCACGGTCGCCCACTCCCTGGTCGAGGCCGTCGACGAGGCCTGGGTGGAAACGGCCGTCAACAACCCGTTGTCCGACGCCGTGCAACGCTCGATCAGCAGGGTGTTCGACCCACCCGTGCCAACCGGCCCCACCTCCGGCGGGGACGGGTCGTGGCCCAACACCACCGGGATGCGCGAACTCGGGGGGGCGCTTGGCCGCACCAACGACCCCTCCGGCCACGACGACCTGCTGCGCGAGGCCGAACCGCTGATCGACGCCTACGTGCAGACCCAGTACGCCCACACCCAACGGCAGTTCGCCGAGCGCGGCATCACCCACCTGCGGTTGTACCGGGGCATGCGGTGGGACGCCACCTCCGGCCATCCCGCCGTGGACGTGGCACGACGCCGGCTCGGTGCGAACCTGACCGCTGACAGCACCGAACGGGTCGACTCCAACGCGGCATCCTCGTGGACGCTGGACGTCCACACCGCCGAGTGGTTCGCCGGGATGGGCGAACCGTGGCCGAGCGACGGCCTGCAGTCCTACGGCCAGCTCGTTGATGCCGTCGTCCCCGCCGAATCGGTCTGGTCGGTCCCGGCGACCGGCCCTGGGGACGCACGGGAGGCCGAAGCGATCGTCATCGGCGCTGCCGGGACGGTCAAGTCGACATGGGCCGAACTGGATGACGACGCCGGCCTGCCCGATGACGACTGGTGGGACAACGGCCCCGACGACGCCTACATGCAGTCCGCATGGGACGGTACCGATGACGCCTGGGAACCCAACGACCTGTGGTGACCGTCTGTCGGTCCACCGTGGGACCATCACCGCGATGACCGACCCCAGCCACACCCCGGCCTCCCAGGACGACCTCGACCTGATCGCCGCCGACGTCCTCTCCCGGCACCACCCCGACACGCTCCTGACCGACCGCTGCGTCCAATGCACCCCTTATGGCCACTTCGACCATCCGATCGAACCGGTCCCGTGGCCATGCCCGACCGCACGGGCCGCGATGCGGGCAGCCCCGACCATCCAGCCGACCGGACCGTCAACGTCCCGTGCGACCATGGTGCCCATGAGCGACACCGACCGGCCCGACCCCACCGACGACGCCCCGATCAACCTCGACGGCGGCGGCAACGCCGACTGGTTGCGGATCACCGCAGAACAGCGACGCCGGCAGGCGCAGACCCCCCCGGAGGACAAGAAGTGATCCGCCCGTCGGGCCGCGACGCAACGGACGTCCGCACCGCCCACTGACGATGCCGCCAACGCCGGTGAACTGGCCAGCCCTGCTCGGCCGGGTCGCGCCGCACCGCACCATCAACGCCGCGTTCGGGTCGGCCGCCGAATGGGCGATCGTCGGCACCACCCCGGACCTCGCCGGCGAGTTCGGACCCATCGACGGACTCCGGTCGATCCTCGTGGCCAACCGGGCCGCACGCGCCCACGCCGACGCCGTCCGCGCCGCCATCGATGACGCCGCATGGACGGAGACGCTCAACGCGATCGTGCCGATGGCCCAAGTCGGCGGCGACCCGTGGGACGCCTACTGCGCGATCGTTGCCGACCACGCCCCCGGGGCCGACCCGGCAGGAGTGCCAGTCCCCGTCCGGCTGCTGTGGGAGGCGCTCCACGAGATCGACACCACCATCGCCTGCCTGCCCAACGACTGGCCGGGCGTCCACACCTACGGCAACCCCCACGTCCAGGACCTCACCGACGACACCGCCGCATGGGACGACACCTGGGGCACCCGATGGGGCCACACCCTGGACCTGATGACCGCCTGGGACGACCTGGGCATGACCCAACCCGAAGCGGCCGTGTGGTCCTCCCGCGGCTACCACCCGCAGGACGCCGCAGCCCTCACCGACCTCGGCCACGACACCGACAGCACACTCCTCGACGAATGGGAAGCGCTGCCAGACCGGCCGCACCTGAACCTGTGGGGCGCCGCCTGCCCCAACCTGACCCGACCGGTCGACGTGCTCCGCCGCGCAGGATGCCCCGCCCCGTGGCGCTCCGCATTCCGCCTCGCCCACTGACCCGGCTCTTGTGCAGCGCGGGGCCGTCCACCTCGTCCGCTACCGTAGCGGCCATGCAGTTCTCGTTGTCGTGGGTCGCCGCCCTCGTCGTTGCCGTCTCACTCCTCGCAGGCTGCACCGCCACCGACCCCGACGAACAGACCATCGCCGCAACCGATGTCGTGACCGAACCGTCGGGCGACCCTCCGGTTGAGGCCTGCGTCGAGACGGTCCTTTCCGACATCGCCGTCCTCCTGTCGGGCGGTGACGCCAGCTGGACCGAGACTGCGTTCATATACGGCGACGATGCCCGCACAGTCGTCCTCATGGGTCTGATGGAGGCAGTTGACGTCCACGTCGCACAAGGTCGGGCTGCGGCCCTGGCCCTCGCGCAGGATGTCGTCACCCCCGAGTGCCAGGCAGTTGTCGCTGGCCTCCCGTCCCCCTCGACCTGGTGGACGATCGCCGGCGACCACGATCAGGCCTGTGCGGACGAGGTCATCGAACTCGTCCACGACGACCTGCGAACCGGACAACTCGACGGTGCCGCCGTCATCCGTGACGTGGCAGGCAGCCAGGCCGGCCAGGACTACACGACCGCGCGGCTGGCGGCCTCCGCCATCAGGGCCGACTTCGGCCTGCACGCCGCCATCTGGAGCGAACCAGTCGTCCGGTTCGTCGTCGCCATGTGCGGCGGGACGGTCTTCCCACCGACCGGGACAGACGCCGCTGCTCCGCCACCCGCCCCTGTCCCGGCCACCGTGCCCGATCCGCCGCCGGTCCCACCTGCACCGGCCGACATCGACGGCATGGGTTCAGCCGGGGACGGACGGTACGTCCACGTCGGGCTGGGCTGCGGGGACATGACCGGCGAGCTCGTCCTCGAGGACGGCACCGGTGTCCTGCCAGACGGCGGGACCGCCACGGTCGCCGACGTCGTAACGGGTGACGTCGACGGGGTCGAGGGGCCGGCGGAGGTCGTTGTCGTCACCTGCAACCCCGGCGGTAACGTCGAGTTCGACGTCGTACTCGTCTACGACGCCCACGGCGTCCAGGTCGGCGGGACGATCGCTGGGCCGCTGGTCGGGGTGGTGGACGGCGCCGTGATCACCGCCTCCGTTGTCCACGCCGATTCCGACCCGGTGTGCTGTCCGTCGTTGACCGAGGATGTCCCCTGGGTCCTCCACGGGAACGAGTGGGTCCGTCAGGGGCCATGAAGGCGACGCGGTGTTGCTCAGGACACGTCGATGACGAGGTCGTGGCGGCGAAGCCACGAGTTGACCGCACCCGCTGACACGCCGAGGCGAACGGCGATCTGCCGGGCCGTGCGACCCTCGCTGACCTGGGTGTACATCCAGTCCCCGTCGGCCAGGAGTTCCCGTGCCCGGCGACGCCGTTCCATGTGCTGGGCAGACGTCATCCGGACGGCACGGGGGATCGGACCTCGGGTTCGTGTGGTACTCATCGGTTCTGATGGTCAGAGGTACCGCCGACACCTGACGCACCCAGCGTGCCCGGGGGCAACCCGCGACGCCGATGCGGATCCTGAGGCGTTCCAGAACCGGAACTCGGCGGCCTCCTCGTCGGTCAGGACGACCCCGAAGTACCGGCTGCGCGGCACGGCCGTCTCGACGATCGTCCCGTCGGAGCGGTCGATGCCCCAGGAGTGCTGGAGCCACCCGCCGTTGTCGGACTGGGCGTGATCCTCCCCCGCCTGAAGGCGGGGGCGTCGCGCCGCCTCGGTGGGGTGTTGCAGCACCATCAGGCGAGGAGGGCTGCGACGGCGTCGGCCATCGTGTCGTGGTTGTCGCGGGGTGGGCCGCCGTCGACGGTCCAGACCTTGCGGGTGCCGGTTGGGTAGCGGATCCGGCCGTGCTTGCGGTAGGTCTCGATCCGGCGGGCCTTCACGATCCCGAGGGCCGTGCCGTTGCGCTCGATGCGGTAGGCCGCCTCGATCCGGTAGGCGTGCTCGCCGGGGTCGGTCGGGACCGCGCGGACGTCGTCGGGGATGGTCACGAACATGGTGGACCGGACCTTGCGGCCGGCGCTCATGCCGCGACTCCTGTCGTGGGTGCGCCGACCGGTCCGTAGCGCCGGTCGTGGGACCGGATGATGCTGGCCCCGACGGGGTTGGCACGGAGAGCATCGCGGCGGATGCATTCGGCGAATGCGGCCTTGCGGGAGGCCGGCAACCCAACGGTCAACGTGGACGGCATGGGGGTCACCACCGTACGAACCCGGTCGCGGGGAGGGTGTTGCGGCTCTCGCGGCGACGAGCCCGCAGGTCAGCGGCCATGCGGTCGTAGCGGTCGCACTGCTGGGCGGTACCGGGCGTATGGCGGCAGGTCATTGAGGAGCCGGGGTTGGAGCCGTTCCATGCGCGGCGGGCGGCCATCTGGGTGGGGTGGCCGGTGGTGACCCACTCGAACGCGGACATGTCGTAGTCGACGTCCCATTCGGGGTCCTCCCCGTCCTCCTCCGAACCCTCCCAGACGACCTCGAAGAAGCCGAGGTTCCACGTGCCGTCCTTCGACTGCCATGCGATATTCTCGCGATGGAACGACACGGCTCAGCCCTCCGGGGTGGTGTCGAGGTCGAGCAGGGCGTGGGGGAGGCGGTACAGGTCGCCGTCGATCCGCAGGGTGGCGTACTTGCGGGTGGTCCTGACCACGGTGCCCGTCCTGCCGGAGAGGTCCGGTGTGAGGTCCAGACCGGCCTGGACGGTGGCGGTTCCGCCGGGGGAGGGGAGCGCGGCCTTGCGGGCCGCGCGGGTTGCGCGTGCGGTGGTGACGCGGTCGCGCCACGCCTGCGCGGTCTGGCGCTGGATGGCGGTGTCGTAGGCCTCCTCCACGGGGTCGAGGAGGTCCATGACCTTGGCCGGGGCGGCGTCGGCGTTGGGGCCCATCGTTTCGCCCATGTGCTTGAACGCGATCCACAGGTCGCCGTTGCGGGATTCGCGGGTGTACAGCGACACCTCGCAGACGACCTTGCCGTTGAACACCTCGGGGTGTCGGACGGCGGCGTAGACGACCCCGTCGGCGACGGCGGCGGCGAGGATCTCCGTGCCGCCGGCGTACTCGGCGGCGAAGGCGTCCAGGGTGGTGGTGCCGGGCGGGTAGGTGGTGGATCCCCAGCCCATCAGGCGTCGCTCCTGGAGGCACCGAGTGCGGTCGGTGTGGTGCTGGGCATGGCGCTGCGAATCCCTTCCGAACCAGCTATGGTGTGCTACGTATCATAGCACTACAGCTTGGTTGGGTCAAGTGTGGGAGTCGGCGACCCACCCGCGGATGCCGGCTCGCCACAGCCCGGTCACCGGCTCCACGAACGACGCCGCGACCCCTTCCGCGCCCGGTATGCCGAACGGCTGCTCGTCTGGGCGACGGACGTCGTTGACCACCCGGGCGGTCTCCTCGACGGTGAGCGGTTCGTACTCGCAGTCGTCGGGTGCCCCGTAGGCCATCGCCCACTCCTGGGGGGTGTGGGCCCCGTCGATGTCGACCACCAGGCCGTCCGGGGCGAGCACTCCGACGTGGAAGGGTTCGTCGTCGGTGGCCCACAGCCCGACGACCGGCCAGCCGTGGGCGCGGTGCATCGCTGCCGCCAACGCCCCGCAGCCGCCGAGGAGGAACGCGGCACGCGCCTGCTCGTCGAGCACCCCGGGTGTGATGTGGACCGTGCCGTCCCGGCAGTCGTAGGCGAGCACGCCGAGGTTGCGGTCACGGCGTTCGGCGACGTCGGCCCACCAGTCGTCGTCCCACGGGGCGGCGTCGTCGATCAGGTCGGTGTCCCCGTCCTCCACGGCGAACCGGTGGTAGTCCTCGACGCCCTCGGGTATCTGCCCGTCGTAGTCGGGGTTGTCCGCGGGTTCCCACGGGATCGGGGTCCCCGTCGCCATGGCGGCCACCACCCGGTGGTGCCCGTCGGTGCACCAGACGCCGTCGTGGACCTGGACGGGCTGCCGGATGCCGTCGCGTGCGACCGAGTCGACGAACTCCTCCCAGGTCTGACCGTCCCCGCGTGCCCAGTGGGCGGGCCTGACGGCGATGTCTGCTGCCGATGCCCAGGTCGGCCCGTACTCGCTGGGCACGAACCGGTCGGTGAACTCCTCGGGTGACAGCACCGACGGGATCCCGGCCAGATGGGTCGCCGCGACCGTCGGGGCGGGGAGGGCTGCCATCGGGTCGTTCGTGGCCACCCGTGCCGAGGCGCGGCGGATTCGCGCAGGGGCGACCGGTGGCTGGCCGGCGGCGGTGCGGACCGGGTGGGCCCTGACCGGCACGGTCCGGCCAGTCGCCGGGTCGTGCCTGGTGTGCGCGCGCCGAAGGGTCATGCCCCTGCTATTCCGGGCCCTCCCACCGGTCAGCGATCCGGCGACGGACCACGGGCAGGATGTCGCTGCGGGGGATGGCGCTCCGGCGCAGCCGCGTGGCGGGGTCCAAGGCCAGCATCGTCAGCGCCACCCCGCGCAGGGTGGTGTCGCCCAGGTCGCGGGCGATCGCTTCGAGCCCGTTGAGCGGGTAGTCGTCGGTGGGGTCGTCCAGCACGGCCGCGAAGCCGTATTCGCAGGCGACGTGAAGATGATTGCCGCCGAGGCGGCGGTAGCGGGCGGCGGTGGCGGCGAGCAGTGCTGCGGGGGCGTCGGGACGGGCCGACCACCTGGCCCCTTCGACGGCCCCGGCGACGTTCCAGCCGGTGAACCCGCGTGTGTCGGATGCGCCGTGGTAACCGAGCCGCCGGACGAGGTGGGCGAGTTCGTTGTACCGGCCGTTGTGGGCGTGGCAGGCCTGCGCGACCTGGCGGGCCACCCAGACGATCTCGGCCTCGACCAGGGCGTCGATGAGGGCGCAGACGCCACCGAAGTCGTGCATCTCCACGAGGAACGCCGCTGACCAGATGTTGCTGATGGCGGCGTCGAGGTCGGCGCCGATGACGATGCCGTGGGCGTAGGCCTCCACGCAGACGAGGTCGAGCGCCTCCGACAACCGGTCGGTCCAGCCGGCGTGGATGGCGGTCACCGAGTCCGGGTCGTCGATGCGGGAGGCGGCAAGGGCGAGCCACGGGCCGACGGGGGAGTGGTTGATCTGGGCCGGCCCGCCGGTGCCGAGGAGTGTGTCGAAGGCGTGGCGGCCGATCATGTCGCGGTCGCCGACGTAGCAGGCGTTGGCCAGCACCACCGACGGAGGGCCGACCCGGCCAGCGGCCGGGAGCGGCCCCGGGGCGCCCCGCAACGGCAGCAGGCCGGGGAGGGCCAGCGGGGCGG
Organism: Euzebya pacifica; assembly: GCF_003344865.1. Taxonomy (GTDB): domain Bacteria; phylum Actinomycetota; class Nitriliruptoria; order Euzebyales; family Euzebyaceae; genus Euzebya; species Euzebya pacifica. Next base: position 253,773 of record NZ_CP031166.1, read on the forward strand.
TCACGCGGCCACGACCGCATCTGCCGGCGCGTCCAGCGCCTGCCGCAACCCTGACGCGGCCGCCACTGTTTTGGTGGCGTCGTCCGGGACCGCCCGGACACGGGACAACCCGTGCCGCAGTTCCGGTTCGTACACCATCGCGCACGACACGAGCACGAGCAGCCCCGCGGTGAACCCGATGGCGGGTCCGCAGCCGCGCAGGGGACCCGTCCCGTCCGGTGGCGGGACACCATCGGCGGGTGGGGCGTGCGGCGGGCGGGGCACGGGGGAGGTTTCGTCGACCATGCGACCCACAATACGCATGCGACCGTCTGATACGCAATAGCCGCATTCGGATGTAGGATGTGGGCATGGCCAAATCGAAGAAACCCGGCGGCAACCGGCGTGTCCCGCCCGACGTCATCCGCGACGCGCTCATCCTGGGCGGGATGGCCGCCTCACCCATTGGCCTTCCCGCCGCCGTCGTCCTCGGGGCCCTGGCAGGTGCCCGTCGGGCCCGTTACGTCCGCGCCCGACGCACCGAGCTGGGCCTCACCCAGGCCGAAGCAGCAGCAGCGGCCGGTGTGTCGTTACGGACGTGGCAGAACCTCGAGTCGGCCCGCCACAGGGTCGTCGCCGAATCGACCCTCGAAACCGCAATCGCCGCGCTGGCGATGCCCGAAACCGTCGAAGTGCCCGTCGCCCTGGACCCCGACGACGAGGACGCACTCGAAGCAGCGCTGCCGGTGACCGGTGACCACGACGTCAGGGCGGGACGGCTGGCGCTGCGGCTTCGCGACCTGACCCCTGACCAGCTCGACGTCATCGAGGCCATGCTGGACCAGATGTCCCCCCGACGGCGATGAGCAGCACCCGCCACGCCCGGTCGTGCAGGCCCCCACGACACCGTGGGCCGCAACCCGTCGGGTGCGCACGGCCTCAATCGAGGCCCCGCTGCACCGTCCAACCGGTCCCGTCCAACGTCCTCACCGGGAAGGCACCTCAGGCGGCACGCGGCTCAGGACAAGCAGGACGAAGCATCGACAGGACCGAATCGATCGCCTGAGCACGGATCGACTCGACGTAGTCATGTGCAGGTACTTGGTCGGAGAGGTTCATGTGATTTCCGTTCGGATCGCTGGACATGCCCGTCACCATCGGAGGCCACCGACACCATCGGCACCCGGGTGCGCCACGCACCCGTTGCGCCGCAACGGGATCGGCAGGAAGGCGGCAGGTCGGCCAGCCCCGCCGACCGTCAAGGCCACGACCTCCAACACCCCGGAGCGGCCATGACCGCGATCGTCCCCCCAGCACCGCAAGGACCCCGACGGCGACCCGCTGTCGCGGCCGTGCCCCCAACGGACCTCCACCCACGCGCAGCCAATCCCGTCCCGCCGCCACCGCCACCCGGCCCCGTCCCCAACTGGGAGGACCTGGCCGCTCCCTGCCGGCCAGACCCCTGGGCCGACCTGATCGGACTCCTGTCCTCCCGCCCGCACCGCTGGCAGATCACGGCCGCTGCAGTCGTCCTCGTCGTGCTTCTCGTCCTCCTCGCCACCTGAAACGGAATGGCCGTGCCACACCCCCCGACACGAGGACCCGCCACGATGCCATCGACCACCTGCGGCGCACCCACCCGAGCCGGCAGACCATGCAGCCGGCCGCTGGGCCCCAAGGGCTGCCCCGACCACCACACCACGGCACGGGCATCCACGCCCCCGCAGCCACCTGCCGCGCTCGGATCGTCGCCAACCGTCACACTCGACCCCATGCCCCAGCCATCCGCCCCCGGCCGCACCCTCCCGTCCTACCAGCTGGACGGCACCAAGCGACGGGTCAACGAGCTCGTCACGTGGATCCGTGACGGCATCATGGCGGTGGACCCGCCCTACCAGCGGGGGGCCGTGTGGACCGACCAGCAGCGCACCAACCTCATCAAGTCCATGCAGCTCGGCCTGCCGTTGCACGCCGTCATCGTGTCCGACCGAGGCGTCGAGGAGTCCGTCGCCGGACGCCCCCAGTTCGTCGTCGTCGACGGCCGCCAGCGGCTCGAAACGTTCACGGCCTGGTGGGACGGCAAGGTGTCGGCCCCGGCCAACTGGTTCGAGGCCAACGAGGTCGACCCCACCCGGATCGCCCCCGACGGCACCGTCACCCGCGACGGACTCACCGACCTCGGACGCCGCATGGCCGCCAACCGGTGGCTCATCGGCTTCCACGAGGTCAAGGGACTCACCGTCGAACAGGAGGCCGACCTGTACCTGCTGGTCAACTTCGGCGGTGTGGCCCAGACCGACGCCGACCGTCAACGCGCGGCGGCAATGGGCACCGGCCAGACATGACGCCCGCCGCACCGGTGCCGACCGCCGACCAGTTCCGGTTCGCCGAACTCGTCGGCATGGTCGAAGCCGTCGGCCCGGACCTGTCAGCCGAGGCGCTGGACCGACTCCGCAGGGACTCGACGGCCTCGATGATCCTCGACGATCCAACCGGGGTCGTGGCCGACCTCGTCATCGACCACCTCTCCGACCTCCCCGCCGTGGACTGGGTGCCGCTGCGCAACACACTCCTCGCCGCCGCCCTGGTTGACGGCGGCCGCCCCGGGGCGCGTCTGCTGATGGTGCTGCGCTGCCACTGCACCGACCGTCCGGCCGGCACCTACGGCGGCGACGCCAACTGACGGGCAGCAGCGGACTGCTAGACATACTAGCCATGCATACCATGCGGTTGGAATGCCCCACTTCACCGCCACCGTCGCCCATGCCGCCACCAATGACGGCCGCCTGCTGTTCCCCACCCGGGACCAGCCGGGACTGACCGGGTTCGACCAGACGATCGTGGCGTTCGATCGGCACCCCGACACCGTCACCGTCCCCGCCCCCGACGACGCCGGCGACGAGGCATGGATGCACGCCGCCGAACGGATGTGGATGCTCGCCAACCTGCACCCGGCCGAGGCCTCCGGCCCGGACGCCATCGAACCCCCCGGCGACATCACCAACGAGGAACTCGGCTGGATGACCAGCTACCGCAACGCCGGCAACCGGTCGCTGTGCGTCGGCGACATCGTGCTCCTCACCGGCCCCGACGGCACCGAAGCGGCCTACCAGGCCCTCACCATCGGCTTCGGCCCCCTCGACACCGACGGCGTCCCGATCCGCGACCGGCAACCCCCACGGACCTGACGGGACCCGACTTGCCGCGCAAGCCCCAAGCGGCAATGACCAGCAGTGCATGGCGGCCACCGGGCGCGATCGACCGGACCGGTCACCCCGAGCAGGACACCCACCTCGTCTGATCGGCACCACGCCTGCCCACGGTGGACCGCCACGGCCCCGGGGCCGTCGGCGCGGCGGGCAGGGAATGGCTCGGTCACCCCCAACGCCCGACCGTGACCGCAACACGGTGCACCATCGCGTTCCCGACCCACCTTGGACACGCCGCCCGACATGCCCCACCCGAAGCCCCACATCGGATCGATGTTCTCCGGCCACGGCGGCCTTGACATCGCGGCTGCGGCAACAACCGGCGGACGGGTCGTGTGGCACGCCGAGAACGATCCGGCAGCCGCCCTCCTGCTGGACCGTCGGTTCCCCGACGTCCCCAACGTCGGTGACGTCGCTGCCGTCGACTGGTCCACGGTCGCCCCCGTCGACGTGCTCTGCGCCGGCTTCCCCTGCCAAGACGTCAGCGCGGCCGGGAGCCGCGCCGGCATCACCGACGGGGAACGGTCGGGGCTGTGGACCGAGGTCGTCACCGCCATCTCCGCGCTGCGCCCCGGTCTCGTGCTGCTCGAGAACGTCACCGGCCTGTACTTCGCCGAAGGAACCATCCATGGACCCGACGACCCCCTCCGATGCGTCTGCGGCTTCGCTGCTGGACCAGGAGGCCTCGATCTGGAAGCAGCCGCACGGCCCCCAGCACGTCCCCGCCCTGTCCATTGCCGGCCCGAAACGGACGCTGGACGCACTGGCGAGACGGTTCGGTGGCACCACCGACCGGATCGCCACGGACCTGTGGCGGTGGACCATCGCCGGCGAACCCCTCACCCGGATGCTCACCCAACTGCGGCCCCTGCTGACCAGGACCGCCGAACTGGCCGACCTGGCACTCGACCCCGACAGCACACCGGAGGCGATGCGGCGAGCCACCAACCGCATCCTCGAACCGGACCCGCCCGCACCGAACTGGACTGCCCGTGCTGTGGCCGCCGGATGGGCGGCACCGCAAACAAGCCTGTTCGAGCAGGAGGGCTCGGCGTCGTTCTGTGGTCCCTGGCCCAGATCGGGTACGACACGCAATGGTGCGACCTACCCGCGTCCACCGTGGGCGCCGCCCACCACCGCGACCGATGGTTCCTCCTCGCCCACCCGGCAGGACGGCCGCCCGCACCCCTCGCCGGCCACCTGACCGTGCCGCCCGCCGCGACCGGCGACCTGCTGCCCACGCCACGCGCCACCGAGGGCCCAAAGGGATCACCCAACCAGCACGGCTCCTCCGGCGACCTGATGCTCACCTCCGCAGTCCTGCAACGCATACCTGCCGCAGCCACCGCCGACGGCCACGTCGACCTGACCGGCACCCACCCCACACTCGAGGACGCCCTCGCGCTCGCCACCCCCGGCGGCACCCATCAGACCCTGACGGTGTCAACGGCCGCCCACACCGGCGGAGCGAACCTGTTCGGCGACGCCGGCTGGCACGACCCGACCCGGGCCGCGACGGGGATGCCGGTCCGGGACTGGGGGCCCTACACCGACGCCATCGCCCGCTGGGCATCGGTCACCGGCACCACCCCACCCCACCCCGCCGAACCACGCCGCCAAGGCCCCCGACTCTCCGTCCCCTTCACCGAATGGCTCATGGGCCTCCCCGCAGGATGGGTCACCGGCATCGACGGGATCAGCCGCAACGACCGGCTCCGCCTCCTCGGCAACGGCGTCGTCCCCGCCCAGGCCGCAGCCGCCTACCTCACCCTCGCCCAACGGGCACACGCCGACCACACCGACCACACCGGCCGCGCCGCCGCCTGACCGCCCCGGCCCGTCGCCGGGTCAGCCATCAACGCCGCTGACGGCCCGTGCACGACAGCGCGCCACCATCGCTGCCAACACCTCGGCCTCCTCCAGCAGCACCCCTTCGGCGTCCGCATCCGGGCCGCCGACCAGCAGACGCTGCGCCGCCTGTTCAACCCCTGCCGCAGCCACCAGCAGCATCGGGCCGTCGTCCGGCACCGCCAACGCCCAATCGCGTGCATCCGCAATCGCAGAACCGACCCGTGGCCACCGGTCAGCGACCTCCCGTTGCCGCGCCTCGATGCGCGCCTGTTCCTCAAGTGCCGCACGCCACCGAGCCCGCAACAACCACAGGACCGCACGATAGGTGCCGATGGCCCCACCGATGACGGCAAGGGACACAACGATCAGCAGGCGGACGTCCACCCACCGAGCGTAGGCGCGACCGCCGCAAGCCACCCCGGGGCCGGAATGGCACCCGGCACCCAACGACAGAGGACCTCCTCATGGCCACCCGCCAGTGCGGACACCCAACCCGGAACGGCAGCCGATGCCGCCGACGGATCGCCCACGGACACGACTGCCCCGCAAAGCACCCCGAAGCAGCATCGCTGTCCACCACCGACGCGGCCAGCGTCGCCGCCCACGACCCGTTCGCCACCCCCACCAACGACCCGACCGGCGACCCGGCGATCCGTGACGCGCTCACGTTCGCTGCCGACTACTGTCACGCCGCAGGCGGTGCCCGACCCGGCACGTGCCACCCGGCGTCGTGGAACATCCGCGACCGGTTCGGCTACACCATGGTCCAAGGCCAACGTGGCGGGATCCCCCACACCTGGAACGTGCTGCCCGACGGCCGGATCCTTGATGCCACCGCCGCCCAGTTCGGCGACCCCGGCCCCGGCCTGTACCCCGCCAACGACCCCCGCTACACCCGGTAGGCCACCCCGGGGCCGAGGTGGAATGACCCGTGCATGCCCACACCGACCTGCCGACGCACATCCTCCACCACCGGGACGCGGTGCACCCACCCGTCCGCCAGCGGTGACTGCGGACGCCACACCGCGACCCAGACCGCCACAGCAGCCCTTGGTGCGGCCACCATCGCCACCACCGACCCGATGGGCCCCCCGGCACCCACCCATCCCATGGCGGACCTGCCGATCAACCAACCAACCAACCCGCTGCTCAACGGCCTGCCAGACACCCACACCGGCCCCGACGGGATTCCCTGGCAGCGCGCAGGCGGCCCACCCGACGAGGTCACCTACATCCGCACCGTCAACGGCCCCCACGGCCCCGACCACCAGTACCTCCTCCTCGGCACCGCCGGGTCCGAACCAGGCCTCGTCCGCTACGAATCCGGCAGCGCCGGCACCCCCGACGGCCCGGTCGCCATCGGCTACCTGGACCCCGACTGGGGCGACATCCTTCCGGCCGCAACCAGCGCACCACGCAACCGGGTCCGCCCCGTCGGATGGGACCAGCTCGTCGCCGCCACCGCCGACGCGATCGCCAACACCTACGGCGAGGACGACTGGACCGTCGAACCCGTCGGTTCCGACGGCACCGGCGCAACGGTCCGGCTGCGCCGCACCGACGACGAACTCATCGCCCGCAACCACGACGACACCGACTGGGACGAACCGGGCGTCGCCGTCGTCGCCGTCCAGGCACGCATGCGTCCCGACCGCGGCGGCGTCCGCGTCCACTGGGACTCCCGCTACGACCTCCACACCCTCGACGGCGATCCCGTGGAAGGCGCCGGCTGGCTCTCCCGTGGCGTGTTCGTCGCCCCGACCCCCGAAGCGGCGATCCGCCGGCTGCAGGCCGCAGGCTACGAAGAATCCGGACTCATCGACGACACCGCCCTCCACGGCCTCGGCGTCCGCAAGTCCGAAACCCTCGCCCACTAAATCCCCCTGTCGCGCCGCCAAGTCCAGCAGTAGGTTGCCCGAACCTGTTGCAGAGGAGGCGCCATGGTTGATGAACCCGGCGACACGGGCCGCCCGCTGTACGCCTGGGCCGGTCGCTACACCACCACTACCCGCTATTGGGGCAGCTACTTCTCCGAGCTGGACATCGGGCTCGGTGGCCGGGTGGCGCTGCTCGGCAGCCCCCTCGCCTACTCCTACGACGGCGCAACCTGCACCCTAACCGTCCCGCCACAGCCTTGGCAGCCCGCAGCGGGTAGGCGCGACAAGGACGACGGCACCTTCTACGGATGCACCATTGCCTTCTCCGCCCAACCGGGCGAGGCCTCATTCAGGGGCATGCTGCAGCCACGGGATGGCGACACACCGGTCGACTTCAGCGGCACCAAGCCCGTTCCGCCATCCATCCGCGTCACGACCGAAGACATTCACGCCGTCGCGGCCGCCTACGGCATCGACCTCGACGAGGCCACCGCGACCGCACTGCAACAGGCACTGCCGCCCTTCCCCCCGCAAAGCCCTCCGGCAGCCGCAGCCGCGAAGTCGACCCCATCATCCCTCGCAGCGACCCACCTGCGATCCGCCATCGCCTCCCAGAGCAACACGGTCGGCGGGTTCCTCGGTGGCCTGCTCGGCGCCATGGTCGGCGGCGTCGCCGGCATCCTCGCCGGCCCTGCCGGAGTTGCTGCAGGCGCCGTTGCCGGAGCCTCCGCCGGCTACACCATCGGCTCCCATCTCCCGATGCCGATCTCCGAACCCGAACGAGTCATCTCAGCGGTCGAGCACGGCAGTGAGCACGGCTGCTGCGTGGATCTTCAGAAGCAGACCTACCCCGTTGGCTGGATCCCCTGGATCGGCGACCTCAAGTCCTGGCGCACCTACGATCCCACAACCGTCCCCGGTGTCGGTGTGCTCGTCGGAGCTCGCGTCGCCACCAACGGCACCAGGTACCTCGTTGGCCGCAACCTGATGACCAAGCAGGAGGAGGTGCTGACCAACCGGGACCCGAACGGCCACTACTCCTGGGTGTTCCACCCCTCCCAGGCCATCATCTACACCTGGAACTCCGGCCCGGCGCTTAGCAACGGCACCTACATTCGCCACTCCCAACTCGGTGGCGGCAAACCCGTCGCCTGCGCCGGGGAGTGGACGCTCGCCGATGACGGCGGCATAGGCCTGATGATCGCCTCCATCAACGACCGTTCAGGCCACTACAAGCCCGACGGCGGCAAGTGCATGGGCCCGGTCCTTGACAAGCTTCGATGCATCAACATCGACCCCGACAGCATCAAAGTCACAACCCGCTGACAGCGCAACCTGCCTCCAAGGGTGTCGTGGCGGACGCTCGGTGCCGTGACCGCATCCCTCACGACGAAGGGGCCCCGCGAACCAAGCCTCCTTCTCATTCAGGTCCGGTCCAACGACCACCCGTCACCCGGCCACCACACGTCGGTGCGGTCCTCCCGATAGACCCTGGGCCAAACGCCGCCGTCCTCCCACACGCGGGCGCACAGGTCAACCACCCACCCGTCAACCACGGCAACGACGTGCACGAACCCGCCGGATGTCCCAACGATCCGCCCCATCCGTGCACCGCGGCCGCGTGCGATCGCCGCCACCCCGTCCGCAACATCCTCCGAACGGTCCTCAGCACCCCTCGGGTCGGCACACACCCGGAACCGGTCACACGCCGCCTCCACGATCTCACTGACCCACGGCGGCAACACCCGGCCGTCCATGTCGATCCGGGTCGACCAGTCCCGATCGACACCACCCATGCAGCGATCATGCACGCCCGGCCCGCCACCATGCGCCGCAACCGGTAGGCCCGGCCCGACCGCACCCCCAAACACCACACCACCACAAACCCGCACACACACCACAACCCGCCGCTGCTCTACATCCACCCCGGCAACCGCCCCCCGACAGCCGCCCGGGGCAAGGACGGTGTCACACCCCCACGCGACCATCAACCCCCGATGGCCGCAACCCAAGCCCCCCTGCTCAACGGGACCGAACGCATCACCATCACCCCCAACGGGATGGTGGCCATCCCAACGCGCCTGCTCGACCCCGCCACCCTCCACCACCTCACCACCGCCATCCCCAACGTCGAGCACAACACCGACAGCGGAATGCTCACCATCGACGGCGCCGCCAGCCCCTTCGCCTACCCCACCCTCGGCCAACGCCTCCTCGACCTCCCCCACGTCATCGACGTCACCCCACCGGCACTCCTCGACCGCATGCACACCGCCGTGTCCCGGTACGCCCGCGCGATCAACGACTCCCAAACCGTCACCATCGCCCCGGAACGACGCACCGAACTCCTCACCCGCCTCCCCGACCCCATCACCCAAGCCATCCGGCCCTACCAGATCGCCGGCATCGACTTCGTCACCCGCAAATGCCGCGGCCGCGGATTCCTCGGCGACGACCCCGGAGCCGGCAAGTCGATCATGGCCATCAGCGCCCTGTACGTGCCGCAGCCGACGTCGTTCCCCGCCATCGTCGTCTGCAAAGCCACCCTCAAGGCCAACTGGGTCCGCGAGTTCACCATGTGGACCGGCGACACCGTCGAATCCGTCGTGCTGGAAGGCCAGACCAACCTTGGCGACAGCCTTCCCCATGCCGATGTCTACATCGTCAACTACGAACTCCTCCACCACCGCCTCGATGACCTGCTCCGCGTCCGACCGCGCGCCCTCATCGTTGACGAGTCCCAGATGTTGAAGACCGTCGCCTACAGCGACGAATGGGTCGGCAACTACATGCTCTGGAAGGCCGAGCACGACCAGGCGATCGCCGAGTGGCGCCAGGAGGTCCGCGACCTCAAGGCCGCCGCCGCAGCGGCTTCCGAGACGGCCAAGCCCCCCAAGGACCTGCAGCTTCCCAAGCGGCCTAAGACGATGGGGAAGCCCAAGCCGCCGGCAACCGGCGGTGCCTGGCGGACCTGGGCGTCAAAGAAGATCGCCCACCACCCGACCGTCCAGACCGTCCTTCTGCTCTCGGCCACCCCGGCCCCCAACGGCCGCAACCTCGAATGGCTCCCCCAGATCGACCTGCTCGACCGGCTCGACGACCTCGGTGGGGAGGACGCGTTCATCCAACGGTACGCCCGCTGGTGCAAGGACTGCGTCGACGAGTTCACCGGCCAGGTCGCCCGCGAATGCACCCACCGCACCTACGCCCAACGGTTCGGACGCCGCAACGACGAAGGCTCCATCAACTCCGCCGAGCTCGCCACCCGACTCCGGTCACTGATGATGGTCCGCCGCTCCCAACGGCAGATGTACCCCGACCTCCCACCCATTCAGCAGATCCCCGTCGACCTGCCCATGGCCGACCGCGGCACCCACCCCGAAACCGGCGAAACCGTCAACTGGCGCACCGAGTACAAGCAGGCCGAGGACGAGTTCGTCCAGTGGCTCAAGGACCACGCAGCAGGCAAGGCCCGCACCGAAGGCGACAGCGTCGGACGAGCCGTCGCCCGCGCCGTCAACACCGCCGAAGGCGACTACGCCAAACTCGTCCAGCTATCCCACCTCCGCAAGATCGCCGCCTACGCCAAAATGGACGCCACGGTGGACTGGCTCGGCGACTGGGTGTCCGAATCGCCCGACGGTGACGAACCCCGCCAAGCGGTCGTGTTCGCATGGCACAAGACCGTCCAGAAGGCTCTCATCGCCCGCCTCGGGGAGTGGTTGGACTCGCCCGCAGGCCAGGCACGCAAGCAGCGGCTCGAGGCCGCCTACGGCGGCTCCTACCCCGGTATCCCGTCGATCCTCGCCGCCACCGAGATGAAGGGTGACGAGATCGAGGCCAACAAGGCCCGCTTCAACAACAACCCCGACGAGCCCTTCATCGTCTGCAGCATCGCCGCAGCAGCTGAAGGTCACAGCATGAGCAAGGCTGGTCTGGTGATGGCTTACAGCCTCCCTCCGACTGGCCCGGGGACCCTAAGACAGATGGCCGGTAGGTCCTATGGCCGGGCAGACGCCCCTTCGGGCACCGTGTTGGCTCTGGTCAACTGCATCGATCCCAAGGGGACGCTCGAGACGATCGATCAGCGGTTGTACCGGGCGATGATGGGCAAGCAGGTCAACATGGCCACGGTGCTCGACCTGGGTCAGATGCGAGAGATCGAGCGTGGCGATGAACCAACAGCGACCGATGTCATGGGAGACGTGTTCGCGTCCTACCTGCGCTGATCGGATGTCGCACCCGGCCTGAATACTTGGTGGGTGCCATCCCCGTCCGTTCCGCCCAAGCGGAAGCCGAAGCCTGAGCGTTCGCTCGCAGGCCGGTTCCCAGGTTTGGCCGACGAGTGGGACCCGGCGCTGAACGACGGGGTGACGGCGTGGGATGTGTCGCCGTCCTCGAAGATGCGGCCTGTGTGGACCTGCTCCACCTGTGGTCATCGGTGGCGGACGTTGGTGCGGAATCGTGCCCTACCGCAGGAGGGCACGAATGGGGCCTGTCCGCCCTGCGCTGGTGTTGCGGCGGGGCCGTTGCGCAATCTCGCGCGGTCCCGTCCCGATCTTGCGTCGGAGTGGCATCCGACCCGGAACGGTGACCTGACGCCGTCGACGGTGACTCCCCAGTCGGCTCGGCTCGCCTGGTGGTATTGCGAGCCGCATGGCTACGCGTGGAGGGCCAAGGTGGCCCATCGATATCGAGGAGGGGATCGGTGCGCCGAGTGCGTCCGTGCGGAGCCGTTGCCAGAATCAGTGGCCTACGTTCGACTCTTCTCCACGTAGGGGTCAGGGCAGGGAGTGGGTCAGGTGCTCCACATGTGTTGTCGCAGGGGGGTGATGTCGCCGGTGGTGTCGGCGTGTCGGAGTGGGTCGAGGTAGGCCTTGCGGTCCGATCCCCATCGTGGGGGAGGGAGCCCGTTGGTCTTGGCAAGCAGGTCGGCAGCGAGTCGTCCATGGCGTCCGTTGCCGTTGGGGAACACGTGGATCTGCACGAGTCGGTGGTGGAACCGGGCGACGGCGGAGTTCGCGTCGGTTTCGAGCCAGAAGCGGGTGTCGCCAACGAGGGTCCGGAGGTCGACGGCGATGCGGCTTGGCTCGACCCCGATGTTGGTTTCGCGTGTCCGTTGTCTGCCGGCCCAGCGCCAGACGTCGCAGAACATGTCCGTGTGGAGGCGGCGCAGTTCGTGGTCGTCGAGCATGTCTGGTGACCTGCGTCGCATCCATCTGTCGCGTGCGGCTGCGATGTTGGCCTGTTCGACCTCGTTGAGGTCGGCTCTGGTGGTCACCCATGTGGGTATCAGCCCTTCCAGGTCCTCGGCGTCCAGGGGGGTTTGGCCGTCGCCGTCGAAGCTAAGGGTCAAGGGTCGTCCCACAGGCGGGGTGAGCCGGTCAGTTTTGTGGCGCGGTCGTTGATCCAGTCCTCGGTCCGTCGTGTCTCGACCCGTTGGTCTTCAAGGGCCATGGTGTCGGCGATGGCCTGTGCTTCGGCTTGGGCGACGGCGAGCGCGCGGGCGTGGATGGCGTCGCGCAGGGGGGTGCGGGGGACGAGGGCGTAGACGAGGTCGCAGCCGAGTGCGTCGGCGGCGTTTCGCAGCGAGTCGAGTGTCAACGATCCCTCGGCTTCGGCATGTTCGAGAGCGGAGACGCGCTGCTGGCTGACACCCATCCTGTTGGCGAGCTGTCGTCCGGACATGCCGAGTGCGTCGCGGATGGCGCGGATCCATCCCGCACGCGGTCGGGGAGGGACGGTGACGGCGGAGAGGCGCTCGTCCAGGCGGTCGACAGCAACATTCACAACCCAAACATAGTGGATTGTGTACTGGCCCACAATGTTTCTGTTGTTGATGGGCCTGTGATTCACTATCTGTACGTTGTTGATCTGCACGTCGGCTACGTCGTCGGGCGTCTCTGGCGGTGATCGGCGTCCGCAGGCCGACCAGCACCGGATCGGTGACGCGTGCCCCCCGCCCCGGTCACCGCCGCGGCGTCCGCCATCAGGTTGGCGAGCGGGTCGATCTTCCCGACGTCCCCGCCGCGGACCGCGTGGCGGCCCGTGCAGGCTTGACGGGTCGAGTTCGTGGATGTCGTGGACGAGCACCCGCAGCCACGGGGTGCGGAGGATCCGGTGCCTGGACACGTAGGCGCTGCCGTCGTCGCAGCGGATCAGGTAGGCGGTCAGCCACGACCAGCGGACACGTCGAGTGGGTCGTGGTGCCCAGGGTCGGGTGCCTGCTTGTTGGGGGCTGGGGGCGTGTGGCGGGTACGGTGCCCAGCGATGGATGTTGCGGCGGCGGGGTCGGGTGGTGGGAGCAGGGGTGGGGCCCTTGCGGATTGGGCTCGTCGGCTGGGGGGACGGTTGGACCGGTTGCCGGTGGGGGTGGAGCCAGAGGTTGTGGAGGCGGCCCGTCGGGTGGTGGTGTCCTGTTCGGCGTTGCCTGATCGGGACGAGCCGCCTGCGGGGTTCGTGGAGGTGGCCGACGGGTTGGTGGAGTTGTTCGAGGATCCCGTGTGGGAGTCTGTGGCGGCGTTCCGGGTGGAGGTGGCGGCGGGGAACCTGGCGGTCGTTGCGGCGGATTGGGCGCATGGTCGGTTGGGTGTCGACGGGGATCCGTGGGAGAAGCGCCTGTCGGCGGTTCGGGGTGGGCTGCTTGGTCTGGACGTGTTGTTGGATCAGGGCCAGTAGCCGGGTGGATGGTGGTGGTGGATCGGGGTGTGTTGGAGGACCGCGGGTGGTTGGTTGCCCGGTACTGCGATGAGGGGTTGTCGGCGCGTGAGGTTGGCCGGCTGGTGGGGGTGTCGGCGCCGACGGTGCTGGCGGCGCTGCGTCGCCACGGGATCCCGGTTCGGCCTCCCGGGGCGGCACCGGGGGCTGATGGGCGGCTTGATGACCCGGTGTGGTTGCGGCGTCGCCATCACGACGACGGGGTGAGCGTGCAGGGGATTGCTGATGAGTTGGGGGTGGCGGCCGGGACGGTGGTGGCGCGTCTGGAGCGGCACGGGATCGTGGTGCGGCGGCCAGCTGATCGGCGGGCAAGACGGTTGGCGGAGGTGGACGTTGAGGCGGTGCGTGTCCGGCATCATCGTGATGGCGAGTCGGTGAACCGGATTGCTGGTTCGTTGGGGGTGCGGCCTCGTGACCTGCGGGCGTTGATGGTCGACTGTGGGGTGGAGGTGCTGTCTCGTCGGGAGTTGGCCGATCGGGGGCCGTTGGCGGATCGTGAGTGGCTTTGGGGCCGTTATGTGGTGGACGTGCGGACCCTGGAGGAGATCGGGGAGGAGGTGGGGGTGTCGGCGTCAACGGTTGGTCGGTGGTTGGTGCGTCACGGCATTCCGGTGCGTCCATCGGGGCCGGTTGCGCGTCGGGATGGTTGACCGGCAAGGGGTGTGTTGCCGGGCAGCGAGTCGCGGAGTCCGCAGGGGCCTTTGCCGTGATTTCCCGGATCGATGCGGAGCAACGGGCCGTGGAACTCGGCTGTCACGCAGGCCTGGTGGGCGTGCTCGGGCAGGACGCTGCCCTTGCTGCAGCCCGGCAGGTGGCGTTGAAGGTGACGACGTTCGCAGGCGCCGAGATCGATCGGTGGGCGTCCGAAATGGAGACGCTGTCCACCGAGGGGTATGCGGCAGAGATTCGTGACCTGTTCGGTGCAGACATTCGGCGGGACCTGGCTGCTGCTGCGGTGCAGACGGTGGGGCAGGTCGAGTCGATCCGGTTGAGTGAGTTCGATGGTTCCACGGGTGTGGCGTTTGCCGTGGTGCAGCAGACCTACTCGTCGCGGGGTCAACCTCAATCGGTGTCGGACATCTTGCGCATGGAGATCGCGGTTGAACGGGTGGGTGGGGAGTGGTTGGTCTCTGACGTGGCGGTGCTTGGGCCAACCACCTTGGTGCCCGACGAGAACTGACCGCGGACAGGTTGCCGGCCGGTCATGGGCCGGTGGCGTCCCGGCTGGCTGATCTGGCCGAACCCGTGCCGTGCGGCCAGCACCGTTCGTCTCGTGGGGGGATGGCCCCCGCGAGCGTTGCCGCAACACGGGCTCGGGGAGGGGGTGTTGCGTCGGCGTCGGGTCAGGAACCCAGGATCTCTGCGGCGGCGTCCACGACCTCGTCGAGCGAGATCGTTGTCCAGTCCTCTGGGGTGCCGGGACCAATGACCTCCAAGTACAGGCTGACACCGTCGGCGTTAGCGAAGACCGCGTGCACAGAGGAGTACCTGCCCTCGGGTCCGTACGGCAGCCCAAAGCCCGAGACTGACAGGCCATTTCGAACCATGTTGATCTCTTCGATGCCGTTGACATCATGAGGCAGGCGAGTGTCTGCCCAGGCGCGGAATGCCGAGCCCCTACCGCGTGCGATCGAGGTAGACGTCTTCGGGTCATAGCAGGCGGTGTCGACCCCTTGGTCGTCGTTGAACCAGTCGATCGGGTGCCGCCAGTCGGGCAGGTCGTCCTCCACGGTGAACAGCCGGTTGGGGAAGTCGTCGGGAAGGGTGTCGCACCACCAGGTCTCGCCGGCGTCCGGGGCGAGGACGTCGGGCTGGCAGGTGTCGGCCATGGCGTCGGCCACCCGTGTGTTGACATGGCTGGTCGGGCCGACGATGAGGACGTGCCGGTAGGTGTCGTAGCAGGGTGACAGGCGTGCGGCGGCGGGTGCGTCGATCCGGTTGGTGTCGACCAGCATCAGCGAGACGTTGGCGTCCTGGATTTGGCCGGTGGTGAGGGTGGCTGCGGGGAGTCCGTAGACCCAGCCGTCGTCGGCGAACCCGTTGATGACGATGTGGTGGGACGGCCCGGGGACATCGTTGCTCCAGCGGCCGTTGTAGTGGACGTCGACTGCGGCAGCGGTGGCGACACGGGTCGGGCCGGCCATCCGGAACACGTACTTGTCGCCGGTCCAGGCGGAGGCGGCGAGGTAGGCCTGCACGACGTGTTCGGCGACAGCGGCTTCGCCGCCGGCGACCTCGAAGCGGCGGCCGCCGCCTTCTTCACCGAGGAAGGCTTCCACGGCAGGGTGGGGGGTGTCGGAGGGGGTGAGGAGCACGGGGGCGCGTCCGGCCACCCACAGGGAAGCGGTGATGGAGTCAGCCCACTGGTCGGAGCGTGCGAAGGTGAACCAGCCGGCGTGTTCGTAGTGTTCGCGCCATTCGCGGGCGACCGCAACGGCGGTTTCGACCCGTGATGCACCGGCCATGCGACGGACCTGATGGCCGGAGTCTGCAAGCTGCTGCTCGATCGTTGAGGACAGTGCTGCCTGGCCTCCCATCAGGTAGACGATGCCGTCGGGCTGAAGGACTCGGGTGATTTCTGCGGCAACCCGACCGTCCAGGGTCGCTGAATCGGTCAGCAGGATCGGGCCGCGGGTGGCGAACACGGTGGCGGCAAGGGAGTCGGCGAACACGTCGTCGCGGGAGACCACCACGACCTCGGCTTCGTCGTCGGCGAACCGTTCGCGGGACACTGCGATGGCGGTTGCGATGGGGTCACCGGCATCGATGCGCTGCACGGTGGCCAGGTCGTTGTCGAACCATGGGGCCGCAGATGGGCCGGGGTTGCGCATCTCCCGTGTCGTGGAGGGTGTCGGCGACTGCTGTGGGCTGGCGATCGCCGATGGTGTCCCGACCATTGCGATGAGCATCACCATCGTCACCGCCACTGTCTTCCCGCCACGCACACGACCTGTAGACACACGACCTCCTATGGACACCACCGGTCAGGCCCGCCCTGGTGCGGGGCACGACGACGTCGATGCCCACCGACACCACAGCCCCCGGTTGAACAGCAGGCAGTGACCATAGCCTCACCGCCCGACACCCTCCAACCGGCCGCCGGCATGGTGCGGGTTGGTTGCCGCGGCAGGGTTGCGTCTGGTGGGTCAGCGTCTGGTGGGCAGCCCGAGGCGGTGCAGGTGATGCACGACGGTGCTTTCGTCACAGTGGGCTTCTGCGGCGATCTGGGCGGTCGTCAGGTGGCGGTCCAGCCGTGCAGTGCGGAGCCAGTCGTCGTCCCACACGAGGCTGTCGGGTCGCACACCTGCCGGGATGCGGTGGCGCCTTAGGGCCTTGGAGACGGCGGATTGGGAGGTTCCGACGTGCTCGGCGATCTGCTGTTGGGTCCACCCCCATCGGGTGTAGGCGGTCCGCAACCAGTCGGCGTTGGACAGGTGGGGGTTGGGAGGCTGAGGCATCAGCAGACAGCCAACCAGCGGAGCGAGGAGGATGCCAACGGTGCGGCGGGGGTCGGGCCACTCTCCATCGTTCCGGGTCAGTCGACGGTGACCCCGGGGTGCTGATCGGTGGTGTCCGGGCGGGGCTGCGGTGTGGCGTCGGGTGGGGTTCGGGCCGGCCGGAGTGCCTGGTTGGTGAGTCGGAGCGGCAGGATCGTGGAGGCGGTGAGCTGGATGATGCCGACGGCAACGACGGCAGGGCCGGTGCCGATGGCGGTGGCTGCGGCACCGACGGCGATCGCGGCTACGGGCGCTGATCCCCAGGCGGCCATCCGCACGATGGAGGTGGCCCGCCCGACCATGTCGAGGGGGATGATCCGCTGGCGGGCCGCCGCGAGGCCCACGTTGGCGGTGCCGATGACGGTGCCGATGACGGCCATGGCGGCACCGGCGGTCGCGACGCTGGTGGTGGTTCCCAGCAGCAGGTAGCCGGCACCGACGATCGTTCCGCCGCCCATGAGGACGGTCCGCAGGGCCAGCCGAGCGAAGACCCGTTCCGAGATCGCCGCGCCGATGGTGTTGCCGATGGCAGCGGCGACGAGGACGACACCAAGGGCGATCTCGGTGGCGTCGTAGCGGCGCAGGACGAGCAGGACGATGGCGGCCATGACGGCGGCGTGGGTGGCGGAGAAGGCCAGGAGGATGCCGGTGAGCCGCCGCATGGTGGGGTGCTGGGCGAACCAGCGCAGCCCGAGGCGGATGTCGTGCCGCATGGTGGTGTTGGTGGCCGGGTCGGGGCTGGTTGCTGGGCTGTCGGGGGCAGAGGTGCGGAACAGCTGTGCGGAGCCGATGTAGGTGATGGCGTCGATGGCGAAGGGCAGCAGCGTCGAGACCCTGAACAGCACACCGCCGAGGGCGGGGCCGAGGAGGTGCTGGGTGACGGTCATGGTGGTGAACATCCGGCCGTTGCCGCGCTCGAGCTGGTCATCGGGAAGCAGCCGGACGGTGGCGGCGTCGAGTCCGGCGGTCACGAGGGCGTCGCCGGCACCAATGGTGGCGGCGGCCACGAACGCGGCCGGGATGACGGCGGTGTCGGTTGTGATGGCGATCACGAGCAGACCGATGACGGCAGCGCGGATCAGGTCGATACGTGCCAGGAGTCGGGCAAGGGGATAGCGGTCGACGGCAGCGCCGGCTTGAAGGCCGAGAAGCAGCCATGGGGCCCCTTGGACGGCAGCGATGCTGGTGACGAGCAGGGCCGATCCGCCGCGGGTGGCCAGCAGCAGGGGGAGGGCCACCTCGACCAGTCCGTCGCCGATGCCGGAGGTCCCCGCGCCACCCACGAGTCGGGTGAACCGGCGGGGGAGTTGCGTGTCGTTTGAGGAGGTCATTCGATCGTCGTCTTGGCCAGCGGGTGGGACGGGGCCCGTGTGATGGTCGGCCGGTTGCCGAACCTGGTTAGTGAGTGCAGAAAAAGGGCGACGACGTCCGGCGTTGCGGCCGGACGTCGTCGGAAGTGCGGAGGCTTAGGCGGCCGACATCACCCAGCGGGCACCACGGCCGGTGTTGGGCTTGACCGCCGACATCACCCAACGGGCACCACGGCCGGTGTTGGGCTTGACCGCCGACATCACCCAACGGGCACCACGGCCGGTGTTGGGCTTGACCGCCGACATCACCCAGCGGGCACCACGGCCGGTGTTGGGCTTGACCGCCGACATCACCCAACGGGCACCACGGCCGGTGTTGGGCTTGACCGCCGACATCACCCAACGGGCACCGAGGAGGGCGAGGATGGTCACGGCAAGGATGGCAAGGAACAGCATTCGGGTTCTCCCTGTGAGTGCCGAGCCTTGGAGCTCGGCGTGGACAGCCGAGACATTCCGAGGGGCCTCCCCCGGGGTCGGTGCGGCCGTGCGGGGGCCGACCCGGGAGGCGAATGCCGCTGTCATGCGGGACGGAGACGGCCGACCATGCACGCCATGCCCCCTGATGCGTTGTGGTCCCTTGGCCTTCTCTGCGCAGCGGCGGTTGTTGTACTGCTGCTGGACACGGTCCGACCGCACCGTCCCTCGAGGCAGCACCTGTCCCGTACGGCCCGGTTCGTCACCCACCGTCCCGCAGAGGTCGCAGCGGTGGCCGTGCCCCGACGGGGGGACTGCACCACCGACGAGATGTGGGTCAACCGGATGCTGTCGTTGGTTGGGCTCCCGCTGGACACACCGGTGCGGCACGACGGGCCAGTTCCGTCACGTCAGGAGTTCGGCCTCACCCACGTGTACGAGCTCGCGTTGGGAGTGGCGTCGGCTGCCGCCGGACCGACCGCGACCGTCGGGACCGTCGTGGCTGCCATCAACAACGTGCAGGGAACGACCGCACGCCAACCCCGGCAAGGTCGCTCAGACGGTGATGTGGTGCGGCGGCCGGTACTTCTTGGCCTTCCCGGTGGCGCTGATGAACGCCGGACGGCTGTCGCCGGGCCTGAACATGGGGCCGTTGGCGGTCAGGAGACCAGCCAGTCGATCCCGGGGTAGCGGCGGGGGAGTGGGGCGGGGTCGTCCAGCCACTGGTCGGTGACCGCCGATGGGCTGGCCCCAGCGAGGTGCCGCAGCCGGCGGGCCACCGCATGCCTGGTGGCGCGCCGATCGACCTGCACCCTGGCGGCGTGGGCCTTGGCGTTCCACCGGCGGGCCGGGTCTGGGGGTGTGTGGCGGGTGATGACCAGGTCGCCCTCGCGGATGCGGGTCGCCGCGACGTCACGGTCGGGGCAGTGGCCACCCGGATGATCCTGGACAGGCACCCGGCAGCGGATGTCGTAGTGGGCAGCATGCATGCCCGTGGGCGAAGGGGGCATGAACGGACAGCCATCCCGCCAGCGTGGACGGGGATGGTGAAGGGAGCGGGACACGACGGCCTCCATGCGGGGTCGTGCCGCCCGGCGGGTCCGGGGCGGCGTCATCTCCGCATCCCGTCCACACCTCCTCCTTCACACCGTCGTTGTCGCAGCCGGCCAGTATGCGCCGTGCCCGACGCCGAAGCCACCTCAAGTGACGGCCCCAGCACGTCACCCCGTGGTGGAGGGTCCGGCCGCCAGTTGGTTCGAGCTCGTCGTGGGCCTCAGCGATCGGCGGCGGCCATGACGGTGTGCACCACGTCGTGGGGCAGTCCGGTTGCGGTGTCGCCGTCCAACGGGCCCGGGGCAGGCCGGTGGGGCCCATCGATCCGTGCGGCGTGGACGCCGCAGACGAGGATCACACCGTCCTTGTCGACACGGGCACGCCAGCCCTTGGTGGGCAGGCCGTGACGCTTGAGCCACCGGTACACCGTGGATGCCGACGTGTTGAGCCGTTCCGCCACACCGCCCGCGCCCCTGGCCCCGACTTCGAAGGCCAACCAAGTGCGGTCGCCGAGCCGTTCGTTCCGCGTCGGGATGCCATGACGGTCCATTGCCGACCTGACCGCCGATGGCGACACCCCGACGGCAGCACCGATGACCTCAAGGGAGAGGCCGTCCTCGTAGTAGCGGTCGAACAGCCATCTGGCGTCATCGAGCTCGGCTGGGCGGTTACTGGCGGCGTGCTGCTGGCGGGCCGTGACGCAATCCCTTCGTGGGATGCCGTGCGACTCCATCCAATGCCCCACCGTGGAAGGGGCAACCCCCAGCTCCTTGGCGATCTCGCGTCGCGACAGCAGCCGAACGTGGTACGCCGCATGCAACCACTCCGGATCCCGTAGGAGACCAAGAGAGAATGTCGAGGCAGAGGAGACCGGCATGCGTGTCGATTCTGTCGGGTGACTGCGGATTGCGTTGACTTCACCCCAGCGATGCCCACACGGGCGGACCTGTTCCCAACTATCCCACAGCAGCGTGGCGGAGCAACCCCGCCCTGACATGCGTTCCTGGCTCGAACGGGTCGCAGTCGCCGCAACGCGCAGCACATCTTCCGAGGAGAGGCCTGGTGGTGGACGACACGCCAGATGGGGCGCCAAGGGGGCGGTCGTCGCCCGAGGGCGGAGTCGCCGGGTTCTGGTCTGTCCGCATGGTGGCGAGCCCGGCACCCCACGGCATGGCTACTGCGCGGGTCGGCCCAGCAGGCGTTGCTGCTCAGCCAGCAGCGCCGTTGCGGCTTCTGGGTCGTCCTTCATCGCGGCCAGTTGCCGCTTGACCTCGTGGCTGTCCCGGCGGGCACGCGCGGCGGTCAGCGCCTCGACCAGACGGGCCACCGACCGTTCGTCGCACGGACTCGGTGGCGTTGACAGGGCAACCCGTCCGATCACCGACCGGACCTCGTCATCAGCAGCCGCGTTCAGGATCCTGTCGATCCCGGCGCCCGGCCCACCCGCCGCCATCACCGCAGTGAAGACCTGGCGGGCCGCATCCGCCAGGAAGTCGTCGGCGACGACCGTCTCGAACCGTCCGGCGAACAGCTCCGGCTGGTTCAACGCCACCCACAACACGTGCGCCTCGATGCGCTTGCGGCGGGCGTCGGCGACCTGACCGGCCCCCGTTGGCTGCTGGCCGGCCGAGGGGGCAGCGGTCAGGTCGACCCCGTCCTCCTGTGCTGCCCGGCGGACCGCGTCGGCTTCGAAGCCCGTCACGGCCGCGACGGTGTCCACCGCCGCGATCCGCTCGATCACGTCGCCCACCCGGCCAAGGACGCCAACGGCGGCATGCAGCCGCTTGGCGCGGCCCCTGGCGTCATCGGCCGCGACGCCGTCGATCTCCACCGCCACGGCGTGCTCGAACCCATCGACCGCCCTGCCGAGGACGTCCATGACCGCTGCGGCGCCCTCCGCTGCCAGGTCGGCCGGGTCACGGCCTTCAGGCAACAGCGCGACCCTCACCCCGATGCCGTGGCCCTGCGCGGCGTCCCAGGCGCGGACGGCGGCCTTCCGGCCGGCCTCGTCACCGTCGGCCATGACCGTGACGGTGTCGGCCACCCTGCCGAGCTGGCGCATGTGACCGGAACCGATCGCGGTGCCGCACGCCGCGACCACCGTGTGGAACCCGGCTTGATGGCAGGCCATCACGTCGGTGTAGCCCTCCACCACGATCGCCTCATCGGCCTTGGCGATCGACTTGCGGGCCAACCCGAAGCCGTACAGCACCTCGGTCTTCTTGTACAGCTCGGTCTCCGCGGTGTTGACGTACTTGGGGACCTTGCCGCCGAACCCGTCGTCGAGTTCCAGCGCACGGCCGGCGAAGGCGATGATCCGGGTGCCAGTCGAGTCGGCGATGGGGAACATGATCCGGTTGCGGAACGCGTCGGTGATCCGGCCGCTGTCCAGCCGCCGGATGATCCCGGCGGCCAGCAGCAGTTCGTCGTCGAACCCCTTGCCGTGCAGGTGCCGTCTGGCGGTGTCGGGTGCCTCGTGCGTCCAGCCGACACCGAACACCTCAAGGGTGCCGGCGGTGAACCCGCGGTCGGCCAGGTACTCGCGGGCCTTGCGAGCCCCATCGACGTCGGACCGCAGCAGTTCCTGGTACAGCGCGGCAAGCTCGGCGTTGGCCGATGCGATCCTCGACCGCAATCCGGCCCGTTTGCGCTCCTCCCCGGACTGCTGCTCATAGGACAGCGTGAACCCCGACAGTGCCGCGAGCCGTTCGACCGCCTCGATGAACGACAGGCCCTCGATGTCCTGGACGAACTTGATCGCGTCCCCGCCCACACCGCAGCCGAAGCAATGGAAAACATTGCTCCCGCCGGGGCCGCCGACGGAGAAGCTGGCGCTCTTCTCGTCGTGGAATGGACAGCGTCCGACGAACCGGCTGCCCTGCTTCTTCAGCCGGGTGTAGCGGGACGCGACGGCGACGAGGTCGGCGTGGTCTTTGAGCTGGTCGATGTTGGCGATGTGGGCCATCGGGCGTGTCCGGGTCGGGAAGTGGTGCAGCGGGGTTGACGGTACTTGCGGGTGCCGACGTCGCCGCTGAGCGGGCAGACCTCCTCCCCGCCCTGAAGGCGGCAAGGGCCTTGTGGGCCAGTTCGGCGAGTCGGCCAGTGGAGTCATCGGCCATCACGCTCCATGGTCGCCCACGCCACCAACACCACCCGCCTCTCTGTGCTCGCACTTCTAGCACTTGCCGTCGTCGGTGGGTGCGGGTACAGTGGTGCCAGACAGGGCGCAGGTCGTGCCCTGAGCCGGCGAGGCAGACCGGGTCCCCGACCCCGCAGCCGTTACCAGCCGACCACACCCGGACCGGGACGACCCGTGTAGATCGCGCCAGAACGGCTTCCTGTCACCTCCGTGCAGGCCGGCCCGGTGCGGCGTCGGGGACGCAACCGGGGAACCACCAGGCGGTGGTGCCTGCAGGAGCAACAGATGAGCACGATCACCATCGACCCGTACGCGTCCACGACGGCTGCCGCGCATGACCTGGCACGCGACGTCTTCGCCGCCGTTGACCGCCACGGCACCGACGTCGAGGTCGACCACATCGTCGTGTACTTCGACGTGACCGCCGGCGATGACACCGGCCGGGCAGAGGACGGCCACCCGATCGGCTGCGTGGCCCTGCGCGACGCCGACGGCGGTCACGTCGACCCGTCACGGAAGCTGCGCCACGACCTCGACGAGATCCGCGACAGCTGGTCGATGCGGGAGGAGTTCGCCGGGTTCGGAGCCGCCGTGCTCGCCAACCTCACCTGGGAGCTGAACCGTCCCCACGGCCCGGCTGTCGAGGCATGGGTGGAGTTCGCCGAGCTCGCCAAGACCTCCCCTCGGGTCGACATCTCCGGCTGGTTGTCCCAGCAGGACCCCGCCGACATCGACGACCTCCGTGACGACGACTGGCAGATGTCGGTGCTGCTGGACGAGGCGGCCGACACCCACCCCGACCTCGCCCGCTGGATGGCCATGGCCCACGAGTTGGGGGAGGACTGCTGCGTCCGCGTCGACACCATCGACGCCAACGAGTGGGCAGCCGGGATGGACCGCCGTCTCGTGGGCCCCGACACCTTCGACGCCGCCCGCGCCCCGTTCGACGAGGCGGCCGACGCCCTGTTCTTGCGTATCGCGGCCATCGCGATGGACCACGGCGAATCTTCGTGGCGGCTGGTCTCGATCGACCCGTCAGAGGACAGACGGGGCCTGCGGATCAGCACCCGCAACAGCGAGTTGTCCACGGTGTCGTTCGGGCTGTTCTACGCCCATGGCGTCGACGCCGAACCAGGCACGCCCCTGCCGGCCTCCTACGACGCCATCGGGGCGGCGATCGCTGAACTGATCGACTTCGACGCACTCGAGGCGTTGGACGACCGGGTGTTCCGCCACCTCGGCTGGATCAGGCGGCTCGCCGGATCCGCGCCCCGCCGGCCATCCGAGCAAGGCACCACGGGGATCCCTGCGGGGAAGCGGAAGCGGATGCGCCGCCGACTCATGGAGGCCTTCGGGGCCAAGCGGGCCACGGCAGAGAACTGGCTGAACAACCCGGCGTCGGCCCCGGAGGCAGCCGCGGACTACATCGGGTCGGGCCTTGTTCCCCTACCGGTGGCAGAGGGCGAGCACCGCATCGAGCTGGCCGACTTCGAGCGGATCAGCGACGGAGCGGACGGACACCTGTCGGGTCCCGTCGAGGTCCTGGTGGCCGTCACCGAGGACCGTTCGGTCACCGTGGCCACCGTGGGGTGACGCCGGCCTGCAGCGCGGCTGCAAGTCCTTCCTTGCCGTGCGGACAGGGCGTGGCGCAGCCAGGCGGCCGCCCCACGCCCTGTCGGGCGGCTGCGGTCACCACGTGCCGTCGGTGACGGCGGCGGGGTTCACCTTCTTGACGTTGCCCGGCGTCACGGTGGCATTGTCGGCGTACGGGACGTCGTCGTTGTCCTTGCCGATCTCGGCGACCGACTTGATGCCGGCCAGATCCGAGCCACCGTCGAGTCCGCTGCCGTCGGCGTAGCCCTCGAACCACGGGATGCCGTTGGCCTCGTACTCCGCTGCGGTCGGGGGGACGGTGGGCGGCTGCTGGCCGGTGACGTGCCGCCACACGGCGGCGTCGCAGAGGTGGACGTAGACCCGAGAGGGCTGGTCGGTGTCCCAGGCGTCGATGCCGTACGGGTCGGGGCGGATCTCCTGCCGCATCAGCCCACCGGCGGCCATCCCCATGTCGGCAGCCATGGGGGCCGGCATCGACGGGCTGGGGGCTGCGGCCATCGGCATGTCGAAGGAGCGGACGGCCGCGTCGGCGTTGCCGAATCCGAGTTCGGTCGCGCGGGCCCGTCGTGCCTGGTTGATCTGCTCGAACCGGGCGGCGGTGAGCGGGTAGGCAACGATCTGCAGGCCGCCCCATTCGGCGGTGCCGGTGAGTTGCTCCTCGACGGTGTAGCCGGCCCCGAGTGGCATGGCGACGAACTGGCGGATCCGTCCCTTGTCGACGGCGAACCCGTCGAGCCACGGTTGGGCGGGCACGACGACGTAGTCCTGGTCGTCGTCGTGGAGGTCCATTGTGAACGGTTTGCCGGTGATGGCACAGCGCTTCCCGGCAGCGACCTTGAGGGCCCACGGGTAGTCGGTGGCAGCGAAGTTGATCCAGAGTGCTTCGGAGCGCCACATGGGCAGCACGATGCCCTTGCGGGTGCGCCAGGCGTCGGGGACCCGGTCACCGAGGTCCTCGACGTGGCGGAGGGGAAAGCGGCCCAGGCCGGCGGGCAAGGGGTAGTCGTTGCCGTCGTCGGGGATCCGAAGGGTGCGCTGGAACTCGATGGAGGTGCGGGCGGCGGGGTGGGTGTGGGGGCTGGTGACGGTGAGGCGGTCGTTGGCGAGTTCGATCATCCGGGGCTCCTTCGGGGCTGGGTCGGGGGGTGGGGTCACCAGTCGCCGTCAGCGACTTCCCTGACGACGCGGGCGACGGCGTGGTCGGGGAGGTCGCGGAGCTGGCGGATCAGGTCGGTGAACAGGGCGGGTCGGGCGGCGATGACGGCGACGATGTCGTCGGCAACGCGTCCGGCCATGGCGAGGGTGGTGTCGGGGTCGAGGTCGAGGTCCTCGGCAAGGGCGGTGATGCGGTCGTTGGTCGGGATCTGCTTTCCCGTTTCGACCTGGGAGAGGTAGGCGGCGCCGACGCCGATGCGTTGGGCGGTGCGTCGCAGCGAGAACGCAGGATCGTCGTCGTGGAGCTGTTCACGACGGGTCCGGATGTACTCACCAAGGGCGTTCACTGTTCACTGAACACTAGACATGGTGCGGTCGGGTGTCAACGCCTCCCTCCCCGTCTCGCATCGCTGCCCGCCGGCACGCCGGGAAAGCTGCTCGGCAGGGGCCGCGGGTCCGCGGTGAACCGCCGCCGGTCGGCCACACTGCGACCATGCCGCTGCTCCACTTCGACACCCACGAGAACGACGCCTTCACCAGCTGGATCGATGACAACCCCGACGGGTACGTCGTCAACGCCATCCGCAGCCAGCTCGTGGGCGACCGCACCCCCGTGCCCAACGACCACGTGCTGCACCGGGCCTCGTGCCGCCACTTCCGCGACGACCGCGACTACACCGGCACCCGCATCAAGCTGGCCGGCATCGACCACGACAGCGTGATCGCCGGCGCCGAACTGCTGCACCGGGCCACACCCCGCACCTGCGGCGCCTGCACGCCCTGACCCGCGAGGCCCCCGTGCCCTCACGACCCGCGCAGCAGACCCGACCCAGCCGCATCCTCACCTGGAACCTGCAATGGGCCGCCCCCCGGTCGTGGCGGACCGCCGTCATCGCTGACCGGATCCGCAGTGAGGCAGCCGACGTGGCCGTCCTCACCGAAGCTCGCATCGACGTGGCCCGCAGCCTGTTCGACCACGTGGCCCACCCGGGCCCCCACCCCGCCTCACGGCAGCCCAACGGCAGCAAGGTCGTGATCGCCAGCAACCACCCGATGCGAGTCGTCGACCTTCTCGGCTCCCCCCACCTGCCCGAACGCAATTTCGCGGCCGTCGACGTCGACCTGCCCGATCGCACCCTCCGGGTCATCGGGGTCGTGGTCCGCTGGCGCGAGAAGCGCCGCTACATCGATGCCTTGCCCGACGCGCTCGCCGCAACGGTGAACGGACCGACCGTGCTGGCCGGCGACTTCAACCTGCCAATGACCCGCAGCCGCGGCCTCGACCGCGACCTCCGCCAGACCCTCAGCAGCCACGACCTGCACGTCTGGACCGCCAGCGACTGGCCGCAACTCGCCTCCGAATCGGCGTTGATCGATCACGTCGCAGGCACCCCCGACCTCACCCCGACCGCAGTTCGGGTGTGGCCGCGACGCTGCGCCCCCAACGACCCACGTCCCGTCACTGACCATGCCGGCGCAGTCGTCGAACTCCCGACCCAACCGACGAGCACCACGCCATCTGCTGCATCCCCCGGCCAGCCAATCCGATCCTGACCCAACGGTGGCAACAGGCGCTCCTGCCATCGGCGAGTCCTACACCACCTCCTGTGGAAGCAAGCCACACCAACCCGAGGATGCACGACATCGCCGGTCGATTCGCCTCTCGCGAACACGCTGGGCTGGCAGCATCGGAGGCATGGGCATACCGGTTGATCCGATGCGGCCAGTCGATGGACCGGTCCCCCGAGGCGATGGCTGGGTGGCCCAACCCAAGCTCGACGGCTGGCGGGCGATCGTGGACGGGCGCGGCACCCGTGCAACGATCTGGTCGCGGCACGGCACCGACCTGACCGGCCGGTTCGGACCGGTCGTGGACGACCTGGCCGAATCCGGGCTGCTGCTGGACGGCGAACTCGTGGTCTTCGGCAGCGACGGCAGACCGGTGTTCCACCAGTTGTCGGCCCGCCGGCCCACTGGACGGCTGGCCTTCGTGGCCTTCGACGTCCTCGCCGTGAACGGCGAGTGGACCACCGACCTGCCGTTGACCGACCGGCTCGGGCTGCTTGACCGGGCTGACCTTCCCGATCGGATCGACCGGGCCGTCACCGGCCCACCTGCCGCGATGTGGGATGCCGTCCGTGACGCCGGGCTCGAGGGCATCGTGTCCAAGCGGACCGGGTCGCGGTACCTGCCGGGCCGAAGGTCCGCGTCGTGGCGACGCACCAAGAACTGGACCGAGAGCCACTACGCCCTCACCGGTGTCAGCCGCGACGGGGCCGGCCGACCCGATGCGTTGCTCATCCGCCGGTCCGGGTCCAGCCGGACCGTTCGTGTCGAGCTCGGCCTCACCTGGGAACTGCGCAGCCAGCTCGCTGCGGCCGTCCCGCCAGGCGCCACCCTCGACGGGAGCATCCGGGTTGTCATTCGCCATCACGGGCCGGCCACCACACCACGCGACGCCCATTTCGTCGGGTTCGCCCTCACCGACTGACTGCCTGGGACACACCGTCGGGAGCATCGGTGTGTGGAGACGATCGGGTCGGGCAAGGCTCCCGTCCGTCCCACACGACCCCAGACAGCGAAGGAGCACCACATGGCCGAACCAGTGCCGTCCGGCAGCGACGTCTCAGCCGGTACCTACGTGTGCACCGAATGCGACTACGAGCTCGGTGTGCAGTCCACCACCCATCTGCCGCCCTGCCCCCGCTGCGGCAACAACGAGTACCGGACCGGCTCGGGCGGCGACTCGGTCCACGACCCCTATCCCGACCGCTCCACGTCCTGACCCGCGACCGTCGGCCGGCCCACTGGTGGAAGACGGCCGACTGCGGCCCCACGCCCTTCATGGCTGACTGGGCCGGGCCGGGGCCGCACACCGTCCGGCCGATCGACGTCCGGAAGGAATGAAAGCCGAAAAAGCAGGGATGGCCCGAGGCCTGCCGCGCCGGTCGTGACGGCGGTCGTCGTGGCGCCTTCGTCAAACTGGCCGATGACGGCGAGCAGCGGGGCGGCACCCCACAGCGTCCAAGGTGAGGAGGTTCGAGACGACGGTGCCGGCCAAGACGCCACGGGCGTACACGACGGCTCCGGCGAGGCTTGACGCGGCAGCGACGAGGATCATCCATCCAGGAAGCATGGGACGAGCCGTCACCGCTGCGGCCCGGCACGCAAGCAGCCCGCCCGCCCCCGCAGACGGAGTACCGCTACCGGTGGGGTGTCCTTCTCAGGGGACTGCGATGGTGTGCGAGCTTCCGCCACTGACGTCGGAGAACACGTGGCCGCCGACGACAGCAACCGGTGACGTCTGATCCTGGGTCATGCCGTCCCCCAACTGGCCTTGACTGTTCCATCCCCAGCACCAGGCGGCCGCGGTCGTGTCGATCGCGCACGTGTGGTTGCTGCCGGCGGCGATTCGGCTGGCTGTGATGTTGCCGAGGACGGCCACGGGAGTTCCCTGCGGCCGTGTTGTGGTGCCGTCTCCTCGTTGTCCGCGTAGACCGTCGCCCCAGCACCACATGGCTCCGGCCGTGTCGATCGCGCACGTGTGGAAGTAGCCGGCGGTGATGTCGGTGAAGGTGTGGCCGCCAAGGACGGCGACGGGGGTGGAGTGGAACCCGGTGACGGACCCATTGCCCAGCGGGCCGTTGGATGAGTAGCCCCAGCACCAGGCCGACCCGACCGTGTCGATAGCGCATGCGTGTGCCAATCCGGCGCTGATGGCGGTGAAGACATGGGTGCCGTGAACGGGCGACGGCGTGCGCTGGTCCGTGGTGCCGCCGTTGCCGAGTCGCCCGCTGCTGCCTTCACCCCAGCACCAGGCCGCTCCATCGGTGTCGAGGCCGCAGCTGAACTCGACGCCGACGGATATGTCGGTGAAGGTGTGCCCGCCGAGCACGGCGGTTGGGACCGACTGGTCGGCAGTTTCCACTCCGATCCCGAGCTGTCCGTTACTGGCCGCACCCCAGCACCAAGCGGCCCCGGTCGTGTCGATGGCGCACGTGTGGTTCTGGCCGGCACCAATCGCTGCGAAGATGTGACCGCCCGACACGGCGACTGGGGTTGACCTTTGAACGTCCACCGTGCCATCGCCGAGCCTGCCGTTGAATCCTGCTCCCCAGCACCAGGCAGCCCCTGCAGCGTCGATCGCGCATGTGTACTGGTCCCCTGCCGCAGCCATGTGGAAGGTGTGGGCACCTGCGACGGGAGTCGGGGTCGCCTGGGTGTTGGTCGTGGTGCCGTCGCCCAGCTGCCCTCTGCTTCCGTTGCCCCATGCGAGCGTGGGGGTCGGGGGGATGTCGGCGACGAACCCGGCGGTCGTCTCGGTGGTGTCGGTGAACGCCGCCGAGGTCGTCCGCGTCAGGCTGCTGGCCGCCACGAGAAGGCAGACGGTCGCGAGGAGGCAGACGCCGACAACGGCGGCCCTTGGGTGGGTGGAGGGTTGGTCACGCATCGGCGGTCCAGGTGAACGTCGCGGATGCGCTGGTGCCCTGCACGTCGTCGCCGGTGTCGTCGGGGAGCGAGACCGTCATCCGGTAGGTGCGGGTCGCCGGTCCGGTCGGTTCCCATGTCACCCCGGTCCCCGTCGCGGCGAGGTCGGCGAGTGTGCCGGTGAACACCACGGTCGGGTCGGTGTCGGGGTCGGTGATCACCTCGACGTGGAGGTGGGTGGCGAGTGGCCCGTCGACGGTGGCGGACAGGGTGACCCGTGCAGGGTCGCCGTCGTAGCCGACGACGTAGTCGACGGCCTGTCGGTAGCCGGGGGCGATCCCGGTCGCGTCGAACCCGACCCCGGCGGGGCTGTCCAGCCGAATGTCGACCGTCGGGTCGGGCGCCGGTGGTGGCGGGCCGGCCGGTGGGGTGGCGAGCACGATCGGGGAGGTCAGGTCGCCCTCGACGGTCCCGTCGGCGTGGACGGTCAGGTCGCGGGTGCCGGTGGTGTGGCCAGGTGCGGTCACCCGGAGCGTCCACTGGCCTGGGCGCAGCTGGAGCACGAACGTCCCGTCCGGTCCGGTTCGTGTCATCGGGGGTGCCTGCCGTGCGGGTGTCCTGGTGGTCGCGGTCACCGTTGCCCCGTCGATCGGGCTGCCGGCGGGGCCGGTGACCCGGCCGGTCACGTCCACGGTCGGGACGGCAAGCGTGACCGTCCCCGCATCGACGCTGCCCGACGTTGCCGGGTTGCCGTCGGGCCAGACAAGTAGGAACGGACCGGCGTCGTGGCCGGTCAGGACGGCAGGGTCGAGCTGTCCGGTGACGTCCTGGCTGCCCACCGTCGGATGGTCGACGACGACGGTCCAGCGTCCCGCCGGGGCGCTCGCGGTCCAGGTGCCGTCCGGGCCGGTCGTTGCGGTGACCGGGGGCACGGTCGGGTCGTCGACGTGCTCGAGGGTGACCGTCGCCCCCTCCAGCGGCCCTGCCCCGTCGACCAGGACGGTCCCGTGCGGCTGCTGTGGGGCGGGGGCGGCAAGGGCGGCGCACACGTCTGGGTCGACCCCGGCCAGGCACAGCAGGTGGGTGCCGCCGCGGGCGAGAATCTCCGCGGTCGCAGCCGGCACCCGGCCGGTGGTGTCCAGCAGCACGATCGGGCCGCCGGTCGTCGCGGCGGTGTGGCTGGCGGCGAACCCGGCCGCCCAGGCGTCGTCGCTGGTGCCGTCGGCCACGATGACGGTCCCGAGCCGGCCGACGTCGTCCAGGCCGGTCAGGGTCGTGGCGATCGTGGCCGCGGTCGTGAACCTGGTGTCGCCGGCCACACGGGCAACCGACCCGACGAACGGCGCGACGGCCTCGACGACCCGGTCGGTGATCGCGGCCGTCCCACCGACGACGACCATCCGGTCGGGCCGGCGGTCGGCGAGCCAGTCGCGGGTGGCGGGGGAGAGGCTGTCGGTCGTGGTCAGCAGGACCGGCCAGCCGTTGGCGGCGGCGACCCCGCCGACGGACAGGCTGTCGGCGAACGCTGCCGTCGGGTTGCCCTCCGGCCCGTAGCCGCGGACCAGCAGGACGGTGTCGGACCCGGCGCCGGCATCGGCGACCGCGACGGCGGTGCCGGTCCGGTCGGGCCCGGCATGCCGGGTCACCGCCACTCCGCGGTCGGCGAGGGCATCGGTGACGGTGTCGTCGATCGCTGCGGAGCCGCCGAGCACGATCACGTGGCTGGTCTCGAGCCGGTCGAGCTCGGCGGCGACGCGCGGATCGAGGTCGGTCGGGCCGGTCAGCAGCAGCGGCCGGTCGGTCTGCAGGGTCGCCGAGGCGAGGCTGTCGGCGAACACGTCGGCCCGGCCGAGCAGGACGGTGCCGGCGGTCCGGTGGGTGTGGCCGGTCAGTGCCAGCGCCGCGCCCGTCGGGTCGGGTGACGTCAGGACCGTGAACTCCTCGAACAGCCTGCCGGTCCCTCGCTGACCGGTCGTGACCGTGGCCGCGGCCACCCCGACCAGCGCGACGACGACGAACGGCGCCAGCAGCGTGGTTGATGCACGCCACCGGTGGCCGTCACGTCGTGATGGCCGGGCGGTGCGGCTCGACGGTGCCATCCGAATCCCCCAGCCCCGCCACACCGAAAGAGGGGGCCGGTGCGGCGGGGTGGTTCGGGGGGTCAGGATCCGGTCTGGGCGGTCCAGGTGAACGCCACGACGGTGGACGCAGCCCCCTGCTGGGCGTCGGGTGTCGTGCCGTCCAGCTCGATGGCGAACCGGTACACGGTGGTGTCGTCCACGGCGACGTCGGTGTCGGTGATGCCGGACGCGACGTCGTCGTGGTCGGTCAGGAAGTCCTCCAGCGTCCCGGTGAACACCGCGGCACCGGACGCGGTGAACCCGCCGCAGCTGCCGAACCCGCCGCCGGTGCCCCGCTCCACGGTCACGTTCAGGAACGGGTCCAGCGCACCGGTGCTGCCGGTGTCGCTGTACAGGATGACGTCTGCCGCAGGGACCGTCCCCGACCGGGTCACCGCGATGCAGTTGGTCACGGTGTCACCGGGACCGATCGTGGTCGTGGTCGAGTCGAACATGGCGACGTCACCGTCGTCGTCGGTGATGGTGAGCGTCCCAGCGGTCCAGCCGTTGTCGGCGTTGGACGTCTGGTCGGTGAAGGCCGCCGACGTGGCGTCGATCACCATCACGACAGCCGCAGCGAGCAGGACGACGGCGGCCACGGCCGCCGAGACGATACGAACGGGCACAGGCATGGCACTACCCCCAACGGTCGGTGCATCCGGCCACCGAACGGACACCGCTGCCGGGGGCCGTGCTGGCCCCTCCGGCGGTCCCACCCTGACGGCCCGACTCAGTTCGGTCTGACCGGTCGACCCTAACCCGACCGACGACCGTATTGCAATACCATGAGGACCGATATCACGGTGAGGAGCAGGGCGGTCACACCCGGCAGTGGCCCGTGCGGGCCCGTGGGGAGGAGCCGGCCGACGTCGGGCAGGACGATCCGGACGACACCGACCAGGTCGCTGTGGGGGACAGGGGTCGGGTCGGCCGACTGGTTGGCGTCCCCGCGGGTGGCGTAGGCCAGCTGGCCGTCGACGTCGGTGTGGTCGACCACCCGGTGGGTGACCAGCAAGCCACCGCGGCCCGTGTCGGGGAACGTGGCCAGCTGCCCGACGGCCAGGGACTCCTCCCGTGCGACGACGATGACGACGTCGCCGGGGTCCAGCGCAGGACTCATCGACCCGGACGTGACCGTCAGCAGGTGCGTGCCGGGCAGCGCAACGACGATCACGGCGACCACCACGACCAACCCGGCTGCGACCAACCACAGCGTCGAGGCCAGCCATGCCGCAGCTGCGAACAGCCCCCGGTCCGGCAGTGGGCCGGGGCCAGATCGTGTCGGCGGGTGCTTGTTGACGGAGGCCGTCGACGAAGAGCTCAGCTGGCGCGTCTGGTCGGGCGGGCGGACCGCCATGGCAAGCACCTCCTCCCCACTGTCGAGGGGCAGCCTACCGCGGGTGGATGGCGGTCGCGGGCACGCCAGCGTCGGGATGGGCTCGAACGTTGTCCAGCTCGCGAAGGTGCGGTCGACCTGCCCGGCGGCGACGTCGGTGAGTGGTTGGACGGTGGCTGAGAGTGGGGAACGGGCCCGTCGCGGTCTACAGTTCCTCTCAGCTCTGGCCGGTGTCCCCCACACCGGCCGGGTCGTTCGGACCTCCGCCCCCCTTGGAGGTTCGTTGCGGCCGGGGACCCCGCCCACCCCCTGGGTCCCCGGCCGCCTTCAACAGTCCCTGCCGGCTCCGTGGGTGCCGAGGTCAGCGGGGGAGTTGCAGCGCCAACCGGATCCCGTCGGCGACCGGTTCGGGAAGGCCGTCGTTGTCCGCGATTCGCATGAACCGGTCGAGCATGTCCATGGTGCGGTCGGGTTCATCGGACCGGTCGAGTTCGTCGCGGACCACCGACGCCACCATGTCGACCGCCTCCTCGTCGCTGTGGTGATCGGCAACCCTGGTGAGGAGCAGCCGGAACACCCCAGCAAACGAGCTGTCGTTGACGTCGTCGTGGTCGACTGACAGGACCAAGTCGACAACCTGTTGGGTGTCGACGGCATCGGGGGACAGCAGCAGTCGGCGCAGCTGCCGGATTGCATCGACGTCAATGGCTGGGCCCCATGGGGTGTCCACCGTCACCTCTGCGGTCCGCTCGGCGCTGAACGCCCCGGAGGTGTCGCGTCGCGTGACTGCTGACCAGATCGCCGCTGCAAGCCGAAGGTGGCAGCCGGCCAAGTCGAGGCCGGCAAGCCGCACCGGTTCCCAGTCGATCTGCACACCTGACCGAGACCGGTCCGAGGCGACCTGCAACGCGTCGGTCAGCTTCAGGGCGGCGGCCAGCATGGCGTCGCTGGCCTCCTGCGACAACGACCTCTGCGACCTGGATTGGCTCATTGGCGCGGTGCTCTCCGTTGGCGGTGGCAGGCCGAGCCGATGTCGGGGCGGCCTGCGGGGAGGTGCAGATGGCTGGTCAGCTGGCTGGGGGACCCCATGCCGCCCTCGACTGGCGGCCGGGTCACAGGACCCGGATGAGGAGGCGTCGCCACAATGGCGGACGGGCTGGGGGTGGGGCGACGAGCGCCACGAGCCGGCCAGCCCGGTCACGGGTGAAGCCGGGGCAGGTCGGGTCGAGCGCAACAACATGTTCGATGCGGCATCCCGGCCCCTCGGGGCCGAGCCAGCCGCCATGGGCAACCGTCGCATGTCGTGATCGGCGATGCCACCGCACCACGACCGGTTGGCCATCGACATGGCTGCGCCACCGCACGTAGCCCCGCATCGTCCCCCCTGAATGTCCAGTCGCGGCCGGCGGCCACAACACGTCCCTGCTGGCTGCATACAACCCGTGGTGGGACCAGTGGTCAACGACCAGTGCCGATGTGTAGCGGTATGGCCATCGGCCCCTTTTTGACGCGGCCTGCCAGGCGGGGGGTCTTCAGCGTGGCCGTGACGCAGTCTCGTAGACACGGCCGAGTTCATCGGTCAGGGCTTCCTCGAACTGCCAGGTGACATCACCCGCACCGGAGGTGGCGTGGGCCACCTCGTGGAGAATGGTGCCGGCGAACCGGCTGACATCAGCCAGCAGGGACCGTTTGATGACGATGGTTCCGTTGGTCGGGTCCCACACGCCGCAGGCTTCCCTGTAGGCGCCCTCGGCCAGCCGCATGGTTTCGGAGATGCGGATCTGCCGGACCCCTTCCGGCTGCCCGCCACGGAACGCCATGATGTCGTCGAGTCGGTCCCACACGTGCTGTTCGGCCGGGGTGAGTTCGGCCGGGTCGACGAACTCGAAGGCGAAGCTGTCGTTCCATTCGTCCCGGTAGCCGTCGAGGTCGCGGATCGGCTGACCGGACGCATCGGTCTGGCCGCGCAGCTTCGTGGCGATGGTGTCGGGGACGACGACCACTTCCAGTCCATCGCCCTGGGCACGATCGACGAAATCGGGGGCGGTGAGGATGTCCAGCGGGGTGAGGAAGACCGTGTCGGTGCGTGCGGCGAGCTGCTGACAGGCGTGCAATCCGACGTCGACGCGTTGGACCTCGTCGTGCCAGGTGCCGGACTGGTAGCCCTGCAGGTCCTCCACGAGGGCGTCGACGACCGCGGTGTCGGTGCAGTCGAGCAGGATGGCCTTGACCCGGTCGGAGTAGGCGGCACGACCAACGTTGCTGCGCTCGCGGTTGAGCGCCTTGCGCAGCGGTTTGGTGAGGCTGGTGATGTTGTAGGAGAACAGCAGGTCGGGGTCATCGGCGACCTTGAGCCCGTTGATGTAGATGGTGGCGTCGCTGCCTGGGGGGCGAGCAAGGACCGTCCCGTAGCTTGATGTGCCGAGCTGCTCGACGTCGGCATAGGCGAGGAACAGCCGTCTGGCCGCGTCGATGGTGGCGATGTTGACCGCGGGGCCCGACAGGACCACATCGGTTCCGGTCATGGTCGGGTCGGCGGGGTCGTCGACGAAGGCATGCAGGGTGGTGATGTCGAACCCGGCCTTGGGGTGGCTGCCGAACTCGAGGGTGTTGTGGCGGCTGTGGATGGTCACGGCGACACCGTGTCGGTGCAGGACGGCGACGGCGTCCTTGAGGCCGACGCCGAACTTGCCGATCACCAGGTTGGGATGGGCGAGCTTCTCGGCGCTCTCGTTGGCGGTGAGGTGGTCGTGGGCGAGCCCACGGCCGGCGTCGCGTATGTGCCAGCCGTCGGCCTCCTCAACGATCTCGGGTTCGGTGGTGCCGGTGAGCCGGTGCTCGTCGATGGCGTTGGCGATGAGCTCGCGGATGGCCTCCGTCACCGTCCATGCTTCCAGGACCTCCTGGATGTTGAGGTCGAACGCGCGAGCCATGGTCCCTCCGAGTCTGGTTGCCGGCAGTCGCGTGGCGAGTCTGCACGACCACAGCGACAGCCGGTCTCAGAGGCTGATGATGGCGTCGTCGAGGGCGTCGCCGTCAGCCAGGACACGGTCCGCGGCGGGTCGCCGGTTGGCCAGCAGGGCGCCGTGGCGGCCGCCGACGTGCAGGACCTGTTCGGGGTTGGCGATCCCGTCGGGGTCGGCAAGGGCAAGGAGAAGCCCTGCGGCGGGATGGTCGGCGTGGGCCCGGGTGGGGGCGGGGACCCACAGCGGCCGTTGTTGCAGGAGGGCGAACCGGGCGGTGTGTGCGGTGCCCGACCCGGTTGCGGCGGCGGCAACGAGGGTGGCGTCACCAAGGGCAGTCTGGATGCGGTTGCGGGCCACGAGGCTGCCAGGGGAAGCGGCGGTCCCGGGCGGCTGTTCGCTGATGATGGCGCCACCGGCGGCAAGGATCCGGTCGGCCAGGTCGGGGCGGCGCGGCCGGTCGACCCCGCTGCCGATGACCGCCAGGTGGATGCCGCCCTCGGCAAGGGTTTCTTCCGCCACGGTGGTGTCGATGCCGTCGGCGAGCCCGGAGACGGTGACGATGTCGTTGGCGGCACAGGTCCGGGCGGCCCGTGCCGCCACCGCCGCCCCGTACGCCCAGGGCTTGCGGGCCCCGACGATGGTCAGCGCCCGACCGCTGGACGGCAGGATGC
Source organism: Euzebya pacifica (assembly GCF_003344865.1). GTDB lineage: Bacteria > Actinomycetota > Nitriliruptoria > Euzebyales > Euzebyaceae > Euzebya > Euzebya pacifica. The sequence continues at coordinate 291,169 of NZ_CP031166.1, forward strand.
CGCGAACCCAGATCAACGGGGGGCAGCCATCGATGTCGCGCAGCCTGATCGGGTAGCCGAGCGTCCATGGGGTGAGGACGTCACCATCGAGGTGGCTGGTCAGTTCGGCTTCGGGGATGCCGTGTTCGGCGATCTGTTCGGCGACCTTGCGGCCGACGTGCTTGACGAGCCGGTCGGGGGCGGCACGGTGCATCGTGGCCCACGACACGTGGCTGCCGGCCAGCGCCATTGCCCGTGCCGCACCCACACCCGGGGTTTGCAGCAGCCGCCACATCCCGCGGGGGGTGCGTGGGCCGTCGTCCTCCACAGTCGATGGGCCTCGGTCGACCTGCTGCACGTCCTCGTTGTCCACTGGTCACAGGCTGCCACGTGGCCCCGACGTCCTCGTGGCCGCGCTCGGTGTCACAGCCCACCGATAGGGTGCCTGTTGTGGAACTCCAACCGGGCTGCCTAGCCCGGAGGCCTGCACCAGCGGCCTTCGGCGGTCAGTGCTGCACCGACTGCCGGTGACACCCAACACGAGGAGTTCCCAATGCCTGTTTCCGTTCCGTCGCTGACCATGGGCGCCGCGGTGCCGTTCGCGGTCCAGTTGCGCCACCAGCCCGTGTGGGCAGCCGCCACCGCCTTGCTGCTCGACCGGACCGTTGCGACGATCTGCTGCACCGCGGTGACCCCGTGGCCGATCACCGCGTTGATCCATCGGCTGCTCGGTGCGGTCCCCGCCGGTGAGGTGGTGTGGACCCACGAGCTGTCGGCTGCCGATGCCCATGCGCTTGCAGGTGCTCTGTCCGGTGATGACCGGCCGGGATCGGCGGCTGGCTGGGCATGGCAGGTCTCGTGTCTGCTCGAGGCAGCCGACTCCTCCGGTGACCGGCAGCAGGTGGTCGAGCTCACGGGATTGCTTGCCCGCGGCGGGTTCGACCGTGACGGGACGCCGAGCAACTGACCCGATCCGGTCAGGTCCGGTCCGTGAGGGTGGCTTCGACCGCGTCAGCAAGCGTTCCGGTAGCCAGTAGGAGCGGTCCCGTCCACCGACGATGTGTCGGTGCCGTGTGCAGGGCTGCCAGGCGCCCGGCGACCTGGCGACCCGGAACGGCAGCAGCCACGATCACGGACCGTTCAGACGTTGCGGATCCGTGTGATGCCCGACCTGAGATCGGCCAGTGCCTCAACGATGCGGCCTTCGGAGAGCTGGTCGCTGTCGAACTCGACGGAGAGGTGGCGGACTGGCTCGTGACGCAACGGCGGGAGGTGTCCGGGCCGGTAGGTGCCGTAGCGCCACGGCTGCGACGTCGGCGCGTCCCAACCGGACGAATCCGTGGCGGGTTCACCAACGACGACATCGAGGTCCTCGGGCGTTGCGTGGGGTGGGGGCAGCGCAACGTCGACACCGATGGCCGGCGGTTCCTCGTCGCCTTCGTGGGCGACGTAGGCCGTGAACGACAGGTCGTTGGCAACCCACGACAGCGTGCTGCGGTCCGCGATCGCGTCGACCCCGAGCGCCGACAGGATGCGACGAAGCTCAGCCAGCACATCACCGTGCAGCTCGAGGATCCGGTCGCCCAGATCGGCCACGTGGCGGTCTCTCATCCGTACGTCGGCCGGGGACGGATGGCGGTCAGCGATGTAGGCCTCGGCCATCCGGGTGGTGTCCAGGGCAGCAGCTGCCACGGCAACACCGAGCCGATCCAGCCCAATGAAGATCGGCCAGGAGCCTTCGGTTCCGGTTCGGACCTGGACCTGCCCGGCGCCGCTGGCGTCGTGGGGCGGACCGCCGCCGGGTACCGGGTCGCTGATGGGCTGCTCGAACGTGCCGACGTCGCCGAATCCGACCTTGGCCGTTTGCACCCCGACGTTCGGCAGCGACACCCAGCAGACCGGTCGGGTGTCGCCGAACCTGATCACCACGTCGGTGTTCATCGTCGGTTCGGACGTGTCGAGCAGCCAGACGGGCCAGCGTCCGGCCGGCAGACGGACCGGAAGGACCTGGAAGGGGTACGGACTGCCGTTGCTGCCAACGAAGGAGTCGCCGACAGCGATCCGGCCCGAGGGCACACCGACGTGGCCCTGCAGATGGCCGGGCAGGTCCACCAGTTCCGACAGGATCGGCCAGTCCGCCGGCGTCGCTGCTTCGGGATCGTCCCGGCCGACGGCTGCCGCCCATGCCTCCCAGTCGACCCGTGCGCCGGGCCATCCCACCGGGTCATGCCCAACGGACCCTTCCAGCGGCTCTTCGACCTCAGCCAGGACCGTTCCGATCGGCCTGCCAACGATGTCGAGTGCCACGTGCTCGACCAGCCGCCAGCTGCCTTGGTCTGCCGTCAGGCCGATGTAGGCGTCGCCGCGCAGTGCTTGGTCGCGTCGCCACACCCATGGCGGCACGGTGAGGTCGTCGGGTGGGTCCAGCCGGTCGAGCTCGTCGGCGGTTGCAAGGCTTCCCGCGTCGCCGATCAGCATCTGGCGGGGAACGTCGTCCACTGTTCTGTTGATGGAGACGACGTGGACCCCGACTGGGTCGAGCGCGTGGACCGATGCAGGGTCCGACGGGCCGATCAGCACCACCAATGGGAGGGCAGGGTCGCCGAGCCCCCCGGCGCTCAGGACGGTGACCACCCCGGCGGAGTGGTCGTGGCCCAAGCGGGTCGCGATGCCGTCGCTCGTCCCGAACCTGAGCTGGCCTCCGGTCGGAAACGACCCGGCGGGCACAAACGACAGGTCAGCGATGGATGGCATTGCAGGGGGACGGAACACGGTGCTCCAAACGGCGGCAGAGGAGGACCGGACGCCTGAAGGCGGCCGAGAGCGCTGACTGTAGGGCCACACGACCGTCTCGGTGGAACTCCGAGAACCGATGGTTCGGCCACCCTGTCAGCCACCCGACAAGGCCAGGTGGCGGCGGGGCACAGCGCCCGCTCAGCTGGGGGTGTGCCGGCAGCTGATCCCCTCGGTGGCGGGCCACGTGTCGGGATCGATCCCGTTGGCCTGCGCCCACGCCGTCCAGGTAACCGGGGGACGGTCGGGCACCGGTGGCAGCGCCCAGTAGCTGACCGGGTTGAGGTAGGACCAACGGCCGGTCCCAGGACCGTCGCTGAACCGCACGGCACCTTCGGCGTGGAGACGGCCGAGCGCACCCGCAAGCAACGAGGACACGGTGAACCTGGCAGGGTCCTCACAGGCGATCGCCGTGTGGTGGTACCGGCCGACAAGGTCGACGTACAGGTCCCGGTGGGCCTGGGCGAACCGGTGCTCGATCACCCCGTACTCCGTCCGTCCCTCCCCGAACTCGAAGACGTCCAGGAGTGCCTGGTACACCCCGAGATCCTCAAGGATCCCTCCTCTACCCGCAGTGGCCGGCTTCACCACGGCCGGAGGGGGCAGGAGGAACTCGTGACCGTCCTCGCAGCACACACGGGCCTCACCGAGCTCGGTGACCTCGACCACATCGAGTCGTCCGGTGTCGCCGTACCTGCATGCCATCCCGTTGGCGGCGTTCTGCCACTGGGATCGCGTGAGCCACACGATCGTGTCGTCACCCATCGTCCTCGTCCTGTCCGTCCAGCGCGTTCCGTCCCCTGACAGGGTGGCACACGCCCCGAGGCCCTATGGGGCGAGGCCGCATTGAGTGGCGTGCCGAGTGGAGGCGACACATCTGATGGGTCTGTCGTTCGGATGGTGGTGGCCAACGACTGTCTCGGCGGTATCACCCGTGCTGGTCCACGGAGTCGCAGATGCGCACCCGCCACCTCGCACCCTTCGTCATGTTCCTGCTGTGTGTCAGCAGTCCCGCCCGGAGGCTCGGTATCACCCCGCCGTTCCATGACCGATCGCGGGGCAGACCGACCCCGGTCTGCCCCCGCCGATGACGTCTTGGACGTGTGCAGGGAGGCCAGCCGAATGGCGCGTGTCTGGCAGGGTGGGGCGGCATGCTCAGCGACGACCTGACAACGAAGGCGCTCATCGGTGCTGCCGAGTCGGCCGACCCCGGTGAGATCGGCTATCTGGCGTTGTCGGGGAAGGTCGAGCTGGCGGTCCGGGACCGAATGGTCTGGTGGCTTGCCCAGCAGGTGGCGGAGCAAGCCGATCTGGTCGTGGTGCGCGAGTGGCGACGCGTGGACCTTGCGGTGGTGACGTCGGAGGCAGTCCCGGTGCTGCTCGTGGAGGGCAAGGCGCACTATCACTTCGACACGATGCGGCCACGGGTTGGTGGGTACGTGGACGCCGTTGCTGCTGACCTGGTCGCGTTGTCGCGATGGCCCGACGCCACTGCGGCGGCGGTGGTGCTGTCCACCCACGTCGGTACCCGTGTCGATGGTCCGCTCCGTACCAACGGTGTGGTGAAGTACGCCGGCGGGACCAATCGGTTCCTGCGACGCCACGACGACGACCCCGCCGTGACGCTGGCGGCCGGACGAACGGCGATCGGGTCTGCCTATGGCGAGCTGGGCGTCCTCGACGGCCCGGTCACGATTGCTGACACCCGAGTGGCCGGCATCGACGTGGTCGTTGACGGCTGGGTGATCAGGCCGCCCTTCGGTGGGGCGGCAGCGGCCCGTCCCGTTGAGCCCTGACCGCCGGGCCGCCGCAAAGAACACCCCTGTCGACCGCCGGGACTACTGCGAGCCGTTCACGCCGGCCCATCGCTGACCGCACCGGCCGATACGGTGCAACCACGCCGTCCCATCCCCACCCCCGGAGCCCCCTTGATGCGACCCGACCGAGCACTCGACATCGCGACCACGGCCCACAACGGGCAGACCGACAAGGCCGGCCGCCCCTACATCGGTCACGTCCACAGGGTCCTCGGTCACCTGCCCGATGACGCCACCGACGACCACCGCGTCGTGGCAGCGCTTCACGACGTCGTGGAAGACACCGACGTCACCCTGGACCAGCTGCGCGCCGACGGCCTCACCGACACTCAGGCCGCGGCGGTGGATGCCATGACCCGCCGGGCCGATGAGCCCAAGGACGACTACTACCGGCGGGTGGCAGCCAACCCGATCGCGCTCGTCGTGAAGGCCGCTGACATCGACGACAACGCCGACCCTGCCCGACTGGCGGTGCTCGACCCAGACACCCGCGACCGGCTGGCCGCCAAGTACACCCGCGCCCGTCAGGCGCTTGGGCTCACCAGCAGCTGAGCCGGCACGGCTGGCCGGGTGCCGCTCCGGGCAGCTGAGGGGGAGAACACGGTCTCCGTGGCGAAGTCCAGTCGGGCCTCGATCAGCTGCCGTCGGGTGGCGTCAGCGATCCGAGCGGCGGCGTAGGAGTTGCCTTCGGGGTCCTCCGGCCACCGTTGCGCAGCGATGACGTCAGCGTTGACGAACGGCAAGCCCGGTCGCAACGGCCCGATGACCCGACGGAACAGCGTGGTCTTGCCTGCCCCGTTGGGGCCGGCAAGCAGGTCCAGGCGACTCACCCGTGGCTGATGGTGCCGTCGGGGGAGGTCCAGACCAGCTGGCCGGACTCGTCCACGGTGACGGTCGTGATGCCGTCGGCCCGTGCGTGCTCGGCCAGGGGTGTCCGGGTGACGGCCTGTTCGATGGTGACGTCGATGCGGGCGTGGGCGATCACCCGTTCCTCAGCGGTGAGGTCATCGAACTGGCCGGTTCCGGCCACGACAGCGTCCATCCGCCCCTGGTCGACCCCGGTTGCGGCGATGATGCGTCGGCCGACCGCAGCCCAGTAGTTGACCTGCTCTGCGGTGGACCTGTGCCCGGCCATCGCTGCGGCCTCGGCGGCAGCGACCAGGTCGCCATCTATTCGGACGGACTTCGCTTCAGCCATTGCATCATTTACCTCTCCTACCATTTGCCACACCCGTGGCACGATGCCACGTCAAGGGGTTCGCCGGCTGGCTCGCTAAGAGCTGGGAGCCGAAGCAGCAACGTTATCTGCGATAGCTGTCGCAAGTGCATCGCTGACAGCCGACGTACCGCCGACGGCAACTACTTGAGCATCTGGGTTGCCATAAAGTTTCAAGAAGTCTATCAATGCCTGCATGTTGTCCATATCTGAATCAGAAGCGACGATAAGTATGTCTCCACTCGTCGAGTCAACACTAACCCCTGCGCTTAGAGCGTCAGGGAACTCATCTGCCGAAGCAACAAGAATACGCTGCACCATACCGCCGTTTTCGGCGAGATTGGCTTGTGCTGTTGCGATAGAGGTTTCAAAGGGTCTAGCGCGAACGATTACTTCTGATTCAGCTATTGCAGCAGTTGCGGCCTGCTCGCTTACGTTCGCAGCAGCTCGTCCAACCGCACGGACGTTTTCGATTGTGGATTCAAAATGTTGAAGGAACTCTAACACTTCAGCCGGTAGTTGATTGCTCTCAGCGCCGTAGGTCAACAGTAATGGATCTTCATCAGATGCACCTGCAGCCGTTATGGCATCAGTGAAGTTACCGCCATCTGCGAGGCTAACGCCAGACGCAAAAGCGCCTGAAGCGCTTATTAGTTCCCACGCGATCGAAACAGCAGTCTCGTAGCGAGTAGTACCCGCAATACGAGCAACTCTTAGGCCGGAACGTTCCAGCAGATCCTGCGTGCCCCTACTTACGGCAGCATTGCCGCCAAGTATTACGACCTGTCTCGCACCCAAGTTCTCAACCGCGCGAACGATTGAAGGGTGTAGTTCATTCTCGTAACTGCTGGGCTGCAATAGTATCGGCGCCCGTAGGGCGCGTCCAAGTGGCGCACCAGATAACTGGTCGGCTGCAACATCCCCGTTTGCGATCAGGATCGTTTGAGCTCCGTCAGGGAAAGTATTGTAGGCATTATCTTCCGCAGTTTCGTAGCGGGTAGGGCCTTCAATTCGCCAGAAGGGCATGTCATTCAGCTCTTCAGGGCTCTGAGCCTCATTCGGGTCACTTGCCCCAGGGGGGAGAAAGTATACACTTTGCGCGGGGTAGGTATTATCATCAGGGCAGCTGATTGCTGGCGCCTGCATTTCAAACCGGCGAACTAAGTCGTTGCCATTGTCTGCCTCCAACCAAGTTATTTCTAGGTCTAGCGTAAGCTCAGGAACGCTAGTAGAGTTGGTGTGCAGGGTGGACGACCGGGAACTTCCGGCTGGAACGTAACTCCTGATGTAGTTGCCATGGCGAGGATGTTCTATTTGTGCTTCGAAATACGCATCGTATTCTTTGCTCACATTATCGGCGGTGAAACCATGAATTGCGTAGCCGTGATCACAGAACGTCCAAAGGCTATACACCTCAGGCTCACCCGTGCTGCCAGCTGCAGATGCCTCAGTGGCACCCAAAGTTGCTAGAATTGTTAGGCACACTAGAACTTTAGGAATGGTGCCGTATCGCCGACGGCTTGCCTCCCCGCCGCAATTTCGACTTCTTGTCATGAAGTTCTCCAAATCGGAAAAGGGTCTTTGCGGGTCTTCCTCATGTGACGTGGCGAGCGCCTCGCAGTCTCGCGGCGGGTTGATCCTGCCATGCGGGCTTGTCACAGGACAGCAACATCCGGGCCCTTCCTCTCCGCGAGTGGCAACGGAAGTCCGCGCGCCTGTCGCGAGACCTCCGAGGCTCCCGCAAGATCAGGGTTGCCAAGACTGCGACCAGGACAACTCTCGGGGTGGCAGACGAACCGACGCATGGCGCGGTGTGCTCGGCTTGAACAACTATGTGCTGGTCGATCCGCCCGACGGCGATGGCCTGTCAGCTCTCCGCTTACGCTGCCGTCATGGGCTTCATCACGATCCTCACGGCAGACCGCAACGCAACCGACCTCATCCAGGGGCCGCTGGGCGAACTGCTCGGACACAACAGCCACATGGACGGTGTCGTCGAGTCGGCACGGACCGTCAATGGCGTCACGGTCGTCGCGACTGTCCACTCCTCCGAGACCGTTCTGATCGACCTTGGGCCCGATGGGGACAGCGTGGCCTTCCGCACCGGTGTCGCCGAGGTCGGCAAGTACGCCACGCCGGTGCCCTCCCGCGACCAGCTCCCCACCGCCGGTGTCATGGACACGCGCCCCGACGCCCCGACGTTCGCGCCGTCATGGACTGGCATGCACGTCGAAGGAGTCCTCGCTGCCAACAACGGGGTGTTCGACTCGACTGTCGAAGGTGTCGACGTGCCTGCCCCCGAGTGGCCCACCGGCCCCGGACGATTCGTCATCGGCATCCGGGAGGAGGCCACCCGTGACGACTTCAACCCCGACGCGATCGCCGACGCGGTCCGGCAGGTGATTGCCTCGGCCACACTGCCGTGGGAAGCAAGCGTCGGGTCATGGGCCAACGCCGTCTTTGCGATCGGGTTCCTTCCCGAGGGCGCCTCGACCGTCCTCGTCGCCGACCGCAACATTTGCCTCGCCGCGTCAGTGATCGCCGACACCAGTCCCGACTGGTGGACCGACATCGGCAGCCGACTCCGCTGACCCGCCCGGCCAGCCCACGCTGCGACGACGGCCTCGGCGACGGCCTGCCAGCAAGCCGAGAAGGTCTGCTGCATCGTCCCGCGCTTGTGGGGTCACATTGTGGGCCTAGTGGATGTCAGCGATGTCGACACCGTCGGTCGCCTCGTCGATCGCGTCGAGCGTCCACGTGGTCCGCATCAGCCGTTCCCGTGCCGCGTCGGCTGGCAGGTTGAAGAGCTTCGTGGCGCGCCTGGCCCCATCGGCGGCCATCAACGCAACCCACCCAGCGATGGCCTCGTCAGCGGACTCGGGTGTCGGGACACACCGGCATGGCCCGTCCTCGGCTCGGCGGTGCAGGGGTGTCGTGGAGGGACGGTGGCGGCGACGCCACCGGTTGGTGGGCGTGCACAGTTGCCCCGGTTCGGGAGGATCGAGACGAACATGATCGAGGCCGTGT